>JAUVKF010000038.1 GCA_030596395.1 Chlorobiota bacterium | reverse complement strand
AGCCTACTTCCGTCTAGCTCGACAAAACAAAGATAATATCCATATTGGCATGAAGCAAAAACTGTTGAAAAAAAACAGCCTCCTTTTTGTCCACTTGGACATCCTTACTCTGAAACAGCCTCCTTTTTGTCTATTATACCTTTCATTACATCATTTAAAGTCATAAACGGAAAAATTATTGAATAGTTACCAATATAATTACTGATTTGAATCAAATAATTATAGCGTTTTGTTATTGCCCGTAAATTTCCGAATCAGGAAAAAAGGCCAGCCATGAAAAGGCAAAATGGTTGCTGTGAGGTTCTATCATCAGTTGTTCTCCTTTCAGCTTTCCTTTGATGCAGTGTCCGGTAATATCCCAGTAAGAGCCTGTTTGCCCGTCAATAAATTTAGTCTTTTTCTTCGTAAAAGTCAGTAACTGGCCGTTGACATGTGGGTCGAAAATGGTAACCGAACCTACATCTTTTGAATTAGATAATTCTTTGTCGTCCATGTTGGATACAGTTCCCGACTGATAAAACAACACCACATGTTTTGATTTGAATTGGTCATTGATCACACCTTCTTCGGCAATTGCTGTAAAAGGATAGACCTTGTATTCCCCATCATCCTGAATGTCAATAATCCTTTCCATTGCAGGGAGGCGACCATCCACATTCTTCTCATCAAAAAATCGCGAATACGGATTTTTAGAGATGCTGTCGTAATGTACATAAGGATTGGTACCATAACGTTCCATCGTCTTGTCATAGCCGGTTTCTTTTGACAGGATTTGGCCGTCAGGATATCGCTTAAAAAACTCTTGAACTGAAATAATTAATGATGGAATAATATTCAATTCTGCCCCGGCAGATTCACCCACAATGGCATAACCCATCAATTGCTGCCACCAGGTTTCGGTCAGGCGGTCGAACATTACCATATTGCTGTTTCGTAAAAAGCCGGAAACTTCAAATTCCAGCGTGTATTCCTTACCTTCAAAATTCAGGCGGCGGTTAAAAACAACTCCCGAATTACAGAGTGGGCAATAGGTTGGAAGAATGGGTATTCCTGCCAGGGTATCATTTGCCATTTCATGAAATGTGAGCATATTTAATGGATAAGCTTTTGCCAGCCCACCGATCTCAACACTGATAACCGGTTCATGCTCGAAAAAACCTTCCATTCCTTTTTCCATGCTCACAAATTTTGGGTAATCAATAATTGGGAAAAGTCCTTTTGTTGCTACCAGGATCATTTCCGACAGGTAGATGGTGTGTTTAGTAGTATCTGTTTTCCAGTCGTAAACCACATTTCGTGGGTTTTGGATTTGGGCTGTTCCGCTGATTGATAAAACTATGCAGGAGATTACAGTGAAAATGAATTTCATATTTATGTTTTATTACCTAATTTAATGGTAGTTTTTGTTTTTCCACAAGCCTGTAAACGGGGTAGGGATAATAACTTCCTCCCCACTGGGGAACCAAATACCGGTCGAAATAGTTCCAAACCAATAGACCGTCATCCGATTGGGGTTCAAGCAGGTAGGCAATAAGACTGCCAAGCTTTTGACCAGTTCGGATTACATAGGTTCCTTCGGTGAAAACCTTTTCTTCAACAATAAATTCACCCTCAATATTGTTGGTATAATGTCCTTGGTTTAACCGTTTCGATCCGGTAAGCTTATTGATCATAAACTTTTCAACGGGCAGATTTATCCCGGTTGATAATTGCTCCATCTCAATACCATGTGTTTTTAATACATCGATTAATTCAAGGTCTTTTATTGTTAGTAGGTATGCATAAGGAAACCTTACACCTTCTGTAAGAAAATAATCGGCAAAGTAATCCACGGTAACGGTGCTTTTCCTGTCGCTTTGTTTGAATCGCCAGTAGCCTTTCATACCTGGAATTGTATCGGCTTCAATGGCTTTGATGGTGATTTTTTCGGGAGTAGGCAAGCCTTTGTATTTAATAGCAAATGAGTCCGTTAAGGCAGGTTTCATTCCACGGGCAATTGTTGCCTGATCAACTTCTGAAAGTAATTTTTTAATTTCTTTTTTGTTCTCAGAGGCATATTCAAGTATGGTCAGTAGCAAATGATAAGAAGCATTCACCCGGGTTTTAAAATCGGCATAAACATAATTTTCATTTAGGATTGCCAGGCGATTTCTGATACCAATATAATTAACCAGGTAACGTGGTTCGGCTGCGTAGGAGATCCAACCTTTGCTGTAATCCAGCCGGTCGATAAACTCCCCATAAAAAATATTCTCGACATTATATTTTTCCCACAATGTCCGATGAACTTTAGGCATCATTTCATCACGCATAAAGTTGATTAGGTTTCGATCGCCATTGGGGTTCGTCATCCAGACAAAAGTGGTTGGCTCCTCATGGTAAGACCCATTAGTGGTGTGGCAATCAACAGAAATAGCAGGGTCCCATTTATTCAAAACATTCATAACCAGCCCCCTAATCTCCGGGGTTTCCAGTTTCATGGCATCACGGTTCAAATCGAGGTTCTGACCGTTGTGCCTTACACCAACACTTTCGGGACCATTTTGATTTTTCCGATTTTGGGTGCTGAATTTTTCGTTTCCATCGGCATTTAAGATCGGATTGATGAGTATCACCACATTCTTCATGATGTCGGATTCGGGATATTTCAATAAGTCACGAGCCATCATTTGTGTGGCTTCCTTGCCTTCAACTTCACCGGCATGGATATTTCCCTGGAGGTAAACTACTATGCGGTCATCATTTTTCAGGTCTTCAACATTTTCAGGGAGTGGATTGCCGATTATCATCAAAGGTATGTCGCGTCCCTCAATGGTTATTGCGATAGTTTCAATCCTTATAAATTCAGATTGCTTTTGCAGTTCCCCAATAAAAGTCATCACTTCAGTATAAGTGGAAGTGGCCTCATAATTAGTGCGTTCTACTGTGGTCAATGGTTTATCCTGACCATTTGAAAACTGTATGATAACGATTGAAATTATTAATGCAAAAGTTTTTCTCATATTCTTTTATTTGTTTATGCAAACTAACATGGCAAACAAGATAGTCAGAATTTTATGTCATGATTGTTATAGAACAAGGTCTTTTTTACGGTGTCCATCCGGTAAACATCAAGATGCTGTTCCCTGATAAGCAATTCATCAGCAACAAAAGGTGATTTTGAGTTCAGTTTACCTTTGCTGACAATATACACATAACTGTCAGGGTTTTTTACTTTAAATTCCATTTCCACCAGCGACCAGTTTCCACTGATTACTTCACTTTGTTCGGGGAAACAAATGGTGTTTTCCCATGAATTGGCTGATTCATCGAATTCTTCAACTCTTAACTGAAAGTGCAGGTTTAACGCATCTTTAAAACCATTGTACATCCAGCAACTGAGTGCGTAAGTTTTGCCTGATTCAAAAGTACCCGGACTTAATTCTGCCAGAATATTTTTTCCTTTTTTGGCGCTATTGAATGCGCCAGTTCCTCTGAAAACAATGTCCGATTGTTTGGTTTCGTATGATTCGAAATACAAAAATGAACTGGAATCGCTTACCAAAAAAATATCATCCTCAAATAGGCTATCTTTCTGTGCTTCAAATTCTTTTAAATAAGCATCGGCATCGCTTTTGAATAAATCATCAAAAGTTAATTGATAAAGTTTAATGTTTTCTGACTTGAATATTTGTTTCGATTTCCATAGAATTTTCTGTTCGTAGTGTGTGATAGGATCATTGGTTGTTATTATCAGTACAGGCTTTTTACTGGTTAAATCATGCTGAATGGTTTTTTCATAAAATGACGGCGATACCAGCTGAACGATCTTCTTGCTTTCAGGAATTGATGTACGTGTAAGGTTAGCGCTAAACATGGGTAAACCGGTATGAGCGGAAAGGATCATGGATGCCCGCATCGTTTCGTCATGTCGTGGCCTGGCGAATGTTTCTGATCCCTGGTAATAAAAAGGCAGGGGTAAAATGGCCTGAAATTTTTCGGGATTAATGCAGTTAATAGCTTCCTGGTAGGTTTTGCCTAAAAGCTGAGTATTGAATTGATTGGACGACCGGGTAATAGAATTTGATGTTTCAATATGATAGGGGACTCCTTCAACAACCATAAAAACACCTGATGCCAAAACAATAAGATATGCAATGACCTGCTTTCTTTTGTTTAAATACCTGTCGTAAACAAGCTGATAAAAGTAAGCTCCGAAAACAGTAGCCACAAAATAAAACACCCAGACAAACCTGCCTGTTGCCCTGAATTGTTTAAGAACGGGGAATATTTCCAGCAATTGGGGAAATTGCTTAAAAGGGAATGCCATCGCGAAAAGCAACACCACAAAAGCAGCCAGCAATGAAATAGTAAGCGTTCGATTATTGAAGTAAACAGACAGTGTCTTCCTTTTTCCCTTTTTAAAAATACTGATGATGGATACGGTTAGAAGAAACAAGAATACCATTGTTGTCGCCAGCCCTACATAACTCCATGCTTCCCATTTCAGTTTGATGACCGGTCCAAGCAATTGATCCAGAATTGGCCGTAATGGTGGGTGATGCGGCAAGAAGACATCATCAAATTCGGCATTGTAAAGGAAAAACCCGGAAGGGTTATCCGTACGGCCAACATGGTTATCTGTAACAAAAAGAAAAATATAAAATACCAGTATGGGAAACACTACTGTAACAAACAAATTCAGATAATGCAAGCCTGACTTCCGGTAATTTTTATCCAGGACAAAACAAAGAACAATAAAAGCGAACTGAAAAGACAACAGGATAATACCCAGGTAGGAATGAATAAATAACCAGAATAGGTTGTTTGCAGTCAGTGCCAGCATCAAGCCAGCTTTTTTCCTTGCTTTCATATATTTGAGTATCAACAACCAGGAAAGGGGAATAGCCATGCTGTAAGAAAGCGCAAGATGTCCGCTCATCCTGAAGATTTGCGGCGCAAGCAATGTGATACCAATACTGAATAAAACTGCTGTCCATTTATAGATATCGAATTCAAGTAAAATAAAGTAAATCAGGAAGAAAGTAATGAAAATCGAAAGCATCATCAAAAGGTTTAGGATGCCAATCGCATATTGCGTAAAGAAATCATTATCATTGAAAAACTTAAACAAATTTGCCAGTACGGGATGGCAATCCGTGTAAAGAAAATGCTCCCCGAACGGATAATTCATCCCTTCGAAATTTATACACGAAGTATCATGAACAATATGATAATAATAGGTGTAGTAGTTTTTGATGCCATCACCCTTGTCGCTGAAAAGATAGGCATTTGGGTTAAACAGGACAGCACGGTAGAAAATGAGCATAAAGCCCAAAGCGACAATAACTAATACAATACCGGGTTTTATTTTACTCATTTTATTTTTCGTAATAATAATGACCGATGATTTGGAAATCGAATAAACAATCAGCGATAACTTGTCCGCCACCAATATTGTGGACAATCAGAAAACGCTCCCCATCATTCGATTTTTTATTTACAACAATACCGATGTGCGTAGTGCCATTACCCAGATCCCAGCATACAATGTCGCCGGGCGAATAATCATCAGGTTGTTTACTGATTGGTTTTACTTTCCCATGTCTCGAAAAGAAAATCATTAAATTAGGAACCCTGCGATGATCAATGTTTTTGTCTGTTTCGGTTAATCCCCAGATGTTTGGGTATTCATCAAAATTTGACAGCATGTCTTCATGGACTTCTTTTTGCAAATCGATGTCCAATAAGCGGTAGGACCTGATTATTACATCTGTACAAACCCCTTTGTCGGCAGGAATATCGCCGTTCGGATAATTGATACTGAAATATGCAGGATCATAAGTAACCTCTTGTTTTATTAATTCCAAAGCAGCATCAGAAAGTCGATCAGAAAACCCCGGTTGTGCAACGAGAAAGGGGGTAAATAAAATGAATGTGATATTGATCAGGGTTGTTTTCATTAAGGTCTACGGCTAAAGTATTACTTATTGTTTACTGAAAATCTCAAGTATGAATCCAATAACCTCACTAATACCATCAGTAAAGGATTTCCAAAATCCTTTCTTTTTTTTCATTTCTTGACCTTTAACTGTTTCGTTACCTATCAAATAAATTATATCATTTGGGTTTAAGCCTCAGACTTAAACCAGTGAGAATTCCCCTATCCGTTTAATCAATCGCTCTCTTCCGGTGGTTGTATTTTATTCCAAATTCCTCAAGTTCCTCAAGAACAGGATTGTATATCTCCGGGTAAATAGGCAATACCGAGCCCCTCAATTTTATTTTTCCTTCAAGTATCAATCTGGCAGCAATAGCCACAGGTAATGAAACAGTCTGTGCCATTGCACTATGGCCTCCCGGAATCCCATTAACTACCACTGTTGATGACCATTTTTCCCTTTTACCGTTAAAATCAACGATAATATCATCATGGATCATCGCCATATCTTTTTCGTGTGGCTGATACGACATTTTTTTCAGCATCAAATCAACCAGCACATCCACATTTGAGCCTTCATTGATAGCTATTTGTTTATCTTCGAAAAACCCCAGCCATCTTAACCTGTTTATAAAATCATCCTTTATATCGAGATTAAAATAATTGGCAATTGCATCTGCTCCGTTTTCAGATGAATTTACAAGGCGACTTATGAACTTATCATATGTCAAATTTTCATAATTATTAATAGTTTGATAATCTAACAGGTTCAGCTTCATAAACTTTCTTATCGTATTGCACCAGCCTGTAAACCTGAGTAAACCCCTGTAGAAACTAACATCATCATCAAGTTCGTACGGCTCCTTATATACTGCACATGTTCTGTTGGGATAGGTTTCAAATGTTCCCAGACCTTCAAGGTCAACAATACGGAAATGATCAAAAAGATTAGTTGCCTTGATAATTTTACCTTCCTTAATATATTCTCCGGAAGCCATAGCTGATTTCATCAGTCCTTTTGGATTCCACGAAAATTTGTAACCGAAAGGGTTTCTGTTATCTTCAAATGATGGTAATCCAGCTCCGTACGAATCAAGGCTTATAACTTTGCCTCCTTTTCTTTTAATTTCATCAAGTGACATTTTTATGCCCATATGATCAATACCCGGATCTTCACCTATTTCGTTTAAAATAATCACATCGGCTTTTTTAGCCTCTTCGTCCATCGCTGCTACTTCGGGAATTGTAAAATCAGTATGTATCATATGCTTTTTATGCTTGATACATATCCTGGTTGATTCTGCCTGGAAGGCAGGAGGGATAAAATTTACAACCAGATCAGCCTGGGGAACCAGTTTGTCGAGCTTCTCAAAATCTGTTGCATCCCATTGAACTGCAGATGTATTATCTCTTCCGGCTATTATTGCCTGAGCTTTTGATACTGTTCTTGTTGCTATAGTTACATGATAATTGCATTTATCCAAAAAATAATCCACTGCCGGTTTAACTACCATTCCAGCGCCTAAAACTAAAATTTTCTTTTTGTTCATAGTAAGGTTTGTTATTTTCGATTAGTTTATAATTTTCGTAATTCAGTACGTTTTTGAAATTGATAATTTTATTTTTTGAAACGGTTTGGCTATGAGTAGTGCGGGGGTTTTATAGCACCAAATCTTCAATTTACTACAAATTTTGTTAATGCTATAAATATTCAATATTAGTACAAAACCTGCATTACTTATAGCCATTGTTGTGGGCAGTATTTTTCTTGTTCGTAGTTTAAAAACACATTTTTTGTAAACTTATCTCCTAAATAATAGAATGCAACTTTATCATTAGGGTTATCTTTTCTCGGGTTAATTATTATTCTTGTATTTTCTAATGCAACTGAAATAAGACCAATTCTATTTTCAATTAACAAATTTTTATCAACTCGATGGATATATTCAGAAGACAATGCTAAAAATGATTTTTGAGCAAAATTTTTATATCTTATTGCTTGGTATAAGCCGCTTTTCCAGTCTTTTAATTTTGCTTCAATCGCATAAAATTCAGTAATGGTTGGGGGCAATTTATTTTTAACATAATAATACTCAGAATCATATTCTTCTATTAATTCCAACGTAAGATATTTTTCAATAATACTGTTTATCTGTTTTTTTGAAAATCTTGTGCTGAAGTCAATTTCAGAAATCTTTTTATTTTTTCTGTTTATGAGAGTTAAGGTATGAAACAATAATTCAAAATTATCAAAGTAATAATCTCTCCGATTTATCTTTTTTGTGAAAACAATATCTGCGATGCCAATACCAGTATTTAATTCTTCAACCGATAAATTTTGATTAAATCTTTCTTTAAAGAATTCTTTTAATACGGGTATCATATCTTTTTCATATCTAAACATAAGAAAAACCTTTATTTATTTAATTCTTCAAAAACTGATTTCCAGTTATGTAAATATGAATAATCAGAGGACTTAAAGATACTTTTTAATTTATTGTAATTTGTAATTGCTTTATCTATTCTTTGTAAAAAATATGACATTCTTTCATTTTTCTCAATGTTTTTTATGTCAGCAATCTCTTTATGAATATTTTCTAAAAAATGCAATTTATTATTTGGAGCTTTGATAATGTCAACATATGATTTTCCAGAACAATAATGACAATTACAATAACCTATTGTATCAAAAATTTGTTTTAATTTAACAGGAGTTTTTCTATTAATTGCAATTGTTCCTAATAATTCAGGAAAATAGTATCTTTCATACATATTGTAGGCATCAGCTACTTCTTTATATAAGTCTTCGTAGAAAGTCTCAAATCTTGCAGTTCCAGTAGAAAAGCCACTTATACCAGCTGAAATTAATCCTAATCCAATACCAGGGCTTACCCTACCAGCAATTACTGGTTTTTGAGTAAATAATTGTAGTGTGGTTAAAGCATTAATATAATGATATAATGATGCAGAATTAGTTTCATTACTAATATTATCTACATAAATTAAGTATCCATCGCACGCTAATGATGAAAATATATTTAGAAAATCTTCTTTGAAAGTTTGGTCTAATAAGCTTTCGCTATTTATACATATTCCAGCATATAACGGGGTATTCCAATATTCAGGTTTTGAGTTTTTGTAGTCAATGCTTTCTTTTATCAATTTAATATCAAGGTCAAACCATTCTTCAACGGGATTTCGTCTGTGTGTTGCAGGGATACTTGTATTATGCACATAATGAAAAGGTGTAAGCAGTATATCAGGAGAAATTTTTGCTTGTTCATCAATTACTTGACCAACGTATTCTTTCTTTTTAGAGTTGTCTGATAAATACTGTGGCGTTATAATATTAAACTTAGATGGTGCATAAGGCAATTCTTGTAAACCTTTTACATCTTGCTGCGCAGAATATGCAAGTCGTATTGTTGCTGGGTCAATAATAATATTGAATTCACCCTTTCTCAACATTGGAAGAATATTTTTTGTTTGTCTTAAATTTTGGTAATTTATTGGAAATATTACATTAATCTCTTCTTGATATCTTTTTGAGAATTCTTCAAATGCAGATTTCTCATTATACATTCTGATATACATCCTTATTGACGTGTCATAACTTGGAACTATTTGAGTTCCATTAATGTTTGTAATTGTAGTTTTTAATTCTCTCGTACTATGATATCTTTTATATGGAACCTTTTCTAATAGTTTTAAAATTATATTTTCAATTTCATTATTGATAAGTGGTTCCCATCTTCTAGGTGGAATAGGTTGCTCATTAATAATTTTATTGAACAGTTCTGGGATACTTGAAGATTGATACGGCAAGTGATTTGTTAGCATTTCGTATAATATAAGTCCTAATGTGTATAAATCACTTCTTTTGTCAATATGCTTACTATCTTTAACTTGTTCAGGAGACATATAAATTGGTGACCCCATAACTTCACCAGTGCTTGTAATTGAAGTGTAATCAATTATTTTTGAAATACCATAATCAAGAATTTTAATTTCATCATTATTGACAATAATATTTTCTGGTTTTAAATCACGATGTATTATACCAGTATCTTCATTCTCACCACGGATAGAATGAAGAGCATTTATCCCATCTAATATTTTCAATAACAAATTAATAGCTTCAACTTCGGTTATTTTTTTTTGATTAAGGAGTTTTCTCAAATTAATTCCCTCGGCAAACTCCATTACAAGAAAATAGGAAGGAACTCCCGATATGGTTTCCTTAAAATCATCCACATAATTAATGAGATTTGGGTGTGAAACAGACTTCATAATGTCTATTTCTCTTTTAATTCTATTATTTTCACCTTTCTCTCTAAATTCTTTTAGAACGTAATCTTCTCTGAAAACTTTTATTGCATATAGAACATCTTCTTTATCAGCTTTATACACCGAACCGAATCCACCGCTATCAATAAATTCGATTATTTTGTAACCTTTGATTGTAGTTCCAATTATACTCATTTTTTTATCCTTTTATATTGCCCACAACTTAGTTATATAGAGACAAAACTTATCATTATCCGGTAATAAAAACGGGATAAAAGTAACTCTCGCTACCCTTATCCCGCATTAAAAGTATTTATCAGTTAATTCATCGAATAAAAGAATGGCAAACGTGCCTGAACGCCTTGCATTTTTTGGAGGGTTTGAATCTGGTCGTAATAGGTTTTGAAAGCACCTAATTCTTCATCAATCATGCGCGCTTTGGTGTCGCCTGTTAATTCCTCAATCAATTGTTCGAAGAAAGGTTTCCTGATCGGGTATTCACGAATGCGGTAATCTTCACCCAATTCAGCCTTTTCGGAAGCGAAAGCAATGGCATCTTCCAGACCGCCAATCTCATCAATTAATCCCAGTTCGAGCGCATCGGTTCCTGACCATACGCGGCCTTTTGCAATACCATCAACATAATCAGGATCGAGATCGCGAGTTGTAGCTACCAGGTTGACGAACTGGTCGTAAATTTTAATGATAAATTCATCCAGTTTCTTGTGCTGAAAATCACTCATGGGTTTCATCACATCTATAAAATCTGAGTTTTTATTGGTCATTATATCATTGAAGTTGACGCCCAGTTTGTTATTGAACAGGTCTTTAAAATTAGGAATTACTCCAAACACACCGATTGAACCTGTAATGGTTGAGTTTTGAGCAAAAATATAATCGGCATTGGTTGATATCCAGTAACCGCCCGAAGCTGCCAGGTCGCCCATCGAAACCACAACGGGTTTTTCTTTTCCTGCAAGTTCTACTTCGCGCCTGATCACTTCCGATGCCAGTGCATCACCTCCCGGCGAGTTTACCCTGAGAACAATAGCCTTTACTTTGTCGTCTTCTCTTGCTTTGCGTAAGGCTTTAGACATGGTTTCAGCACCAATCGAATTTTTAGCACCCTTGCCCTGTACAATATCACCCTGTGCATAAACAACAGCAATCCTTTTTTTCGATATCTTTTGTTTTTTAGCCGGTTTTACATTGTCATATTTACCAAAACTGATGGATTCCAGGTCATCGTCGGCATCAGTTCCGGTTTTTTCTTTTAGCATAGCGATGATCTCGTCCTTGTACAAAAGCCCATCAACAAATTTTAATTCCAATGCTTTTTCCGCATCGGTTGCATCCAGGTTGTCGGCTGCAAGGTTTAAGTCCTCAACGCTTATTCCGCGACTTTTGGAAATAGCAATCAATATTTTCCCCCACATAGAATCAATTAGCGTTTGCAATTGTTCGCGGTTTGCTTCACTCACCTTGTCGAGCATCAGCGGCTCCACTGCGCTTTTATATTTATTGTCGGGGCCGCGTACTATTTGCATTTCAATTTCAAGTTTATCAAGCAAATTTTTCAGAAAAGTCAATTGAATATGAATCCCTTTGAACAGAAGAAAACCGTCAGGGTTCATGTATATCTCATCAGCCAGGCTGGCAAGATAATAGGCTTTCTGGTCGTAGTTGTTTGCATAACTGAGGATAAACTTGCCCGATTCCTTAAATTCCAATAGCTTGTTCCTGATCTCCTCGGTGGTTGAACTACCTGCCGGGATTGTTTCCATGTCAAGGAAAATACCGGAAATATCAGGGTCGTTTGCAGCTTTTTCGATGTTTTTAAGTATGTCGTTTAAACCCATTGGTTTTTTCGACTGCATACTCATAAAATCAAATCCTTCGAAAGGATTTTCGGAACTCCGGTCCTGAATAGGGGTTTCCCATTTTATGTGCAAAATGGTGTTTTCATCAATTTTTACTTCTTCCTTTTCGGCCATGGCCACTATGCCGGCTATCATCCCAAAGAAGATGAACACAATAAGTAAGGTTAAGAGCGTGCCAATAAAGGACGCGAACATAAATTTAAAGAACTCTTTCATGATTGATAAATATTATGGATTAGAGAATAATATACAATATTAGCAAATTAATGGCGAAAAAGGAACACATGAACACACCTCTTTTTTAACTTTGTAGCTTGCTCAATTAAAATGGGGAATAAAAAGGAGGTTTACCTGTTAACAGGAAGTAATATTAAACCCAGGAAATCATTCCTGCGTGATGCCCGGTTAGAGATTGGTAATCGAATTGGTGACATTATTGATCAATCTTCTGTTTATGAATCGACAGCATGGGGTTTTGAGTCGAATACTGACTTTTTAAATCAGGTGCTCATGGTTCGTTCCACCTTATCTGCCTATGAAATCCTTTCCGAAATTCTTCAAATAGAAAAGAACCTGGGTAGAATTAGAGTGGATCGTAATTATTCATCAAGGACGATTGATATTGATATTTTATATTTTGGCAGTGAAATCATTAAATCTAATGATCTCATTATTCCACATCCCAGGCTGCATGAACGTAAATTTACATTAATGCCGTTAGCTGAGGTAGCAGGAAATTTTACACATCCGGTTTTACATTTGACAAACAAGGAATTGCTTGAGCAAACAGGAGATATAGGAGAAGTATGGATTTTTAAGAACGAAAATGGAATATAATTTTATTGCCATAGAGGGAAATATCGGGGCGGGGAAAACATCGCTGGCAACACGTATTGCCGAACAATACAATGCCAAACTGATACTGGAGCAATTTGAGGACAATTCCTTCTTGCCAAAGTTTTATAAAGAACCCGAAAAATATGCTTTTCCACTCGAAATGTCGTTCCTGGCTTCCCGTTTTCAGCAATTAAAGGATCAGCTGGGTCCACAGGATCTTTTTAAGAGTTTTACCATTTCCGATTATTTCATCATCAAATCACTGATTTTTGCCAGGAAGACATTGAGCGAGGATGAACACAGATTGTACACCCGTTTTTTTAATATCATTTACCAGCAACTTCCAAAGCCTGAATTGCTGGTTTATCTTTATGTTGATACCCCTAAACTGCAGCAAAATATCAAATTAAGGGGCAGGCCTTATGAACAGGAGATTAAAGATGAATACCTGGAAAAGATTCAGCAAGGCTACTTTGAATTCATTAAACAGCAGAAAGATTTAAGAGTACTAATACTTGATACCAATAATATAGATTTTGTTCAAAACAACGAAGATTATCTAAAAGTTGAGCAATTAATCCATCAGGATTACCCTATTGGCGTTCACCGTATTACATTCTAAATTAGGGTACAAAAAAAGTCCTGCTCGACCGAACAGGACTTTCTTCACGAAAAAAGTTAATATTTTATTCTGTCATACCAACCAGTGCTTTAAAATCTGGTTCATTGTAGAACTTGATAAATTCTCTGTCGTACATTGCTTTTTCCTTCATTTCAGGAGCCAGCTTAAATGTTTTACCAAGGTAATCGAGTGTCATTGCCTTGTCGTTCGAACGGGCACCCACTATAGCTTGCAGGTAATTGGTTTCAACATCCTGAGGATCAACACAACCTAGCGTGTTTTTGGCGCCGTTATTATCGCCGTTAAGCATCTGGGCCAAACCTAAATTAAAGTCACAGTTATATGCACTTAAATTGGAAACAGCTGCAGCATAGTTGCCATAATAAATATTGACTAAGCCCATGTTGTAATCAACATTGCCACCCAATTGTTCTGATTTGTTAAAGCTGTTTTTTGCATTGTAATAATCATGCGACATAGCATAATAAGCACCATAATTGTTCCACACCTGGTAGGAATCATCTTTGATGGCAGCGGCTTTGTCGAGCAATGCTTTTGCTTCATCAAGATTACCTTCATCCAGTTCAACTGCGGCGGCATTGTTATAAGCTCTGTAGCATTTCGGGTATTTTTCCTGAATGCTTGCATAAATAACGCGTTTTGTTCCGTTATCATCAGTTAAAGTTGCTGCATAGAATAGCTCGGCCATACTTAATTGTTCAGGGTCCGAAGTTGAAAGGCTTGCAATTTCTTCAGCAGTCCTTTTTGGCTCATAAGTGTTCACATCAATCATTGCGCGCCTTAAAGGAGGAAGAATATCTCTTTCGAGTTCAGGATAGATCAAAATCATATTCCTGATCTCTGCTTCTTTATCGGCAGAACCTGAAGCGGAGTTAATCACATTAAGAATAGCATTTTTGTCATTGATGTCAGAAGCCTCTACTGATTTCATGAAACCATTCCAATCAGGACCATTGGCTGATTCAACCACTTCAATCATATCATGTGCTTCTTTGTCAATTAGTTCATTGCTTTTAGCTGCTTTTTTAATTCTTTTCTTCATATAATTGATAGCAGCATCAGCTCTCTTTTGTGACAATCCCTGGTTGAAAGTTTCTTCGCCTTCAGGTGATGCCCAGCCGTCAACAACAATGTTTTTAACCAGCCAGCCTTGTTCCATGTCGCTGATTACATTGTCTCTGTTCCCGGCATTGGCTTCATCTTTATTTAAAGGAAGATTCATGTTCAGGTTAGACCTGTTTACCATGAAAAAGATTTCAGCTTCCTGTGTGCTGATGGTTTCAAGCTCATAGCCATGTGGTGCAAAACCAACCAATTCGTTATGCCTGATGTATTTTGAGGTATGAACAACACCATCTGCCATTTTTCTGGAAGATGAAGCATAATATTTTCCAGCTTTTTCGGCATCGCTACAATCTTCGTAAACCTCGCCGTTATACTTATAAAAAACAGGAGCAATGGTTAACTCCGAAGCATCCATTGCAGGATCATAAGGAATTTTTGCTGTATAGGTAAATGAACCCCCATTGGTATGGCTGATCATTACGCCATCACCCTCAACGGCCTCGCCTTTGAAATTCATTGTTTCGAATTCAGTTTCTCCACCTTCATATTCCAGGACAGGAGTGAAACACATTACAGCATTTTTGTCGAAAAATTTTGGCGGGAAGGTACCTTTGATAGTTACTTCAACTGAATCACCAACTTCTTCAAGTGGATCAGGTGTTACAGTTAACTGAACTTCATCAAAGTTTTCGGCCATCTTCTTGATCTTATTTCCACCAAATTTGATTCTTGCACCAATATTAAAGTGGGAATATACATCATTGAAAACCTGCATTTCACCATGAACGGCACCGTCGGCAAGGTCTGTGTCCATCCATGTGTATGTGTAATCGCCGTAAATATCCCATCTGTCGTTAATATGGAAATTAACATTAACACCACCAGGAACAGTAAGCGCAACTTTACGGTCGTTTATGCCACCGCCTTTATTATTGTCTATGCTTACTGAATAACCATAAGAGGTGATGAATGCATCAGTATTTAAATCAGTAAGTTTTGATTTCCAATGGACTTGTCCTACACCGGCATGGATACCAAAGGTTACCAGGCGTTCCTTATAGCCACCCCACCAATTGGATAAGTTAACCCCTATATTGAAGTTTCCACCATAATAATCGTTGGTAAATTCGCCATCGATAGGGTTGAGTTTTGGCAAGTTTTTTACATACACATTTCTCTTTTCACCATTAAAAAAACCGCGTTCAAGGTTAATGTAAGTGCTCCAGACTTTTGTCCATTGGCGTCCAAAACCTAATGCGCCATTGATACTGGTATGCTCAAAGTCAGGGGCAAGATTGTAACGGGAAAAGTCAGCGTGGCTCCAGGAGGGGCCAATTTCACCTTGTACATACCAATACGGTGAAAACGGAACTACTTTCTTTTTTTCTTTTTTTCCTTCCTCTTCCTGTGCAAAGAAGATGAGCGGAATAGTTAACACGAGACTTAGAATTAAAACTCGTGACAGCATAGAGTAAACTTTTTTCATGGTCTTTAGTTTTATAAATTACTTTATTGTAAACAAATATATCAAAAAACGGTTGAATAATTTCATTTCTCCCGTTAAAAAATAACGACAGTTTGTTAATAATGCAAACATAAACAATTGTTAACGAAAATCAAATACTGTTTCCAGAATATAAATTAACTCATTAAAATTGTAAATGAATCAATGTAACAAATTCATTTTGAGCAGCATATCCCAAATTACCATTCCGGTACTCACCGTAACATTAAAAGAATGTTTTGTGCCGAACTGTGGAATTTCAACACAATTATCAGAAAATTCTATTGCATCATCAGAAACACCGTGAATTTCATTGCCAAGAATTAATGCGTATTTTTTGTCAGAAAGCGGGTTAAAATGATTAAGCATTATGCTTTCATCGGTTTGTTCGAGTGCGATAATCTGATATTGATTTTTTCTTAAAAGCTGAATTGCATCGATTGTATTTTTATGGTATTTCCAATCTACAGATTCAGTTGCTCCCAAAGCTGTTTTTTGAATATCACGATGTGGTGGGCAAGCCGTTATTCCACATAACAATATTTGTTCTATTCGAAATGCATCTGCTGTCCTGAAAATAGAGCCTATGTTATTTAAACTACGGATATTGTCCAGAACAAGGACAATTGGGTTTTTCTCGGATTTTTTATAAGCTTCAATATCAAGACGCTTCAGCTCGTTTGTTTTTAGTTTTCGCATGAATAAATTCTACTTTGGCAAATATAACAACTGAAAAAGAAAATAAGCTTTCATTTTTTACCTTTGTCGCAAAAGTGAGCGGTGGCAAATAAGGAAAAATACGCTGAAACACCTCTGATGAAGCAATACAATAGCATTAAGGCTAAATATCCTGATGCTTTGTTGCTATTCAGGGTTGGCGATTTTTATGAAACATTTGGACAGGATGCCGTCAAAGCCTCCGGAATACTGGGAATTGTTTTAACCAAACGAAGAAATGGTGCTGCATCTTACGTCGAACTTGCAGGGTTCCCTCATCATTCGTTAGATACTTATTTGCCAAAACTGGTTAAAGCCGGATATCGGGTCGCCATCTGTGATCAGCTTGAAGATCCGAAACTGGCAAAAAAGATTGTTAAAAGAGGTGTAACAGAATTGGTTACTCCTGGTGTGTCGCTGAACGATAATGTTTTAGAACAAAAAGAAAACAATTTCCTTGCAGCTATTCATCTTACATCCGGAATATCCGGAATAGCATTACTGGATATTTCTACAGGTGAGTTCTACTTAACGGAAGGCAATAATGAATACCTCGACAAGATCATCCAGAACTTTGCACCCAATGAGGTTATTATACAAAGGCAAAGCAGAGAAAGGTTTATTGAACATTTTGGGGATAAATTCTACATTTCAGTATTTGATGACTGGGTTTTTTCAACTGATTTTGCAAATGAAACCCTACTCAAACAATTTAATACTGCAACATTAAAAGGCTTTGGTATTGAAGACTTTGAAAGAGGAATTATCGCGGCAGGTGCAGCAATACATTATCTGCACGAAACCCATCATGATAAACTGGATCATATTTCAAAAATAAGCCGGATTGACGAAGGTAATTATGTTTGGCTGGATAAATTTACTATACGTAACCTCGAGCTGGTTCACCCGATTTCTCCCGGAGGCAAAACCTTACTGGATGTAATTGATAAGACAGACTCACCCATGGGTGCCAGGCTTATGCGGCGCTGGATTACCATGCCACTGGTTGACAAGGCTGAAATAAATGAACGGCATACAGTGGTGGAATACCTGATAAACCAACAGCAGCATCAGGAAAAACTTCATGAAATACTTCGAAAAGTAGGCGACCTTGAGCGCCTGATTTCCAAAGTAGTTACGTATAGGGTAAGTCCGCGTGAAATGGTTCAGTTGGAAAAAGCCCTCTTTGCAATTTCCGAGTTGAAAAATGTCAACAGTGCAAGCAGCCAGGCAGTATTGAAAAAGATCGCCGATCAGTTAAATCCCTGTGAAGCCCTCACTACGAAACTTAAAAAAGAACTAAATCCTGAATCTCCCGCATCTGTTACAAAAGGCAATATAATATCATCAGGTATTTCTGATGAACTGGACGAGTTAAGGAGTATTGCCTTTTCGGGGAAAGACTACTTAAAACAAATACAAAAACGCGAACAGGAAAAAACCGGAATTCTTTCCTTGAAAATTGGATATAATAATGTGTTCGGATATTTTCTCGAGGTAACCAATACCCACAAAGACAAGGTACCCGAAGAATGGCATCGTAAGCAAACACTTACCGGTTCGGAGCGGTATATCACTGAAGAATTAAAAGAATACGAACAAAAAATACTGGGTGCCGAAGAGAAGATCCTGGCACTGGAACAAAAACTTTTTGAAGAAGTTGTGCACTATGCAGCTGGATTTGTTAAACCCATTCAACTTAATGCATACCTGGTAGCCCAACTTGATTGTCTCTCATCTTTTTCAAAAATATCCAAAGAAAGCAATTATTGCAGGCCTGAAATTAATGATGAATATTCAATTGATATTAAAGGTGGCCGGCATCCGGTAATCGAATTGAACCTGCCACCGGGAGAAGGCTATATTTCGAATGATGTTTTTCTTGACAACAAGAAACAGCAGATCATCATACTTACCGGCCCGAATATGTCAGGTAAATCAGCATTGCTCAGGCAAACTGCGTTGATTGTGTTGCTTGCTCAAATGGGTTGTTTTGTACCTGCCGAAGTGGCAAAAATCGGGATGGTTGACAAAATATTTACGCGGGTTGGTGCATCCGACAATATCGCTTCGGGCGAATCAACTTTTATGGTTGAAATGAATGAAACAGCCAGTATTCTGAACAACATTTCCAACCGAAGCCTCATTTTGCTCGATGAAATTGGAAGAGGAACAAGTACCTACGATGGTATTTCGATTGCGTGGTCGATTGCCGAATATTTACACGATCATCCTGCATTCAGATCCAAGGTTTTATTTGCTACACATTACCATGAGTTAAACGAGATGGCTGCCGCTTTCGGCAGAATTAAAAACTATCATATTTCGATTAAAGAAGTTGGTAATAAAGTGATCTTCCTGCGCAAACTGAAAAAAGGTGGAAGCGAACACAGTTTTGGGATTCATGTTGCTGAAATGGCAGGTATGCCCCAAAAAGTTTTGCAACGCTCGAAACAAATGCTAAAACTGCTTGAAAAAACACACTCAAGTGATGAGCTGAATAAGGCTGTAAAAAATAGCAGCAAACAGGACGATTTTCAGCTTAGTTTTATTCAACTGGACGACCCCCTGTTACACCAGATAAAAGCGGATATTTTGAATACCAATATTGATACGCTTACCCCGGTTGAAGCACTGATGAAACTGAATGAGATTAAAAAGATGCTGGGCGGTTGAGAAGAGTCTGGAGTTTTGAGTCTGGAGTTTTGAGTCTGGAGTTTTGAGTCTGGAGTTTGTGTCTATCCCTGAATAAGATTGGCCACTTCAAAGGAATTGTAAAAAAAATCAATTTAATATTGAGAATTGTAAAAAATATTTACATTTGCACACCAATTTTTTGCGGGAATAGCTCAGTTGGTAGAGCACGACCTTGCCAAGGTCGGGGTCGCGGGTCCGAGTCCCGTTTCCCGCTCACAGAAACCCGATCCGATTCAGTTTTCGGGTCGGTTTTTTTTAACGTTCATGCTCGAGTGGTGGAATCCTGCCTGCCGGCAGGCAGGTGGTAGACACGTTGGACTCAATGTCCAGGAGTCACTTTAGCGGAAAGTGTTAGAATCGTTCATGAAAATATGCTCGAGTGGTGGAATTGGTAGACACGTTGGACTTAAAATCCAATGACCATTGCGGTCGTGCGGGTTCAAGTCCCGCCTCGAGTACCTAAAGGCGCCTTTTGGCGCCTTTTTTATTGCCATCAAATTTTTAAAAACCAACAAGAGTAATGCATTTCAAACGCTTTTGTAAAACGCCATCTTCAAACGAGGACGAGTAGGGGGACAGGGTACATATTGAGAGGGGTAGTTTTTGACAATTATTTTGGATTAAAAAAACCCGTTGGTATGAAAGCGTTTCCAACGGGTTAAAAACTAAATGTGTAATTAATGCTATATTTAAGAAACTACATATTAGTAATTATTACATTCTTGATTTCTATATTATTTTCTTACGCACCTACATTGATTAACATCGAATACTGAACCTAAACTCTGGGTTCCAGTATTGAAATCCTGATACCAGGCATCAAACATACCTTGGGATGTAGAACTCCAATAAGTTCCAATCATCACACCAGCATCAAGTTCTAAGTGCATCGCATTTAATTCTTCTTTTGATGGTAAGTACCAATCGTCATATCCAAAGACTACTAAATTATCACACAATTGTTTTGCTCCATCATACCTGGTACCGGTGCTATTATCTGTTGGATGAATGTATAGGGGCGAGTTCCCTATCATTATTGTCAGCGGACCTTCACTTTGATTCCCGCAGTCTGTGTTAACATCTTGGTCTTCATCATTACAGTCTACCTCACTACATCCACACTCTCTGTCAAAATATCCATCACCATCCATATCTATTGCATCGCCATGTGCCTCGTGAGCAGGCCATGCATTAATATTAATATTGATTACATGCCAGTTGTCACCAGATTTATGACATACAGCAACCTGGTTACCTGCTTTAAGAAACTCTTCTGATGTGCTTTTAAAGCTCAGATCATTTAATTTATCTTTTTCGCATGCTGAGAGTAGTAAAGTGATTATTAATGGTAGGATAAATTTTTTCATGATTTTTACTTTTTAAAGGATCATTACCTTATACGAATTTGAACAAAACTGGTTGTCCGATAATCCATATAAATATTATACTCTAAAATTGATGTATTATGGAAGTTTTAAACAAGTCAATTCCCAGGTTGAAAATCGGGGTTTTTGTTGTAACTTTATAGCTATGCTTTTTCATAGCATAGTTTTGGTTAATTACCCGTTGGTTCTGGGTTCCCGGGATCAACGGGCTTTTTATTACTCATTTTACCTTATTTGTAGTAGAAATGGTTTAAAAAAACTCCATTTAAAAACCATTCCAAATTGCTAAATCAGCCATCTTATCAATCGCTCGCCGCTTGCGAACTTAGCAAGAAGCCGGATGCAGCGATTGTAAGCATTAAATCAGCAGACAGCGTCTATAGAAACAAATGAGCATAACCTTCATTTTTTTTAAAATATTTCTGTGAAAAGTTTTTTTTGAGACTGTGTTTTTCTACTTTTGAGTATTCAAACTAAAAACAAAAAACCATGAAAAGAAATCTATTATTACTGATTGCCGTGCTTGTTATGACGCAACTTCAAGCACAAAAAATTAAAGTTACTGATGGAAAACTTACTACACTAAAAGGGCAGGATCAGTTTGACATCACCTATACTTATGACGATAATTTGAAGGTAGGTAAAATGACAGAGGATAAATACATTAGTAAAAAAATGGCCGAGGTCGAAGAAGATGAACCAGGAAGGGGAGAGAAATGGAGAGCAATGTGGTATGAGGACAGACCGGTGCATTTTGAACCCAAATTCATGCAGTTGCTCAATCAATATGTTGATGATGTACTTTTCAGGCCGGGTCTGGGTGGAGCGCAATACATGATAATTGTCAATACCATATTTATTGAACCCGGTTTTAATGTTGGTGTTGCCCGAAAAAATGCTTCAGTCGACCTTGAAATAATGATTGTTCCTGTGGGTAATCAATCAGAAGTATTAACAAGGATAATGATATATGGTGCTCCTGGCAGAAGCATGGGTTATGGAGATTATGATGTTGGGATAAGGGTAGGAGAAGCCTATGCTAAGGCTGGCAAAGAATTGGGTAGATTCCTGATGAAGAAAAAAGCTTTTTAGTGAAAAATAACTGAAGAAGAATAGTTCCGGTGGATAGAGACGGGGCTTTTATTTTGCACTTAACACTCCTTTTAGTTTCGTGAAAACTAAATCGCCATATGTTATAAAGGCATTAATCTTAAAACGGTTTGGTTCCAATTGGCTTATTTTAATCTCAACCTGAAGTATTTCTGATTCAATCGGATCAATCATATTGATGTATTTTGCAATTGTAACCTCAGATAAAAGCAACTCCTGTTTTGTTGCCTTTTCTACTAGCTCTTTAATCATTTGCAATTGCATTACACCGGGAACAACAGCTTGGCCCGGGAAATGACCCTTGTAAATTTCATGCTCTTTATTTAGCAATAAACGCGCTTTGATGAATTCGTCAGTGGCTTCAAATTCTTGAATTTTATAAAAATCAGCTACAAGCATAATTGAGAAGGCTTTTCTATACCTGCCTGAGTAAGATCAGGCTATGGTTGATGTTTCTGAACTGGTTGTAAATGAGTATGTTTTTCGGAGAATTTTGCTTCTTCTTTTCTTTAACAATAATCTCAGGGATTGTATTTGATTTTAAAGCCTTTGCTGCAATCCACAAAGCAAATGCCGAAGCAGTATCATGTTCACCGCAAAGGTGTTTATAATAAGCTACCGAACATAGATTGAATATGGTTTCTTCAAGATTTTGGTAAAGTTGGTCATATTCAGGATCACCATTATATCCCAGTATTACCAGATCAAGCGAATCAGGCGACAGCTTATTTACAGAAAGAAAATTGCTGATTCTTTCCTGTGTTTCTTCAATACTTTCCGGTTTGTAAAAGGTGGAAGTGCCTGTAATTTCGGCGTAAGTGTTGTCGGTTTTTTTATTCGACAGAACAAAGAAAGCTGAACTCTCACCTGCCAATGCTCCTGTTTGTTTGTCGCCAAGCAGATTTAAACTATTAATTGAGTCGAATTTGAAGTAACCAATCCGGGTTTTAATCAGCCAGCTTTCCTCTGTAATTTCATCAATGCCACCAAGCAAAACATTAGAGGCCTCATTTTCAGCGAGCATCATCATGCTGTCTAACAATGCACTTTCAAATGAAAATGTACGATGGACATAGGTGAAATTGTAATTGTTATTACCCAGCATCAATGCAATCTGAGCCCCCATGGTGTTATGCGTTGACTGGATGAAAGCGGTGGGAGTAAGCAGAGTTTCATTGTTTTCGAGCATCGCATTGAGAAACTTTTCGGTATCAACCTGGCAGCCCATTCCTGTTCCCGTAATAATTGCATCCGGTTGGTCGAGGCCGGCATCTTCCATGGCAATCTTTGCAGACACAACTCCCAGTCTAACAATTTTGCTCATTCGCCTGAGCACCTTTGGATTGATATATTCGCGATAATTAGGTTGTATAATTTGAAGGCGGTTCTCATTATAAGATTCAACCTGATCTAAAAAATGATCCTTATCGAGTGTTTCCTGCGGTGCAACAGCGCCTAATCCGTTGATATATGCCTTCATGAGCCAACATATTTTGAGAACAATAAAGAAGAATCATTGCCACCAAACCCAAACGAGTTTGTTAAAACATGCTGTAATTCCTTTTTTTCAACTTTTGAGATGGGCTTGATACCAATCTCATTGATCACTTCCTTAAAATTGATGTTGGGGAACATGGTATTGTTCTGTAATGAAAGTATTGAAATAATTGACTCAACAGATCCGGCAGCGCCGAGGGTGTGCCCGGTATATGCTTTGGTAGAACTGAAGGCTGGTAATTTATCGCCGAACAACCTGATCATGGCCCGGCCTTCTGTCAAATCATTATTATCGGTTCCTGTTCCATGGACATTAATGTAATCAATATCTTCAGGAGATAATTTCCCTTTATCAAGTGCGTTTTTCATGGCCAAAAATGGGCCATCTCCCTCTTCAGAAGAAGCTGTCTGATGGAAAGCATCATTGGCATTGGCATATCCGCTTAGTGTTGCATAAATTTTCTTGCCTTCTGCTTTTGCATTTTCCTCCCTTTCAAGAACAATATATGCAGCCCCCTCGCCAAGGTTTAAACCACGCCGGCTTGCATCAAATGGCCTGCATTGGTCTTTGTCGAGGATCATCAGTGTATTAAACCCGTTTAGTGTAAATTTCGACAAACCGTCCGTTCCGCCGGCAATTACTTTATCAACAATGCCGTTTTTGATCAGTCGTGCACCAAACATGATACTGTTTAACGAACTTGAACAAGCCGTGCTGATCGTTGTCAGGTAATCTTTGATTTTTAACTGATCGGCAATTTTTTCGGTGCTGTCTCCTGCATGATGTGTGTCAATAAAAGCGTTGAAAACTGCATCATGAACAAAACTGGTGTAATGCAACTCGCTTCGGTCCATTCCTCCTACAGTTGTGGCAGAAACCAGTCCAATTTTACCCTTACTCTTATCCAATCCGGCATCATTAAATGCTTGCTTTGCAGCAATTATACCAAACAAAGCCGTGCGTGTCCAAGGTTCTTGCGGATCAACTTCAGCCATTTCGATCAATTCATCCTGGCTTTTTTTTACTTCGCCCAGAACAAAATTATCTTTATGGATGGTTTGTAAAATGCTGATTGGGCCTATTCCACTTTTTTGGTTCACCAACGAATGATAGCTTTCTTCAATATTGTTTCCGATGGCGGTAATAATTCCAAGTCCGGTAACAACAATTTTTGAAGACATTTATGCAGGGTGGTTTGCGTGTTATTTATGAAGTATCAATTAAAAATCCAATAGTTTGTCAATTCTTCTGGTTTTCAGTAATGAATTCTGCCATACTTTTTAACGAAAAGAATATTTTCTGCCCGTCTTTCGGATTTTCAATTTTAATGCCATATTCCTTTTCAAGCAGCACAATCAATTCAAGTGCATCAATTGAATCGAGGCCAAGGCCATTGCCAAACAAAGGATCTTCCGGATCAATGTCGTCAGGTTCAATATCTTCAAGGTTCAATTGTTCAATTATTTGCACTTTCAATTGTTCAATTAGTTCTTCCATTCTATTTTAAAATTATTTCGTACAATCTTTTTATTTGTTCTTCAGTATGTTCGGGTGCATTTTCAGTTTTGCCGTCAATTTCTGTCCAATAAACAAAAGCTTCATAATTTTCTGCTGATTGGTCAACCCAGCCTCCCAGGCATGCATTAATTTTTTGGTCGGTAAAAAGTGAATTGATATAGTCAGAAATAAATTCAGTATTAAAGTGCTCAAAGATATAAAAAGCATTTTCACCCCTGAATTTATGTTTGATAGAAATCTCACCGATCATGATATTTGGCAGCGTATAAACAAAAACAGATGGGCTGGGGTAATAATTAGCTGAATCGTTTATCGAAACCTGGTGAACCTTATCTGTAACAAGTGTTGATTGTGAATTGGATAAAACAACCCCAATCCCTGATTCATCAAACCGTTCATTATTTGCATGTTCCAAAACTACTTCTGAAGCTAAAAATCCTAGCTTACTGATCTCATCCATTTTATAAAATTTGGTGTATTTTAAGTTGAGATGCTTGTAAACGGCTTTCAAGAAATCCTTTATTGAGAGAGTCCCTTCACTCTCAAAATGCAATTGTCCGTTCAGATAAACTTTATTATCCTTTATGTGGCAATATGTCTTAATTCTGGCCTGCATTATTTTATCTTTTTCGCAATTAAGGCTGCGTTACTTCCACCAAAGCCCGATGCCATTTTGAGGCAAGTGTTTAATTCAGCAGACTGATTTTTTGTGATGACATTCAGTGGTTTTGACACGCCAAGTTCATTAAAGCCTGCTGATTTGATCAATGTGTTTTCCTGCATCTCATGCAACATTACAGCAGTCTCGACTAATCCTGCTGCACCGAGTGTATGACCCCAGTTTCCTTTAAAACTGTTTACCGGAACATCGGTTAATCCACACCTGTTTATGGCAAGGCTTTCCATTTCGTCGTTGTAATCGGTGGCTGTACCATGGGCTGAGATGTAATCAATTTCCTCAGCACTCACGTTGGCTTCTTTCATAGCCTTTTTAACGGCTAAATAGGATCCTTCTCCTGTTCGTGAAGGGCCAGAAATATGGTTGGCATCGTTGGCTGATCCACCACCTATGTATGCAATACTTCCTGCTTTCAGAGGGTCTTTACTCAATACGATTGTTCCGGCACCTTCGCCTAGTGAAAGGCCATCTCTTTTTTTGTCAAAAGGTTTGCAAGGCTTTGGGCTTAACGACATAAACGACATAAATCCACTGACCACAAAACCTGAAACTATATCACCGCCGGTTACTACAATATGATCATACCGGCTACTACTGATAAGTGTTGCGGCAATGTTGAGTGCCAATACACCAGAGATGCAAGCATTTGATAATACAATGGTTTGATTTGGGTTGTTGAAGTAATTTCTAATTACCTTACCTAACTGCCACAGTTGCACTCTTTCTTTTTCGAATTGATTTTGTTTTTCAGGTTCCAGAAGGTCAATATTGCCTTTGGTTGTTGAAAGGATGATTGCAGTTCTTTCTGATTTAATATCAATATTCGCCTGGATGAGTGCATCCTGAATGGACAGGATCAACATTTTTTCGAGGCGTGTGAAACTCCCTGATCTGTTTATCTCAGCAAACTTTTCTGCAAGTTTGTTTGTATTAACCAGTGAAGCCGGAAAAGGTTCAGGATAAAAATTCGGATCATTAATTGGTTTTATGCCAACATCGCCAGAAATAAGGGCAGTATAATTCTCTGAGGTTGAAAACCCCAATGAAGTTATTATGTTATCTGATTGAAAAAAAACCATTTTCCTTTTCAAAATTATGCAAGAATATCAATCAATTAGGCCGACTTTCTTCTTCCATTCAATTGCAAATTGCGGAGGATAAAGCAGCATCTCTCTCTTGAGATCAATAAATACCTGTGTTGTTGTTGCAGTAGCCATCAATTCATTATCCGACTTTCGTAAAATGTTATAAGTGAAAATAATTTTCGCAGCCTCAGTATCAACATATTCGGTTTCTATAATCAAACGGTCGCCATATTGCACCTGTTTTTTAAAATCAATGTTCATGTTAACAACGGGGGCCATCACATTATTGGCATAAATATCCAGGTATGAAATACCATATTTGTGTCCAAACGATTCACGACCTTCTTCGATATATTTTACATAATTGCCATGCCAGACTATTCCCATCGAATCCACTTCGCCAAAGCGTACCTTTATTTCTGTCCTGTCTTTCAGTATTTTAGTCATTAATTGGCTTCTAAAAATAAGAGGGCAAAGATATGGATTTCAATTTCATATCAAAGGGTTAAAAAGGTTTAAGAAAAAGCCTTCTCTGCTTCAAGCGTCTTCGCCTGAAGTGTTGTTGCTTATGTGCTATTTTTAAGCGTGGCGTGTAAAACAGGGGTAATAATTTATTGTTGGAG
The DNA here is from genome assembly GCA_030596395.1 of Chlorobiota bacterium. Taxonomy (GTDB): domain Bacteria; phylum Bacteroidota; class Bacteroidia; order Bacteroidales; family F082; genus JAADID01. Next base: position 7,579 of record JAUVKF010000038.1, on the reverse strand, counting down.
GATACCAACAATAGAAATGGGTGGAATAGAATCTGACAAAAACTCGTTTGTTAATTAAATAAGCAAACCGTATTTTCTTAAATTTGAACAATCCAACACATGCTAGTGAAACGCATTTTAATCCCAATCTTTTTTTTGGCTTTCCTGGTGCAAGTACAGGCACAGAATAATTCAATTCATGCTATGATTTGGGGTATTGGAGAACCATATATTACTTTCGGGGCATGGCAGGCTGCTGTATCTTACGAACGTAAATTTACGGAACATCATTCGATTGTTTTGGATGGTTCTGTTGTGCTTGTGTCTGGTCCCCACGAAGAATGTGATCCTTCAACAACAAGATATAGCGGCTCCGTCTCTTACAGGTATTATTTTATTTCTGATAGAAAATTTATGAACCGATTTTGGCTGAGTCCGGGATTAAAATACCAAAAATTTGACCTTCAAGCATGCTACGAGGAAGGACTTTCCGATTTTTATGGTATTAGATTTATGGTTGGCAAGCAGGTAAATCTCCCCAAAAAAGCAGATAATTGGTTTGTTGATTTTGGTTTAGGTGCCAGTTATGGTTACAGGATTTTCTCATACATTAAGGAAACTGATAGTTGGGGAAATGTTACAAACACAATTCCACCTGATCCTTATTTAATTTTTATACCTGAATTTGTATTACGGGTGGGGATCAGGTTTTAAATTTTCTGGAGTAGAAAAAAGAAAACACTATACAAATCAATGAAAAACCCGTCAGCAATCCAACATAGGGCAAAACCTCATAAGTTCCCGAGTTACGGAGGAAAATATCATAATAGGCATTAAGTCCCCAGTTCAAAGGTGACATTTTGCTAACTGTAACCATCATTTCCGACATCATAAAAGTAGGTACCCAAATGCCTCCCAAAGCAGCTAATATGACCACTGAAATTGATCCAAAAATAGATGACTGTTCCTGTGTGGTTGCGACAATACCAATTAATACACCGTAACCTGAAGCTGCCAGTGAAACAGCCAGTGTTACCACAAGCAAGGGTATAATACTATTCGCCAGTTTAAGGGCGGGCATCCCAAACAGTGGCAAAATGAAAATTCCAATCATTAACATAAAAACAGCCTGCAAAATACCAACAAGAAAGTAAACGTTTACCTTGCCCATAATAACTGCCATATTAGACCCCGGCATGGTTTTCAGCCTCAGCGACATTCCACTTTCTCGTTCTTTAATGATGTTTCCTGCAAGCGGAATTACAATAAAAAACATGGCGAAAATGGTCCAGGCGGGTACATTGTGTTGAACGGCATTGGGAATGATCCTGCTTTTATTGCCGGTTGCATACTTCTCATCAAAGTCAACCATTTCGGTAAAACCGGGAGATTCGTTGAGTTTAATATCAATTAAATCAATAAGAAGGTCAGAATATATTTCGAATATCATTTTAGCTTCAACCGTGGCCGAGAATTGCCGCAGAGCACCAGTTACAGCGTGTTTAAAATTAACTTTGGTAACCGGATCGAAATAAACTTCGACATTTGGTGATGGTTGTCCCGGCTCGTAAACTTCTTCAAATAGCTCACCTTCCGATTCGGGAAACTGGTCCTGGATAATTTTTTTGATCTTTAGTCTCAGTTGTTTGCTTGCTCCCCGGTGGATGATAATTCCAACCCTGTAATTGCCTTCAAGTACCAGTTGTTTTAGGAGGTCTTCGGTAGGCAGGTTGCCATCTGTTTTTTCGGAAACATGAAAGAATGAAGCATCTTTTAATCCTTGCACTATGCTTAACCCAAATGTATCCTGGTCGTAATTGATAACCAGGACAGGAGTTTTTTGCTCTTCGAGCATGGTAAGGGTTGATTGCTGGAGAAGAGACATGATCAGGATCAGGATCATGGGCATAATAAAAAGCATGGCCAGGCCTGCACGATCCCGCACAAGCAGGAGCGTTTCTTTAATTGATGATGCCTTAAACTTTAGCCACATTTTTCTTTATGATTTAAGACCTGAGACACAAGACCTAAGATCCAGGACTTCAAACTTTAAACTTTAAACATATCTCAATCCCTTAAACTCCTTCCGGTCAACAATAAAAATATGTCTTCCAGATTATTAAACGACGGATGTTCTTTTATCATTTGTTTGGGTTTGCCTTCTGCGATAATTTTACCCATATCTATAATTGCGATTTGCGTACAAAACTTTTCAGCTTCGTCCATCAGGTGTGAAGTATAAACAATGGTTGTTCCTTCATTCCGGTTCAGGTTTTGAAGGTGTTCAATAATCACATTCTTCGACTGGACATCAATCCCTACAGTTGGCTCATCCAGAAACAAAACTTTTGGTCTGTGAAGTATCCCTGCAATCAGGTTTACACGTCTTTTCATTCCGCCCGAAAAGGTTGCAATTTTATCATTGAGTTTGTGCCGTAATCCAAAAATATCAACGCTGATGCTAATTCTATCACGCAAATCATTGCCGCTTAACCCATACATATTTCCAAAAAACCGCAGGTTTTCGTAAGCTGAAAGTTTTGGATACAATGCAATATCCTGAGGAACAACCCCGATTATCTTCTTAATATTTTCCCGGTCAGAATTGAGTGATTTGCCTTCGATATAAACTTGTCCCGAATTGGCAATGATCTGGTTACAAAGTATTGAAATAGTTGTTGTTTTCCCGGCACCGTTGGGTCCAAGTAATCCAAAAATCTCAGCCTGGTTTATTTGTAAGCTGAGGTTATCTACTGCATTTTCATCTGCATTCCGGTAACGTTTTGTCAGACCTTGTATATCAATGAATGCAGGCATAGAATTTATTTAATAGAAGCAAGTAAACTTTTGTAAAAATCTTCCTCCTTATCAGCGATCTTTAATAATTGATTGGCAGCCAGGTCGTAACTTTCGTCTGCCTTGTTCCTGTTTTTTACAATGCGACCGGTGATAATTGCATATTCCCGCCACATATCGCCTATTGCAGTCATGTCTTTTGACAGATCGAATAGTTTTGGATTGTTTAGTACCTGAGCTGCTTCCTGAAGGAAAGCTGCATACATGAACCTGAATCCCGCTCCTCCTGTGCCAATTTCTTCTTGTGCCCTTACGATTTGACCGGTGAACAAAGCTGCTTTTTTTGGCCCTAATTTTTCGGGATATGCCCGTACTTTTTTCGCCATAAAACGAATGCCTTTAACACCAAACATATTTATTGGGATCGTGAGCATATTTTTTCCGGTTTGCCGAATGCCTTTCTTAATGGCTTCTTCAAGGTTTATGTTCCTCGGGTTTTCCTTTACCCAGTACATATGCCCTTTTGGTGCAAAGGTGCCTTTGGCATACCGTACCCGCGTCAATTCTTTGCTCGTTAATTCAGCAAAGTCTTCCATGATCGGATCGCTGATTCTGTATTTTCCATTTTCCTTTCCATTTACAACAATGTTGTGTGCATTAAAATGAAAATGGTAAGGATCGGGGAAATAGCTCAGATGATAAACACCGACAAGCATCCCGGTAGGAATACCTTTTTCAAGATTCCGGTCGAGGGCCAGCATTGCTTTTTGTGGATTGCGGCGATATTTGCGGCGGATAAATTTAATATTCAGGCGTTTTGAAATTCTGCTGAAAATAACACCTGGCAGTGGGCGAAATGAGGTGACGGGAATTCCATCTATTTTTAAAAACGGCATATGTGAAAAAAACAATCCTGAGCCAATCCCAAAAATCATCGGTTCGCTTAATTCTATTCCATAGAATCTGAGCAGGTTAGAAACCACACCATTCTCACAATGTGCTGATTGTTTGTGTTCAAAATCCAGTTTTATATCCATCCCTGCTATTCTTCTGATTTGATTTTGTCAATATTTTTTAATTCTTCTGCGGTAAGGTCAAAAATTTCGGCATAACGCTGGAGTATATCATCAGAAAGCTGGTTGAAATATTTTGGCTTTAGATGCCTTTTCACCTTCCATCGCCATAGCCCCATATACTTTGCCAACAGGCCTGTATCCATTATTTGTTTTTCCATATAAAATGCGATGGGGCTTAGTTTTCCTGCTAATACCTTCTGTCTGACAGCCTCAATCTTTTCGTTGATATTATCCCATGCTTGTTGCATCACAGCATTTTTGGGGTCCCAACCTACACTGCGCACAGTAGTATATTTTCCTTTTTCATCCACAGAATAAACCGGTTCACGAAATATTCCACGCATCATATCAGCATCATCTTGAGGTACCTCTTTTGCTTTCATTTTAGGAATTTATTCATCGGCAAAAATAGTCATTTCGCAGGCTGCCAACAATTTGTTGTTCACATGTACTTCTCCCGAAATAATTACAGCGTTCATTACCTGGTTTAAAATGGTAATTGTTGTTTTAAGCGTACTGTTTGTTTTCGGCAAACCGTAAATCTTAAGCCGCTTAACAGCACCGATAAATCCCTTCTTTACAGTTTTGTTTTCCATCATGGCCAAATAACCTTCGCGCAAGGCAGCTGTTTGTGCAATGTTCTCAATTATACCCGCTTCCTGAAACAATCCATTTTTTGTAAAAACATTATCATCTTTCACCGTAAGGCTTGATATACTTGTTGTATCATCATGATATACTAATCCGTCAACCATCACCATTGGTGGTTTTTGGGGAATATAATCTATAACTTTTGATTGATGTACCAGCAAAATTCAGAGTTTTTAGGAAGAACTTGTGAGTAAAGCAATTCCATGTCAAAATTAAAAAAATCAAACGTTAAACACCTACAACTTTAAACAACGGTAAGAAACAGGTAAGCATATGAAAACCGGGCGCTTTCAGGCACCATCATCATTATTCGATCTCCTTTTCGCAGAACATCTGAATTAAAGATTTCTTCCAGCATCAGGAATGCAGATGCAGCCCCAACATTGCCTACCTCAGTTAAGTTTAAAAACCATTTTTCATGAGGGATATCTATACCAACCTCTTTTAGGCCGTTATAGACCGGATTTTTGAAAAACATAGATGAAATGTGTGGCAGAAAGTAATCAAAATCATCAACAGTGATACGATGTTTGTCCATAACCATTTTCATTGAGCCTGCGCCAATTCTCACAACATTTTCCTGTAATAATCTGGCATTCTGTTTAAGAGAAAAAACGGAATGCAAATCACGTTCATCTTCCGTCATTACCTTCCATCCGGTAATTTTCCCCGATTGATCTTTTTCGCCACCAGCGTACATGCAGGTTTCCGTTTCATTGGCAAAGGACTTGGTCTCAATCCATTCGAGTTTGAGCGATATACCATCCTCAAGCGGCTTATCCTGCACCAGAATAGCAGCAGCTCCGTCCGATAACATCCATCTCAGGAAATCTTTCTCAAATGCAATGTATGGGTTTTCTTCAATCTCTTTTCGGTTATCAATTTCAATTTCAAAGTTTCGCGCATGCATCCATGAACCCAGTGTTTCTGAACCTGCACAAACAGCATTTTTTACCTGACCTGAAAGTATTGCCAATTGGGCATACCGCAAAGAAAGCACTCCTGAATTACAGGTTCCTGCAGCCGACATAACTTCCATAGGATGACTGCCCAATTCACCGTGGATCATTGAGGCATGCGAAGGCTGGATGACATCAGGTGAAGAGGTGCCAGCCGTCAATAGTTCGATATCTTCCAGTTTAATTTTATCATCAAATAGTTTCCGGATTGCGATAGCCGTTAATTCGGCATTGGTATGCGTGGGATTCCCATCTTTATCCAGAGCATAATATCTTGTTTTAATCCGATTGCTTCGCAAAATTAAACCACGATTGATGGATTCATTTCCATTTATCAATCCCAAACGATTTTCTATTTCATCATTCGTAACCGGTTCGTTGGGCAGGAACTTTGTTATTCGGTTAAGATAAACATCTTTCATAATCAACTGACTGTAACAGTTATTTTAGATTCACCCCGCTGTAATATTTCATCTTCTTCCTGATCTGAAAAAAGAAAAACGGGTATGTTAAGTAAAATATCAGGGTCGCTATGGGCGACACGGCAAAAATAACAAATAGAAGGTATCTTTTAAACCACTTTAAACGGCTGATTCGTTCGATAGAACCGGGTCCTCCTTTTTTAAGAATAAAGCCCGACCAGAGCCAGAACATCCTTTTTCCCTTTTTCTCGATTGAAACGATACTGGGTGATAATTCAACAGCCTTTAATCGTAAAAGTTCATTTTGCAATTCTTCAAATTTACCTGACTCAACTGCTTTTTGAATGGGAGGGCCAAATCTGTCAGCAGAATCGATATCTTTTTGTGCTATTCCGGGTTTTGGAAAGATACCGAGGTATTTATCTTTTTTGGCTGTTGTTACCCAATAAATGATAGTAACTACACTGATCAGGTTATTGTTACGATCGAACAAGGCAATGTTGCCTTTCAGCTTACCTCCGGCTTCTGCAATCATTTTTTTGATGTCTTCCTGGGCGCTAATCCACATATTTCGTGCGCCAATTACAGTTAGCACCGGTGTATCTTTCAATAGTTTTTTTCCAATATCTGAATTCAGGAAAGTTGTGATCGGAACAGGTGGCGATAAAAACCAGATTGGATAACCAAGAATGATCAGGTCAAATTCGTCATTTGGGTTTATGGTTAAGGGTTCAATCTCAGATGGAATGAGGCGTGCACATTCGGGCATGGCATCCCAAAATGTTGTTCCTTTCCATGGCCAGGGATAATCGGGTATTGGTTTTAGTTTTTCATGATGAACCTGAACCTCTCCTTTCATCCCATTCAGAATATTTCCAACGATTTCATCAAGTTGGCCAGATTGGGAATATGTGATAACCAGTATTCTTTTCATCTGTTTAAGTTGTTTGAAATAATAAGTCTCCATCTGAGAACAGACGGGTTAACCCGTCTGTTCATTAAAGTTTCACCTGCTTATAAAAACGAATTTTTGAGTTGCCAAATTTATGGATAAAATCAGAATATGAAGTATTCATTTCGGGTGAAAATTAGCAATCGATGGTGGAGACACTAGCGATGGGACAACTCAAGGAAGTTCATTTAGCAAACTTGCTCATTGTTGGTAAGGATACCAACAATGGGGTTGGGTATTTATTCATGCTTTTTTTTCTTGTTATAAATCAGTTTGATGGAAATCGTAGTGTCACTTTTTAACCTGAAATCGGCCAGTACAAAATCGGGTGGTTTTATCCGGCTATTGAACTTGCCCGAAAACCCGATCCCCTCTATCGGAATACCGAGCTTTTTTGTGTTTAAGGTGTCATCACCATTTTCATCATGGTAGGTGGCAATGGCGTACCGGCCAAGCGGTACATCATCAAAAACAAATTTGGCAACACTATCTGTTACAGCTTGGCTGGCTCTTAAAAATGGATTTGATTTTGTTCGGTAATTGTGAACCTTATCAAAAACACCAAGTTTTATTGAACCTTCCAGGCTTCGAATATTTTCAACTTCAACTGATATTTTGGCGGTTTGGGCCTGTGTAGTTAAAATGAAGAACAATATTATTAATAGAGCTGAAGCGAATAGTTTCATTAAATTTAAGCTTGTGACTAATATTTTCCCCCAACTTCCAAAAGAACCTTGTAGAACG
>JAUVKF010000012.1 GCA_030596395.1 Chlorobiota bacterium | reverse complement strand
TTCTTCCGATTCTTCCTCGAAAAAGCTTCCTTCAACCAGAGGCACGTCCAATACCTTGAAGAAATCCCTGTCAACCGCATAAAACGATACTGTTTGTAATCCATGATCATTGGTGTCGCCAACAAAAAACATCATTTTACCATGGGTGTATCCGGGTACATTATGTGTTGCCGAAACACCAATAATGCCGGGATGTTCACCAAGGGCTTGAGTAAAACCCTCTGTACGATCCATGAAACTGGTATCATCGGGGGCATTGATTACCATAACGTTTTCTTCGTCAAAGCCCAGTTCAAAATCCTTTAAATAATTCATCTGGGTGAAAATAATTGCCGTTGCAATAATCATCCCCACAGAAACAATATATTGTATTGTTACCAGTATTTTACGAATCCCTCCAGCCGAAATCCTTTGTTTCCCCCTGAAACTAAAGAAAAAATTATTGCCTTTTAGTACATTCACGGGGTTAAAGGCCGACAGGATAAATGCAGGAAAGATTCCACTGACAACGGCAAGAATAATGATCATCAATACTAAAATGATCCCAAAAACAATTCCCTCACGTGAAAACAAGGTGCCGACCAGAGTAAGGTCTTTTCCTACCAATTCATTAAACTGTGGCATCAAAAACTCGACCAGCGATAAAGAAAGTACAAATGCAATCAGGGTAACAATAAATGCTTCGCTGATGTGCTGCATGGCAAGTTGCTTTCGAAAAGCACCCAATACTTTCCTTACTCCAATCTCTTTCGCCCTTTTTAGAGACCGGGCCATCGCCAGGTTAATATAATTGATGGATGCAGTTAGTAAAATAAAAGCGGCAATAATCCCAAATATGATCAGGTAGTTAAAATCAATATTCGAAGGGCTGTCATATTTCAAACTCGTATTAAAATGCACATCGGCTATGGGTTCAAAATGGTAATACATATAGCCACTAAGGTTAATACCAGAAGTGTCAATGAAAGTTCCGATTTCATCGCTTACATATTCATTAAACCTGGCTTCGAATCCGGAAACATCAACAGTATCAGCCAATTTTACATACGAATATACATTCATCCGGAACCAGTCGCTATTCATCTTTTCAAGATGTTTTTCCAACAGGGAATTTTCAGATACAACTGCATCAAAATTTAAATGACTGGGTCGGCATGTACGGTCAATAACTCCGGTAACAGTATATTCACGAATTACGGTGCGTAATTTTTTTCCAAGGGCAGGCTGTTCTCCAAAGATTTGCGATGCCACCTCAGAGGAAACAACAATCGAATTCGGTTCGGATAGAGCGGAAAAAGGATCTCCTTCCAGGAAGTTATAATCAAAAAGTTCAAATAAGGAGTTATCACTGATTGTTATATTCGGTATTTCAAAAACTTCATCAACGTAAGTTAATGAGGCCATATCGTTTACATCAGACGGATCGGTAAAAAGAAGTTTTGTTGTGGCCTCAACCCCCGGAAAATCCCTTCGCAAATCGTTAGCAAGTCTAAACGGTGAAACAGCAAGTTGTTCTATGTTATTGTCAAGTGCATATTCATTCCAGATACGATAAATCTGCTCACTGTTTGTCCAATGCCTGTCGAACCTGATTTCGCTTTGTACATAAAGATAAATGAATACGAATACAGCAATACCAATACCCAGTCCAACAATATTGAGGAGGGTGTAACTCCTTTGCCGGTTTAATATTCTGAGTCCTATTTTAAAATAATTGGCTATCATTGTTTTAACTCAACTTTTTTCTTTCTTCTATTGATTAATTATTCATTTTCCTGATACCTGTCTGCAGTTATCAATCACAAATCACTATTCACCAATTCCCATTTTCCATTCCCCTGCTTCAACCAATTAAACCGATTCTCCAAAGGAGTCCTTACGGACAACCATTTCCCATTTATTATTACATCAACTTATTCAGATTTTCGTTTATTATCTGTCCGTCAAACAGATGTACTACCCTCCTGCTGTATGAGGCATCACGTTGCGAGTGTGAAACCATGACGATTGTTGTGCCTTCTTTATTCAGGTCGTTTAACAAATTCATCACTTCTTCTCCATGCATCGAGTCAAGGTTACCTGTTGGCTCATCGGCTAAAATCAGTGGCGGATTGGCTACTACTGCCCGGGCAACTGCAACACGTTGTTGCTGGCCACCAGATAATTGAATCGGGAACAGGTTTTTTCGATGGCTTATATTCATTTTTTCAATTACCTCATCTACACGGGTTTTACGGGCTTTCTTTTTCCACCCCAGGTAAATAAGGGGAAGTTCAATGTTCTCATGCACCGTAAGCTCATCAATCAGGTTAAAATTTTGGAATACAAAACCAATATTTTGCTTTCGTAATTCTGTTTTCTGCTTTTCTTTTAAACGGGTAACATCCTGGTCGAAAAGGAAATATTTGCCTGTATTGGGGTTGTCGATCAACCCCAGGATGTTTAACAAGGTTGTTTTTCCACAGCCTGATGGCCCCATGATCGCAACAAAGTCGCCCTTTTCAATTTCAAGGCTAACATTTTTTAATGCAACGGTTTGAATGTCTTCAGCTTGAAAAACTTTAACTATGCCTTCTGTAACTATCATTTTTGCTCTTGAGAAATTGTCCGGAACATTCCAGACATCGTAACAATTAGTAATAATACTAAAAATTCAATATTTCAATGTCAATCTTACTCCCGGCATTTCAATTGCTCAAGGTCAAAAGGTAAAAAATGTCCATATATTCATTAATGTTTCTTAACAAAGTTTAACTAATTCTGTGCCATTCGCTGTATATCTTTGATTGTGCGCAATTTATAAATTATTTTATTTGAATGTGTAACTTTTGATGTCCGAAATCGTCCATATTTTTGTACAGTGGTGAACATTAATGTTTACTTTTATTCTCCTTATATATTGCCACATAATAACACCAACAAATTATGGGAAAAATCAAGGCAAGGCTGCTTATTGTTGATGATGATACTGACATATTATTGGCAGCAAAGATGTTTTTAAGACAGCACATTGAAATTGTGCATACCGAAAAAACCCCGCAAAATATTCCTGACCTCTTGAAAAATGACAATTACGATGTCATTTTGCTTGACATGAATTTTTCGCGCGAAGCTACAAGCGGTAAAGAAGGTTTTCACTGGTTAAATGTAATACTCGAACACGACCCTGCCGCCACAGTGATTTTTATAACAGGTTATGGTGATATTGAACTTGCTGTTCAGGGAATTAAAGAAGGCGCAACAAACTTTATTCTGAAACCCTGGGATAATAAAAAGTTACTTGCTACTATCGAAGCCTCTTTGCGGGTACGTGAGTCAAAAGTGGAATTGGAGAGCCTTCGCTCCACCCAAAAAGTGCTTATTGCTGATCAGAATCAAAGCTACAGCAACATGGTTGGCTCATCTCCAGCTATGAAAAAAGTGATGACTATCGCGTTAAAAGTAGCTAAAACTGATGCTAACGTTATTATACTTGGTGAAAACGGAACCGGGAAAGAGGTTGTTGCCAGGGCTATTCACCGGGCTTCACCGCGACATGATAATGTTTTTATTAATGTTGACCTGGGTGCAATTACTGAAAGTTTATTTGAAAGCGAATTATTCGGATATAAAAAAGGTGCTTTTACCGATGCAAAAGAAGACCGTGCGGGACGATTTGAAGCAGCAAACAAGGGCACGATTTTTTTAGATGAAATTGGGAACTTATCTCAAAACCTGCAATCCAAGCTATTAAGTGTCTTGCAGAGCCGAAAAATAGTTCGCTTAGGTTCAAACAAAGAAACTCCTATTGATGTGAGGCTGATATGTGCTACCAATATGCCACTGTACCAGATGGTAAGCGAAAACAAATTCCGTCAGGATTTGCTATACAGGATCAATACAGTGGAAATTGCCTTGCCACCTTTACGGGAACGCCTGGAAGATATTGAACCGCTGGTTGAATTATACCTGAATGTCTACTGCAAAAAGTACAAAATATCTAAAAAACGAATTACCGCCGGCACGTTAAAACGCCTGCAAAAACATGACTGGCCAGGTAATATTCGCGAACTTCAACATGCCGTTGAAAGGGCAGTGATTTTAAGTGAATCCAATATTTTACAACCAACGGATTTCTTTATGGAAGAAACCGGTGATAAGAAAAAAGATGATTTTTCCCCTGATAATATGAACCTTGAGGAGGTTGAAAAAGTATTGGTACGTAAAGTTATCGACAAGCATGGCGGAAACATAAGCCGTGCGGCAAAGGAACTGGGGTTGACCCGGGCTTCTTTGTACCGAAGGATAGAAAAACATGGTATTTAAACGCTTTCGCTTACAGGTTATACTGCGTGTTATCCTTATTGTGGTAACCATGCTATTGATTTTTCTGTTGCATCAGAAAACGGCTTATGCAGTCAGCACCATCATCCTTGCATTGCTCCTGTTAGTTCAGGTTATCTCACTGATCAGGTACACCGAACAAACCAATCAAAAACTGCGTCGTTTCTTCGAATCCATCCGTTATGCTGATTTCACCAGTTCATTTGACGAAAGAGAATTGGGTAAAAGTTTTGAAGGCCTCAACAACGAATTTAACCAGGTGATTGAAGCATTCAACAAAAACAAGACCGAAAAAGAGGAACATTTTACTTATTTACTTACTGTTATTCAACATGTTAGTATTGGTATTATCGTTTTTAAAAAAAGTGGTGAGGTTGATGTTTACAACAATGCCGTTAAACGATTACTCCAGATTAAACACCTGAGAAAAATAGAACACCTGGGTATTGTTTCCGAAGATCTTCCGGAGGTGCTTATGAATATGAAAGCAGGCGACAAAAGTCTCGTTAAGTTATTTATTGAAGATGAGATGCTTCAAATTTCAATCAGCACAACAGCATTCAGAATGCGGGGTGAAGAATACCATCTCGCTTCTTTCCAGGATATTCACCCTGAATTGGAGCAAAAAGAAATTGAATCGTGGCAAAAATTGATCCGTGTGCTCACGCACGAGATCATGAATTCAATCACGCCCATATCATCACTGGCTTCAACGGTAAAAGGAATCCTGGAAGAAGTTCAGGAAAACAAACCGCCACAATCCGAAAGTGAGAAAGAAGCTTTTGAAGACGTAGTCCATGCTATTGCTACCATTGAAAACAGAAGTAAGGGTCTGCTTAATTTTGTAGAACTTTATCGCAACCTGACCCGAATCCCAAAACCCAATTTCAGGCATTTTACAATCAGTACTTTATTCGATCGAGCATTTGAATTGATGAGCCCAAAATTTGATGCTTTGGGCATTGATTACAAGGTGCGAATCTATCCGCAGGATTTGAAAATTCTTGCAGATCCTGATCTCATCGACCAGGTTTTAATTAATTTATTGTTAAATGCCATTGATGCTGTTAGAAAAGTTGATAAGCCGAAAATAACTATTGTAGCCTCAGTAAACCTGAACAACAGAACAATGATCGAGGTGGCCGACAGCGGAAAAGGCATTCCTCAGGATATACTGGATAAAATATTCATGCCTTTCTTTACATCCAAAAAAACCGGTTCCGGCATTGGATTAAGCCTGTCGAGGCAAATCATGCAAATGCACAAAGGAAGCATTAGCGTTCGTTCGAAAAAAGGAGAAGGTGCTACTTTTACAATGATATTTTAGCCATACTTTGACTTGAGACAGAAGAGTCAAGAGCCAAGAGTCAAGATCCAAGAGTCAAGAGCCAAGAGTTAAGAGTCGGTGAACCAAGAGTCAAAAGCTATAAACCTGATAGGGTGAAGACCCAGACTTTCCAGAGTCCGCAGGACCTGGAAGAGTCAAATAATAAGGGTGAGGTTTTTACTTAATTTTAACAACCAAAATTTACAACCAATGCAAAAGCCAACCAACAACAATTTTCCAATTCTGGAAGTCTTTCATCAACGCTGGAGTCCGAGGGCATACAGCGAAAAACCCGTTGAAAAAGAAAAACTCCAAAGCATATTTGAAGCAGCCCGCTGGGCACCATCGGCCAGGAATGAACAACCCTGGCGTTTTATCGCAGGGCAAAAAGGTGACGGCACATGGGAAAAGATCTTCGAATCATTGGTGGAATGGAACCAGCAATGGACTATCAGAGCCCCCGTTCTGGTTTTAAATATGGGAAAGAAGTTTTACGATTACAAACACTTGGATAACGACACATATCAATATGATACCGGACAGGCCGTAGCCATGATGGTAACAGAAGCCGTAAACCAGGGTTTGATCGGACACCAGATGAGCGGCTTTGATCCTGCAAAAGCCATTGAACATTTTGAAATACCTGAAGATTATCAACCCATTTCTGTAACAGCTATTGGCTACTATGGCAACCCGGATGAATTGCCATTTGACATGCAAAAATCGGAACTGGAAGACCGTGAACGAAGGCCGCTTGACGAAACTGTTTTTTCGGGGAAATTTGGGGAGGCGTGGTAGATAGTGGCTGACGACTACTCTGCCGCAAAAAAATAGTCGTCAGACCACTTGCCAGAATTATGCCCTCTGCCCCATGCCCTTTGCTATTTTGTTTGATGCTCTCCGTTGTCAGAATCAGTTTCAATTTATAAAACGAAAATTTGAGCATATAACGGAGTATATTTTCCTAATTTTGACACCTAAAATAAAATCTATGAACCTCAAATATTTCACCTTTTACTTTTTGGTTGCAACATTCCTGTTAACAGCTTGCAACCAAGGATCTAAAACACAACGCAGAACCAAAATAAATTCTGAAAAGAAAGCCGTTGTTGTTCCTAAAATTAATGCCGATTCGGCTTACTATTTTGTTGAAAAACAGGTGTCGTTTGGCCCTCGTGTTCCAGGCACAAAGGCTCACGCTGCCTGTTCCGGCTGGTTGGTTAATAAACTAAAACAATACAGCGATACGGTTATCGTGCAAAAGTTCAAAGCCCGAACTTACGATAACGTTAGCCGGAATGGTAAAAACATCATCGCTTCCTTTAAACCTGATGAACCTCAGCGCATCCTTTTAATGTCACATTGGGACTCACGGCCTTTCGCCGATTACGATCCTGACGAAGCCAACCACAATACACCAATTGATGGGGCCAATGATGGTGCAAGTGGTGTTGGTGTGTTATTGGAGATGGCAAGGCAGTTTTCTATTCAATCTCCATTAGTGGGTATTGATATTGTCTTTTTCGACCTTGAAGACTGGGGTCCTCCAACACAGATGAATTTACACGAAAATGAACTGTGGGGACTTGGCTCGCAATATTGGTCGAAACAACCACATGTTTATGGTTATGAAGCCTCTTTTGGCATATTACTGGATATGGTAGGCGCTGAAAACCCAACTTTCAGAAAGGAGTATTTTTCACAACAATATGCCCGTTATGTGCTTGACCTGGTATGGACGACTGCGGCCGATATTGGTTATGGTGATCATTTTCTGGATGAGGATGGGCCGGCCATAAATGATGATCATGTTTTTGTGAACAAGTATGCCAAAATTCCTGCTATCGATGTCATTGACCTCAAGCCCAGAAATGCCGAAATCAGTTTCTTTGAACATTGGCATACCGTAAAAGACAACATTGATTGTATCAGCAAAGAAAGCCTGGGAATGGTTGGGCAAGTGGTGATGACGGTAGTATATAATGAATGATAAGTACTAAATCCGAATATCTAAATCCTAAACAATGTCAAAAATATCAATGTTCAAATTTTTAAAACCTGGGGCAAGTGATATACTTTTCGATGGTTTGGAACATTACAATTTTGAGCATTGAAAATTGTTTAGGATTTCGGAATTAGGATTTCGAATTTTAAAATTTAGGATTTGGTACTTAAAGATTCGCTTTAGAACGGCGTAATCGTAATACCAAGCGACAACGGGGTCATCTTCGGAGCTCTCCCTTTTTTGAAAGCCTGATTAAACTGATAGTATGCAAACGCACTGATAAATTTGTAGCCTACACGGAGTGTGGCGCCAAAAACCCAGTCTTCGAGGTTGGAGATATTTTGTTCCTTTTCATTAACTTTTGTTGTAAGACCAGCCTCATCGGGTTCTCTGTTCCCTACATATTTTTGTTTGCTTGCAATTTTATAGCCAACCTTTAATCCAACGCCCATTTTAAACCCGCCCTGGGTCCTGAATTTAATTTCAATTGGTAAATCAAGATAGGTGAGGTTTATTTTGGTTCGGTCAAAATCTTGCTCGATGGTTACATATTTAATCGTATCAGCTTTTATATCCTCAATCAATGAATTGCCAGAGTACCAATTGTGATTTCTGATTGCAAGCCCAACCGAAAATGACGTCATGCTTTCACCCAGCTGGAAATTATACATGGCAAAAACGTTAACCCCCTGGTTTATCGTCCGGAACCGAAAATCGGCCGGCATGTACAATAGATCTTTTTCGTAGAACACAATGTCAGTAAACAGGTCAACGCCAACAGTTACTTTTCGTTTGGCACTTTCACTTAAAACCTGTGCAGAAGCCAGTTCTGTAAAAAACATGGCTATAGCTAATATTAAAATGATATTTAACTTCTTCATCTTGCTTACTTTTCTATTCACAAAGATAATATAACGTCAATTCGATTCAAGTTTAGCAATTAAGTATTTAAAAACTAATCTTCAATATATTACAATATTAATCTAATCGAGAATCGATTTTAATTTATAAAACAATAACGAATTACTCGCTGTTCAATTGTTTTAATATTTCTTTTGTTTTGTCAGAATTCCACCGGGCTGCGCCTTTCTTTTTTAAGACCACCTGCCCACTTTTACTAATAATAAAAGTAGTTGGAATGCTCTGGCTTTCAAAATCAGTTGGTGCTGACCGTGCAAAATAAAATGGTAAATCGGTGTACCCATGTTTTTCTGCAAAAGCTTTTACAACTTCCGGACTTTCATTACTTACCAAGATGAAATTTGCAGTTTTACCATTGTTGTGATATAGTTCCAAAATACTTGGTAATTCAGCAATACAGGGAGGACACCATGTGGCCCAAATATTCAAAAAAACAGGTTTATCATTCAATTCTTCAAAACGATGGGTGTTTCCTTCATAATCAATAAGCTGCCAAGATAAGGCCTGAGCATCAATTTTATACTGCTCATCGTTATCTAAGCTTGAAGGCGGCAATGATGTTGTTCGGATAATGAAAGAAGATAGTTCTTTTCGGGTTGACGGAATAAGCATTAAAACTACCAATACAATAAAAAGGACATCAAAAAAAATTGATAGCGGTCTTTTTTTCTTTAAGTAATTCGAAAACCAATTACGAAGGTTAAATGCCATAAATAAGCTGGGATAATCTTTAATAAATCAAAGCCTGATTATAAACTGGCTCTTTTATCGAGCAATTCGTTAATCTGGTCTTCAGTCAGGTCAGGATTTTTAAGCATTTCATCAATTTCCAATCTGGTATCACCCACCTCGGTTATTTGAACTACAGGTTCTTCTTCTTCAAGGTTCAGCATAATATCTTCATCCAGTTCTTCTTTAAGTTGCTGAACAAGTGTTTTTACCATTTCTTTTACCGAATCGCCAAACTGACCCTGTAACTGGTCAGCGATCTGGTCTTTCATGTTATCATAATTATTGAAAAAGAATTGAAACTGCTGAAGCATAAATTTATCCACTCCGGGCACATCATCCAAATCTTTCTTTTCAACCAGTTTTTTAAACAGCCGGAAAAGTTCGTCCAATTCTTTTTTAAATTCTTCGTCGTGCATAATCTCATCAAAATTACTAATATTCAACGTTGCAATAACTATGCCCACCGTATTTTAAACTGCCATTATTGCTGATTATTGCTACAAAGTACTGGGAAAAAACAATTAAAATTTAAATTATTTTCTGTTTTAACAAAAAATAACAACTGGGTCAGGCTTTACTTCTTCTCTTTCGCAAAAAACCCTGGGTATACGATATCAATAATACCAACGCGCTGATAAACACTGAAATCCTTGCCAGGAAGTCCCCATTTTTTACATAGTAAGTAAGCTTATCATTTGCATTCAAATTTTGCCTGATCACAGCCGGTTCCCAGTATTGAGTTTTTTGGAACACATCCCCACGTTGGTTGATAAAGGCAGAGATACCCGTATTTGCTGAACGTGCAAGGCTCCGTCTGGTTTCAATTGATCGGAGAATTGAGAATAGAAAATGTTGCCTGTGGCCCGGTGTGTTTCCCCACCAACCATCATTGGTCACAACAAAAATCATTTCTGCGCCTTCGCGGATGGTTTCGGCAACAAACTCACCATATACCGATTCATAACATATAATAGGCGAGACTTTTATATGTCCCATATCTTCAAAAACAACAGTGTGTTCGTCCCTTCCCAGCGTACCAATTGTTCCGCCAAGATCAATCGCGAGATTCTCAATTGGTTTTAAAATCCCCCATGATGGCATGATTTCAACACCTGGTGTCAGTTTCGATTTATGGTGAACCTGGATTATTTTGGAAGTGTCGATTAAAAAGGATGTATTGTACGAATAATAGTAGTTATCGCTGTTCCTGAACTTGCGGGCTGCATTGGTTTTTTTCTCTCCTTCGAGTATATTTCGATGTGTTGATGCGCCGATTACAACAGATAGTTCAGGATTTTCAAAAATGAATTTCTGTAATTGTCGCAACAAAGGTGATCGCCACAAATTTTCTTCCCAGATGCTGTAGCGGCCATCGTATAAAGTAGATTCAGGAAAAACCACAAAACGGGTTTTTTTAGTAATGGCTTCCCTGGCCATTATTAAATTCTTTTCAAGCAATACTTCCGGTTCCTGATTATATTGTTCATTATACGGATCGGTATTGGGCTGAACAACAACTATTTCAACCGGATTTTCAATTTCTTCGTAATTGTAGTAAATAATATATGAAATTACAATCGGAACAATTACAGCCAAAAACATAAACGAACCAATTGTAATTGCCATTGTCCTTTGCTTATCAAACAGGCTTTTAAGAAAACGGTAAACCAAAATATTAACCAGTATAACCCATGTAGTACCACCAAGCGTGCCGGTATATTCATACCATTGTATCCATTTGGGGCTACCCGCAAAAACATTGCCCAGGTTCAACCACGACCATGTCAGGTCCCAGTTCAAGTGGAAATATTCCCAGCTGATCCAGTAAAACAAAAGAATGATGAATCCTTTCTTGTTTTGGTATAGTTTCTTTTTCGATAAATGGAATAAATTAAAAATGACGGCAACAAATAACGAATTTAAGGCAATTGCCAGAATAGATCCTACATCAGTACTGTACCATATCCACCAGGTTGTCAGTGCATTCCAGATAAAAAAGGCAAGCCATGCCAGCCAGAACATCCCCCATTTGCGGTTATCTCCAAGTTGTTGCTGTACAAAAAATAATGGAACAAATGCTACGAATATCAACAGGCTAAAACCTCTTTCCGGCCACGAAAGGGCAAAGAGTAATCCTGAAAGAACAGACAATAAGACCAGATAAATACGTTTCATCTTTGGGAGTAGTTCAATAATGCGAAATTAAAAATTTACCGGCTTTAGAGACTGTTTGGAATTTATTCCTGCCCAGCCGGTCAGGCGGGCTTCAGTTTTCTTATGTGTCTTTTTAGCCATCTCATCGTTATCCCGAGGCCTCGGGATGCCTCGATCTAACAAAAAATACATCATAATAAATTCTAAAAACAAAATCCAAATAGTCTCTTAATTTTGGATAAACGATAAAGCTTAGTTTAAGGAACGAGTGAAAAACGAAATAGTTCTTTCCCAGAAACCATCCGCCAGGTGACAATTTGAATGGCCTTTGCCTGGAATAGCCCACAATTCGACCCTGTAATGATTTGATCTCATTTCCAGCCTTTTGGCATTTGATAACGGGGTTGTCACATCTTCCCTGCCATGAATTAACAGGATTTTAGCATTTGAATTAGCAATGTGATTTTCGGGAGCGATATCTTCAAATTTGAAGCCAAGAATCAACTGCAAATAGTTCATCAACAACCAGCCCATTGGAAAATACGGAATACGTCGTTTTGATACTTGCAATTTCATTACTTCTACCGGGTTAGCAAAAGCTCCGACAGTAATAATACTTTTTATCCGTTTATCATGTGCCGATGCATAAATAGCAGCAGCCCCGCCTATTGATAGGCCGACCACACCAATTTCAGGTTTTGCAAAATTGTTCCTGCTGTAAATAAAATCAACCGCAGCAGATATATCTTCGGCAAATTTTTTCATGGTTGAATGTTTTTCCTTATCACTATTTCCATGATTTCGCGAGTCGAATGCCAGTAAATTAAACCGCTGCTGATTCAACTTAACAATATAGGGCATCATTCGTTCTACATTGCGACCCCAGCCATGCACAAGAATAATAGTTGGGTATTCCTTTTTCTTAAAAATCCACCAGCCGTATAAAGAACTATTATTCCCGGTTTTAATATGGATTTCTTCATAATCAATGTTTTCGTCCCCAGGTGTTTTTTCATGTTTTCGTTCAGGATTTTTGAAACCTTTGATCATCATCCTGAAAAAAATGACAAAAACGAACAAAACAATTAAGATGATCCATAATACAATCATATCAGCTTAATAAAGAAAATCGTTGTATGGATATCGGATGGCATGAACATGGCTAATATTATCGTACAGTAATTTTTTGAAGGGGTCAAAATTTTCTTTGGTTAATGCTGAAATGAAAACGCAGGGATGATTATCTTTTGCCATCCAGCTGGTTTTCAGTTCATCCAGGCTCATATTTTCTTCGGTTACCGGTGTTAGGTCATCTTCTTCTTTTGGGACGAATGTATATGCATCAACTTTGTTAAAAACCATAACAACTGGTTTTTCAGCAACACCTAGCTCTGAAAGTGTTTCATTTACCGTCCTGATCTGGTCCTCAAATTCAGGATGTGAAATATCTACCACATGCATAAGTATATCCGATTCTCTTACCTCATCCAGTGTAGATTTGAAAGATTCAACCAGATCGTGTGGTAATTTTCGAATAAAACCAACAGTATCTGAAAGCAAAAAAGGAAGGTTCTCAATCACAACTTTCCTGACTGTGGTGTCAAGAGTCGCAAAAAGTTTGTTTTCAGCAAAAATGTTAGATTTACTTAACAGGTTCATCAGGGTTGACTTGCCGACATTGGTGTATCCTACCAGGGCAACCCGGACTAATTTGCCACGGTTTTTTCGTTGTGTTGCTTTTTGTTTGTCAATCTGAACAAGTTTCTTCTTGAGCAAAGAAATCTTATCTCGGATAATTCTTCGGTCAGTCTCGATTTCCGTTTCACCGGGCCCTCTCAAACCAATTCCCCCACGTTGTCTTTCAAGGTGGGTCCACATTCGGGTTAATCGAGGTAAAAGGTATTGGTACTGTGCTAGTTCTACCTGCACTTTAGCATGTGCTGTTTTCGCACGTTTGGCGAAAATATCGAGGATCAGGTTTGTCCGGTCGAGGATTTTGCACTCAAGCGCTTTTTCAAGATTCCTGATTTGTGATGGGCCCAGTTCATCATCAAAAACCACCATATCAATCTCGGCAGCTTTTACGTATTGCCTGATATCTTCCAGTTTACCGGTACCAACGTATGTTTTTGGGTTTGGATAATCCAATGTCTGAACAAACCGCTGAACGGGAATTCCTCCGGCAGTATCAACCAGAAATGCAAGTTCATTAAGGTATTCGTCAACCTTAAATTTATCCTGTTGTTTGGTAATCAATCCAACAAGTACTGCCTTTTCAGGTTCTGTTTTTATATTTACCTGGTGTTCTATCACCCCTTCTTCAATTCTGTTTCAAGTGTCCACGCTTGAAAACCGATAAATAATCATATTGGTAACTTCAAGGTGGACACTTGAAGCGGTATTTAATAGATTTTTCTGAATCCAATTATTTCCCTGACCCCCCGAACAGTTGGAACAGCACTTGCCCGGGCTTTTTCAGCACTCATTTCGATGACCTTATCTATATATGCTTTATCAGCAGAAAGTTCTCTTATTCTGTCGCGGAAAGGTGATGTAAAAGTGATGATATCTTCGGCTAGCTGTTTTTTTAAATCTCCATACCGGATCGTGCAATTGTTGTATTGATCATCAAAATATTGAACAATATCTGCAGTTGAAACCACTTTCATCAAATCAAAAAGATTCTGGATAGGTTCAGGTTTTTCCTGGTTCATTTCTGTTGGACCACTATCAGTAACTGCTCTCATAACTTTTTTCTGAATGGATTTCGGATCCTCCCCAAGGAAAACTGCATTTCCCTCTCCTTCCGATTTGCCCATTTTTCCTGAGCCGTCCAGTCCGGGTATTTTTACCAGTTCATCACTGAAATTAAATGCACGAGGAATGGGGAAATAATCAACTTTGTACATGCGGTTAAACCTTCGGGCAAAAGTACGAGTCATTTCAAGGTTTTGCTCCTGGTCTTTGCCAACCGGCACAAGGTGCGATTTGTGAATTAGGATATCAGCAGCCATCAGTGTTGGATATGTCAGCAAGCCTGCATTGATATTATCGGGTTGCTTCCGCGCTTTTTCTTTAAATGTAGTTACCCTTTCCAGCTCTCCTTTATAGGCATTCATATTGAGAAAAAGATAAAGTTCGGCTGTTTCGGGTAAATCACTTTGCAGGTAGATTGTGGCTTTTTCAGGGTCGAGGCCTGCCGCCAAATATTCGATGATCACCTTCCTTACGTTACCCTGCAAATCTTTTGGATGGGGATGGGTTGTAAGCATGTGATAATCAGCAATGAAAAAGTAACACTCATTGGTTTCCTGCATCTTCACGAAATTCTTTACCGCTCCGAAATAATTACCCAGGTGCAGGTTCCCGGTAGGGCGTATTCCGCTTAATACAATTGCCTTTTTTTCCATGCGCGCAAAAGTAGTAAAATAGTGTGAAAGGCGAAGACAGAAGCGAAGGCGTAAGGATTGAAAAACTAACTTGTGTTTATATACAGGGCAAACCTGCTGAATGGGCTTTAGCTTTCAGCGGGTTGAAAATTGGATTTTCAGAAGTTTTCTAGTTTGGCCCAAGTCTCGCCAACGTGCAAAGCCAGGCTGGAAGACTTGAGCCAAGAAGGGTTGGTGAGTCACCAATAACGGAGAAGAGAAGAAGACACTTGTTGGTGAGACACCAACAACGGAGAAGCGAAAACAGGAAAAGGAGGCAGAGGCAGAGGAAAAAAGCGGATTAATATTTCATATTTTATGCTACATAATTTATGTTACATGTTTTATGCTATATATTTTATGGAATTTTTTCTGATTTGCAAAGACAACAGTGAATTGGTAGATAAGATGCAATAATAGAGGAATATTAACTCCTCTTTAAACTGAATTAATAATAAACCTCTGTCTTAACCCCCTCTTTTTTAACCCGTCTCGCTATTTTGTCAAGCTCCGCCTCAGAGATTTTTTCCAAACCTTTTGCAGGTGTACCGCGGTCAATGGGATAGATCATTACATATTCGGGATTTATCTTTTTTATCAGGGGGAGCCAGGCATTCATCTCTTTTTCAGAAGTGTTGTCGATGTAATGTCCGTTATAACTTCCTCTTACAAAGAGGGTCTGAATGATCAGTTTTCCATTGAAGGTCTCAAGGTGCTCTACAACCTTTTGAAGCGCCAGATTACCATTTGGCTGATTCAGTGCGTTGAAGGTTCCTTCAATTCCGGTGTCAAGTTTCAGAATGTTTTTTTCGATTTTCATCAATGCATCAACTACCCTGGGTTTGTGCAACATGCTTGCATTGGAAAGTACACTTATAATCGTATGCGGAGAATATTGGTCCCGAACTTTAATGGTATCATCAATAATACCGGAAAAATCGGGATGGATAGTTGGTTCGCCATTACCGGCAAATGTGATGGCATCGGGTTCGTTTATCGTACCTCTAAGTTTTTGTAATTTTTCTGATAGTATCTCTTTCAGTGTTTCCCTGTCAGGCAATATTAATTTTTTACCCTTTTCGTTTTTCGTCCATCCGCATTCACAATAAATACAATTGAAATTGCAATATTTGCTATCGTTGGGCAACAGGTTTATTCCCAACGAAACACCTAACCGCCTGCTATAAACCGGGCCAAATACCAATTTGTCGAATAAAAAAGTGGACATCAAAATCGTTTTTGCAAAATTAGCTCTAAATTTGGTCTTTATTCAAATATGCACAGCCTGAAGGAAATAAAAAAACCGGTTGAACAAGAGCTGAAGGCTTTTCAGAAACTATTTAAATCAACAGTCAAGTCAAAAGTGCCGCTGCTGGATATCATCATGCGATACATCCTGAAAAGCAAAGGCAAGCAGATGAGGCCATTATTTGTAATATACAGTGCCGGCCTGTTTAATAACATCAATCATTCAACTTATATCGCTGCAACATTAATCGAATTGATGCACACAGCTACCCTGGTACATGACGATGTGGTTGATGATTCGTTTCAACGCCGTGGACGGTTTTCGATAAACTACCTGTGGAAAAATAAGATTGCCGTGTTGGCCGGGGATTTTTTGTTATCACGAGGCATGCTTCTTGCCCTTGAAAACAAGAAATATGATTTGTTGGAAATTGTTTCAGCTGCTGTGAAAGACATGAGCGAAGGTGAGTTGTTGCAATTGGAAAAAGCGCGAAAACTGGATATCAGTGAAGATATATATTACAAAATCATCAGGAAAAAAACCGCTTCATTGCTGGCATCGTGTTTTGCAGCTGGTGCTGCTTCAGCCAATGATGATTCAGAAGCAATTGAAAAAATGCGATTAATCGGTGAATACGCCGGCATGGCATTCCAGATAAGGGACGACCTGTTCGACCTGCAAGTTGATAATAAATCAGGAAAACCCACAGGTATTGACATCAAAGAAAAAAAGATGACGCTTCCATTGATTTACCTGTTAAGCCAGTCGTCATCATCTGAAAAAAGAAAGATCATTAATACCATAAAACGCGACAAGGATGACTCTGCTAAAGTGAATTGGTTAATTGAGCAAATCAATCTTTCGGGTGGTGTTGAATATGCAAGGGAAAAAATGCTTGAGTATAAAAATAAGTCTCTTGAATTGCTGCGGAGTTTTCCTGAAAATCAATCGCGTGAAGCACTTGTAAACCTTATCGAATATACGATTGACCGGAAAAAGTAGTAAATAGAAACCTTTGCAATGTACCTATTTTGTCATACTGAACGAAGTGAAGTATCTTTATGAAACTAAACCTGGTAAAGATTCTTCACTGCATTTCATTCCGTTCAGAATGACAGTTTTTTTATGTTTTGTAAAGGTTTCAGCTAATATTATTTCGCTTTTTTCAGTGAAAAAGAGAATGTACTTCCTTTATCAGAATTATTTCGCACCGATATTTTCTGATTATGCGCTTCAATGATATGCTTAACTATAGCCAGCCCAAGACCTGATCCGCCCTTTTTCCTCGACCTTGCCTGGTCAGTCCTGAAAAAACGCTCAAATACCCTGAACAAAAACTCTTCCGGAATTCCCATTCCATTATCAGATATTTCAGTGAGGTAATAGTCATGGAAATCATAAATTGAAATTTGAACTTTACCCTTTTTCAAATCGCCATATTTAATCGCATTATCTATTAAATTTATCAGCACCTGGCGTACCCTTTTTTTATCAGCTATTACCGGGTAATTATGATTAGCGGGTGTTATACGTTCAATTGTTGAATTATATTTACCGGCTTTCATTTCCATAAATTCAATTACTTCCTTTGTCAACTCGTTCAGGTCGAATGTCTCGGTATTTAATATTGATACTCCTGATTCGAATTTCGATATCTCTTCAAGATCCTCAACAACAGCGATTAATCGATTCACGCTTTTCTTTGCCCGCCGTAAAAATTTTACATTGATCTCATTATCGTGCAAGCCTCCATCCAGCAAGGTTAAAATATAACCCTGAATATTGAATATGGGCGTTTTCAATTCGTGAGATACATTACCTATAAATTCTCTCCGGTATTCGGCCATTTTTTTCAGCTCAGCTACTTCTTTCTTCTGCTCTTCACTCCATTCCAGCACTGCCTGATTTACGATCTCAAGTACATCATCTTCGCTTTTTCCCTGTGAAGGTTTTGATTTAGGTTTCGTTTTTTGTTTGCCGATGGTTCGATAAATTATTTTGATCTTGCTGTAAATAAACCTGTTGATGGAATATTTTATGATAAAGTAAGATGTGATAAAAATCGCAGGAACAAATATTAAAAGGGTAAGGAAATCAGGTGTAGAAACGAGAAGCATGAACAGTACATACAATAAAGTTGCTATGGCTGTAATAATTACTGCATCAATAATTGCTATACTTTCTGGTTTTGATGTTGACATAAATGGTGTTGAATCAGGCATCAAATTTATATCCAACGCCTTTAATGGTTTTGATATTTTCGAGTCCGATTTTCTCACGGATTTTTCTAACATGTACATCAATGGTGCGGTTGCCAACAATTACATCATCGCCCCACACTCGCGAAAATATTTCATCGCGACTGAATACTTTATTGGGTGAGGAGGCGAGAAGCTTTAAAAGTTTAAACTCTTTTTTCGGCAGTGTCATTTCATTTCCTTCCTTAATAATAACATATCGGTTTTCATCTATAATGAGGTTATTAACCTCAATCACCGATTTAATGTCTGTTCTCAAAGACCTTTTGAGCAAGGCAATTACGCGACTGACCAGCACCTTGATCTTTATAGGTTTTGTGACATAGTCATCGGCACCTGCCTCAAAACCCGAAATTTGAGAGTGATCTTCTGCCCTTGCCGTTAAAAAAACGATCAATGTTTCATTTAATGCTGTTATTTTCCTGATTTCCTTTACGGCAGTTATACCATCCATTTCAGGCATCATAACATCCATTATGATCAGGTGTGGAATTTCTTTTTGGGCTTTTTCAATTGCCGACTGTCCATTATTTGCTGTGCTTACCTGAAAACCTTCTTTTCGGAGGTTGTATCCTAAAAACTCAAGGATGTCCACCTCATCATCAACTAGGAGGATCCTGAAATTGTTATAATCCATTGGATAATAATTGAATGAGTAAAATTACAATTTTTCGTGCCAGATAGAGCTTTTAGAGGTTAAATTAAGGTTAAGAATTTACCATGTCGAAAATTTGGTTTGTCATTAAAAATTCATGAAGTTATTTGGATTGCTATCTTTGGAAAACCTAAAAAGAGAAGATGAAACCAGGCAGGATATTCCTTTTAATATGCTTTATTTATCTTACTAACAGTACGATTTCCCAAAGCTTCCACGGCGGAATAATGGCTGGTTTAGTTGGTTCGCAGGTAGCCGGGGATACCTATTCGGGCTTTAACAAAGCAGGAATATTTTTAGGTGGTTTTGTGAATTGGGATTTTACAAAGAGATCTGCCTTGCAACTTGAATTAGAGTATTTTCAGAAAGGAAGCCGGAAAAACCCTGATCCGGAAAATGATGATTATGAATCCTATTTGTTCAGGGTAAATTATGTTGAGATACCTGTATTTTATCATTTTAAAATTGATTGGTTCACTCTTTTTGCAGGGCCTTCAGCTGGTGTATTATTCGGTTATAATGAAAAGAAAAATGAGGAGGTAATCAGTGATGTGGGGAATTACAATAAACCAGCACGAGTAACACTTCAGATGAATGCAGGATTCAGGTTTAAAATTAAGGAAAAATACGGATTTGATTTCCGTTATAATTTTTCTTTGTTGAATATCCGTTCCAGAAATGTAGACGGTGATGTTTGGCGTTTATGGGGATATGGCCAATTTAATGATGCATTGGTGCTCTCTTTCTTTTACCAGTTTCGCTAATTTTGATATTTCCATTTTATACCAATACCTTAGCAAAGAAAAATAGTCCGATATTCAGTTCTGCAAATTGAATGCTGGAAATATGAAAAACCAACTTAAATTTACTGTAAATCAATTTCTGACATTCCAATATTGAGTCCGCTCCGAAAACAATTAAAACAATAAAAGCCACTAAGACACCAAAACACAAAGAATCATAAATAAAAGAAGCACAGAGCTTTAGCATTAGTGTGCCTTTGACCTTTGTGGCAAGAAAGTTACTTTTCGGAAGCGACTCAATATTGGAATGATGGAAGGTGATTTATGTCATTATCCATTCAAAAAATTAAATTTGCAATAAACACGTATTTTTTTGAAGAAAATCCTTGTCATACGATTTAGTTCCATCGGTGATATTGTGCTAACAACACCGATAATCAGGGCTTTAAAAAAGCAATTGGATTGTGAGTTGCATGTACTAATCAAAAAACAGTACAGTACTATTTTTTCAGAAAATCCTTATGTTGACAAATCTCATACTTTCAAAAAAAGTTTAGAAGAAGTATTACCCATTTTGAAATCGGAGCATTTTGATTTTGTGGTTGACCTGCAAAAAAATTACCGTTCAGTCAAACTGCGACGGAAATTGAAAATACCATCCGCTTCTTTCCCCAAACTAAATAAACAAAAGTGGTTGCTGGTCAATTTTAAAATTGATATATTACCTGATTTGCACATAGTTGACCGCTATTTTGAGGCAGCTACTGAATTAAACCTTAAAAACGACATTCTTGGTCTGGATTATTTTATTCCTGCCGGGGACGAAGTAAGGCTCAATGAAATATATCCGGAGTTGCAAAATGGATATATCGGGTTTGTAATTGGTGGCAGGCACAATACTAAGATATTACCTGTTGAAAAAGTGGTTTCAATAATTGAACAACTGCACTTACCCGTGTTGTTGCTTGGCGGGCCTGAAGATAAAGAAAGGGGTTCTGAGATCGATCAAAAAGTTAAATCAAATAAGGTAATAAACACCTGCGGACTATTTAATCTGAATCAATCAGCTTCATTGGTCAAACAAGCTAAACTGATCATCACAAACGACACAGGACTTATGCACATTGCTGCAGCATTCAAAAAACCTGTTATCAGCATTTGGGGAAATACTATTCCCAAGTTCGGAATGTATCCGTATTTACCGGACAACGAAAACCTTTCATTTTTAGCAGAGGTAGAAGGTTTAAAATGCCGCCCATGCAGTAAACTTGGTTTTAGTAAATGTCCAAAAAAGCATTTTAGGTGCATGCTTGACCAAGATGAAAGAGTTATAGTAGAGAAGGCAAGAGAGTTGACTTTAGACCTGAGACCTAAAATCCGAGACTCAAGAAACAAGAGCCAAGAACCAAGACGCTGAGATCAAACAACTAACACAACTAACTTCTCCCTTTTTCAAGGGGACCTGCCTGCCGGCGAGGCAGGGATGCCAAAGGCAGAGGGGTTTTTACCTCCCAATCGCCACAAAAGGGTTATTGATCTTTTCGAAACCAATTGTTGTTTCAGGGCCATGTCCCGGATAAGCAACAGTTTCATCGGGTAAAGTGAAAAGCTTTTCCCAGATACTGCTTTGTAACACGTCATAATCGCCTGTTGGTAAATCCGTTCTGCCAATGCTCTGGTTAAACAGCACATCACCAGTAATTACAAATTTATCTTCCTCAGAATAAAAACAAAGGCTACCATCAGCATGGCCAGGTGTATGAAGTATTTTTAGTTTTGAATTTCCAAATTTTAAATCCCTGGCTTCATCCAGAAATTGATCTATCTCTTTTGGGTTTTCGATATTAACACCAAAGGTTTGCGCGTAAACAGGTGCCCTGGAAATAAAGGGCACACAATCAGGGTGTGCAGCAAGCGATATGTTGTATTTCTCCGCGGTATAATTATTTCCTAAAATATGATCAATATGAGCATGGGTAAGCACCAGCAATACCGGCTTTAAATCTAATGATTCAATGTAATTTAATAATTCATTTTCTTCCATCGGGTCATCCATACCAGCATCAATAATTATGCATTCTTTGGTTTCATCATGCAGTACAAAAGTATTTACCTGGAAAAGGTTGTAAGGGAATCGTTTTACTGTTATCATAATTAAGGATGTTTTCGTCCTCAAAAGTATAAGGATTAACGATACCACACAAAACGGCAACTTTAACAGGCTAAACGCTGTTTAAATGATATAAGTAGAATACTATTTCGGCTTAAAATTTGTTATATTTTAGCTTTTTAAGTCTTAATGAAGCTTTATTGGTGACTTTTCTGAAAACACCTACATATAAACAGTTTCTGAGGAAACCTTTGTTAACATTGGTTTTTTCACTATTTACCCTTGGTTTAAGCGCTCAGTTTTACAATGGCTCAAACATGACTTTCGGCAAAAACCGGGTGCAATACAATGAGTTCTTGTGGCTTTACTATAAATTTCCCGATTTTGACACGTATTACTATTTAAACGGCCAGGAACTTGCCCAGTTTGCGGCCCGGTATGCCAATGACCAAATTCCTTTGATGGAGTCGAAAATTGAAAGCGGGCTTGACAAAAGGATACAGTTTATTGTTTTTAATAACCTGACCGACCTGAAGCAAAGCAATATCGGATTGTTAACAGAAACAAGCTATAACACAGGAGGTATAACACATATTATCGGTTCTAAAGTGTTTTTGTATTTCGATGGAAACCATGTAAATTTCCAAAAACAAATCAGGTCGGGCATAGCCGAAGTATTGTTTAACCAGATGATGTTTGGCGGCACGCTGGGCCAGCAGGTAAAATCATCCACGTTCTTTTCCATTCCCGACTGGTATCGGATTGGCATAATCTCGTATTTGAGCA
The DNA here is from genome assembly GCA_030596395.1 of Chlorobiota bacterium. GTDB lineage: Bacteria > Bacteroidota > Bacteroidia > Bacteroidales > F082 > JAADID01. The sequence continues at coordinate 30,442 of JAUVKF010000012.1, read as the reverse complement.
ATGAATGGGATGTTGAATTTGATAACAGGGTGCGCGATGGGATACTGTCAGGCAGATACAACAAAGTAAATAACCTTGCCGGAAAAGATGCCGTTTATGCGGGGCATTCGTTGTGGAGATACATTGCTATGCTTTACGGACGGGCAGCTGTAAGCAACATCATTCACATGACCAGCGTGAGCAACAGCATAAACAAAGGGTTTTTGTACGTTATCGGACTTCCTTTCAAATCGGTAATTGAGGAATGGAAGAATTTTTATAAAAAAGAAAATGAGCAGTATGTCAATAATGAAGTTCATCCGCAAACTTTGCTCCCTATCAAGTATAAAAAGGACGTAGTTTACGGAAGGCCAACCATAAGCCCTTTTGGAAAATACCTTGCTTATACTTCAAATGAATTGGGTAAATACAAGATTTTTCTCTATAACCTGGAAACCGGAAAGAAAAAGAAACTACTGAAAAATGGGGTTATGATCGATACAAAAACCGATTACAGCTACCCCTTGATAGCCTGGCACCCTACCGGGAAATTGTTAGCAATAATGGTTGAGGAAAAAGGCCTGCCCCGTATTTACTTTTACGATGTGGAAGAGAAGAAATTCTCGAAACAAAATATCTATGAAGTACAGAAAATAACCGATATGGCTTACTCTGATAATGGCCGCTTCCTGGTTACCTCAGCAGTTAAGCAGGGTCAGAGCGACGTATTTGTTTTTAATATTGCGGCCAGTTCCTTTAACAGAATAACCAATGATATATATTCAGAATTAAATCCACGTTTCATCAACAACTCAAGTCAAATTGTTTTCAGCTCCAACCGGGTAAACGACACCCTGGGAAAAGAACCTGATTTGGCAAAGGAGGTGCCTGAAAATTTTGATTTATTCATTTACGATTATTACAACCGAAGTAACATACTCAAACGAATTACCGAAACGCCACTGGCCAATGAAATTATGCCGGAGAATGCTGGTTTTAATGCAATCTCATACCTGAGTGATGAAAACGGTATTTATAATAATTACTATGCAGTAATCGACAGTACGGTAAGTTCGGTGGATACAGCTATTCACTACAGGTATTTTACCCATTCCAAAGCTGTTACCAATTACAGCAGGAATCTTTCACAGATCAATACATCCCTGCAGTCAGGCAAAAGATCATTCGTCTATTACGAAAATAATTTATATCGCATTGTTATTGAAGACATTCCAGCTTTTTCAAGCCTTCCCGAAAGGAAACTCCCCAACACCCGGTTCATGGAGTATATGAAAAAAGAATATAACAAAGAACTGGCCAAAACGAAAATTCAAAAACCGCAACCTTCTGAAACTGCCGCTGAAACAGACGAACCTGATGTAAGGGAGGAGAAACGTGTTCCTAAAACAAAATTCAAAAAATTCCACATGGTTTATCTTGATAACAATGGAAATGAAACCATCGGAAAACCACGGTCGAAATCAAGGAAAAAAGTTAGCAAAGAAGGCTATCCTGTTATTGTTGAGGATATAGGTGAATATTACGATGATGATGAATTAACAATACCGAAGAGAAGAAACTACAGGGTAGAGTATTTTATCAACAACCTGGTTTCGCAAATTGATTTCAATTATGTTAATTACAGTTACCAACCTTTTACCGGTGGAGCCGGACCCATTTACCAATTCGCTGGATTTCAATTGAATTTTCAGGTTGGCGTTACCGACCTGATGGAAGACCGCCGACTGGTTGGAGGGGTTAGGCTAAACCTTAGCCTGGTTAATAATGAATATTTGTTTAGCTATTCAAATTTAAGGAACCGGCTCGACAAAGAAATAATATTCCACAGAAATTCAATTGATGTACGGTTTGTTAACTCGCCTTATATCGGAAGAGTATATACGCATGAACTTTTTTACATTTTAAAATATCCATTCAATGAGGCATTAAGCCTGAGGGGTACTTTAACATACCGTAATGAAATGATCAATGTAATGGGTATCGATCAGCTGAGCCTTAATTTTCCGAACCACTATTACAACTGGCTGAGTGCCAAAGCTGAATTGGTATTCGACAATACACGTACGCTTGGTATGAATTTGTACAAAGGAACACGCTACAAATTATTTGCTGAATACTTTAGCATGGTTGGTGAGATGGCGGAGTATAAATATATTCCGCAACAACAAAAACAAAATCTTTCGGTATTGGGTTTTGATATCAGGCATTACACAAAAATCCACAGAAACTTTATATGGGCAAACCGTATTGCAGGAAGCACTTCGTTTGGTGCAAGCCCACTAATTTATTATATGGGAGGAGTTGATAACTGGATTACTCCAAAATTTAATATGGAAACCCCTATTGATTACTCCATGAATTATGCCTATCAAACCCTTGCTACAAATATGCGTGGATTTCATCAAAATATCAGGAACGGAAATAATTTTCTGGTAATAAATTCAGAACTACGTTTTCCTATATTTCAATATTTTTCGAAAGCACCACTCGGTTCAAGCTTTTTAAGGAATTTTCAATTTGTTGCATTTGGTGATATAGGCACCGCCTGGACCGGACTTAGTCCGTATTCGCCCGAGAATTCTTTATACACAAGATATGTCGATAGTGGCCCTTTGCATATTTCTGTTGAGATTCAAAAAGAACCTATCGTTGGAGGATTTGGCTTCGGGGCACGTATCCATCTGTTGGGTTATTATATCCGGGGAGATGTCGCCTGGGGTGTAGAAGATTATCAAGTAAACAAACCAGTATTTTATGTGTCATTAAGTCTCGATTTTTAGACAGCAAATCTTATTTCATAAAATATTAACAATAAAATAAATTGGCATTTTTAAAAAAAGTAGGTTTTCCCATCAAATCAACCCCCAATAAAAAAGGATTAAATTGGTTTTGAATCACTTAAATATTCAATCCTGATAGCAGGTAAAATTGTGCCAAAAAAGCATGAAAAAAAAAATTAATTTATTTTAAGTATCTAATGGCTTAATTCATACCCTATTATTACTTTTCCACCCCCCCTTGTTAATAATTTAAAGCCAAACTAATTTGATTTTGATCGTATATTGCATCCTTCTAAAGATATCTTCTTCTTTTCAGTAACAATCTAATAATAAACTTTTTAACCTTTAACAAAAAGCAAACAGGAAATATTTACATGGAACATAGTTTGTTTATGAGTTACGATTCGCGCACAACGAAACAATTAAAAGACGAGAACATAAAACCGCCTGAAGTAAAGAGATTTTATGATAAAGTATATGAAGAAAGAACCAGGTCAGAGATGGATATAAGCACCAGTGAAATTACTTCGGCTTTAAAGAGCAAAAATAATTCCAAAGATTCAAAAAAGGAAAAAATCGAGGCAACCCGGAAAAAATACACCCATAAGGAAGTTATATCAGCGGCTATAGAATATTTTGAGGGTGATGAGCTGGCAGCTAACGTGTGGATGAATAAATATGCATTAAAAGATAGCGATGGGAACATTTATGAGTTAACACCTGATGATATGCACCATCGCATTGCCGGTGAGGTTGCCCGCATTGAAAACAATTATCCAAATCCGCTTACTGAAAAAGAGATATTCGAAGTAATTAACAAGTTCAGGTATATCGTTCCACAGGGTAGCCCGATGGCTGGAATTGGCAATACATTTCAGGCTTCTTCACTTTCCAATTGTTTTGTAATTGGGAACGATGGCGATTCCGACTCATATGGTGGCATCCTTAAAATTGACCAGGAACAGGTGCAACTGATGAAAAGAAGAGGCGGCGTTGGGCACGACCTCACACATATCAGACCCGGAGGAAGCCCTGTTAAAAATTCAGCACTCACTTCAACCGGTGTGGTACCTTTTATGGAACGTTATTCCAATTCAACCAGGGAAGTGGCGCAGGATGGACGACGTGGCGCATTGATGCTCAGTATAGACGTTAAGCATCCGGATGCCGAACATTTTATTAATGCTAAAATGGAGGAAGGTAAGGTAACAGGAGCAAACATCTCTGTTAAAATTGATGATGATTTCATGAAGTCCGTTAAAGAAGGAACCTCCTACCGGCAGCAATATCCTGTAAAATCCGAAAATCCGAAAGTTGTTAAAGATATCGAAGCCCGCCAGTTGTGGGATAAGATTGTTCACAATGCATGGTCATCAGCTGAACCGGGCATATTATTCTGGGATACTGTTACCCGTGAAGCTATTCCCGACCGTTATGCCGATGAAGGATTTGAAACCGTTTCGACCAATCCCTGCGGTGAAATTCCATTGTGTCCATACGACAGTTGTCGTCTTCTGGCAATAAACTTGTTTAGCTATGTGGAAAAGCCATTTTCGAAAGAGGCTTATTTTAATGGCGACCTGTTTATCAAACATGCTCATATCGCACAGCGGATGATGGACGACATCATTGATATGGAAGTTGAAAAAATTGTTGCTATTCTGAATAAGATCAATACCGACCCTGAATCTGAAGAATTAAAACTGGTTGAAAGAAGGTTGTGGGAAAATATAAAGGAGAAGACAGTAAAAGGCAGAAGAACAGGCATTGGTATTACAGCAGAGGGCGACATGCTCGCTGCACTGGGATTGCGATATGGATCAAAAGACGCCATTAAATTTTCAACGGAAGTACACAAACTTCTCGCCATAGAAACTTACAGATCCTCTGTTAATCTTGCAGAAGAAAGAGGTGCTTTTCCTATATACAATGCAGAAAAAGAAGAAGGCAACCCGTTTATTGAAAGGATTAAAGAGAATGCGCCAGGTGTTTATAAAAAAATGACCAAAACAGGAAGGCGTAACATTGCGATGCTCACAATTGCCCCAACAGGTAGTGTAAGTATTTGCACACAAACCACATCAGGTATTGAGCCAGTATTTATGGTTTCTTATAAACGCCGGCGCAAAGTAAACCCAAACGATAAAAACGTTAATATTACTTTTATTGATGAGGTTGGCGATGCATGGGAAGAATACAATGTATTCCATCCTAAATTTGAAATGTGGCTCAGAGAGAAAGGTTATGACGTTGCTGAGGTTAAGGATAAATCTGATGAAGAACTGCAAAACATAATTAAAAAGTCTCCTTACCACAAAGCTACATCTGCTGATATCGACTGGGTAAATAAAGTAAAAATGCAGGGTGACATACAGAAATGGGTTGACCATTCAATAAGTGTTACTGTTAATGTGCCCAAAGATGCTACTGAAGATTTGATAAGCGACATCTACCTGACTGCCTGGGAAAGCGGATGCAAAGGAATGACCATCTATCGCGAAGGATCACGATCAGGTGTATTGGTCAGTAATGATAAAAAAGAGGGTGACGATTTTATCGAAACAAAAGCCCCGTCGCGACCAAAAATAATTGATGCCGATGTGATTCGTTTTCAGAACAACTACGAAAAATGGCTGGCAGTAATTGGCAAGATCAACAACAAACCTTACGAAATATTTACCGGTCTTTCCGAAGACTTTTTTCTGCCACCCTGGGTTGAAAATGGATGGGTAATTAAAACAAAGGTAAAGGACGAACCAACTCGTTACGATTTCCAGTTTAAAGACAAGCACGGATATAAAGTGACCTTTGAGGGATTGTCACGTTCGTTTGAAAAAGAATACTGGAATTATGCAAAACTGATCTCCGGTGTGCTTCGCCACGGTATGCCTATACCTTATGTAATTGAATTAATTGGCAACCTCACTGTTGAAGAAGACAATATCAACACCTGGAAAAATGGTGTGGTCAGGGCTTTAAAGCGGTATGTTCCCAATGGCACCTCAGCAGATACAAAATGCCCCGAATGTGGCGAAGAAACAGTTGTTTATGAGGATGGTTGTCTGACATGTAAATCATGCGGACATTCAAAATGCGGCTGATCAATAACCAATAAATATGAGCAATTAAAGCTGCCTTTGCCAGGCAGCTTTTTTTATTTAAAAATGAATTTTATGATAATCGAATGTCTGGCGTTCGCGGTAATTTTTGATCATATTTGCCAAGTGCATAAAAATCTTCATGTCGTGTTTTCTTAAAAACTCAACGGCATCCCTTTTGCCATTAATCGCCTCTGCAAAAACAGTCAGAAGATCATACTTGTAACTCCTGAGCCAGGCAAAGGCATCGGCTTTTTTATCAATAGCACCATCCAGGGCAGCAAAATGCGGATAATTATTTTTCATCAGCCAGTCGCGGGCTTCGGTACTTCCTCTGATAGAACTGCTTAAGGCAGCCAGCTCGGGATAACCATTCTTGAGCAGCCATTTGTAAAAACCTTCACCACCTTCTTCACTAAAGGTCTGGCCAAAAGCCAATAGTATTTTTGGATCGTAATCAAGCACAATGCAAAGCTACAATGATTAAGGTCGAAAATCAAATACCGACCAATTTAAAGACAACTGAGGCTGAGGAGATTTATACTATAAATTAGTACCTGTCAATACAATTCAGGTCGGTAAATGCCTGTTCCAAACGCGTTACCATCGAAACTTCTCCTTCGCGCATCCATTTGCGTGGATCGTAATATTTTTTATTCGGTACATCATCACCTTCCGGGTTACCTATTTGTGCTTGTAGGTAATCATGGTTTTTTGCTTCGTAATTGCGAACTCCATCCCAGGCTGCCCATTGGGTGTCGGTATCGATATTCATTTTAATTACGCCGTATGAAATGGCTTCTTTGATCTTTGCAGGTTCAGAGCCGGAACCACCATGAAATACATAAAATACAGGATTCGATTCAGTTCCAAATTTTTTCTCAATGTATTCTTGCGAGTTCTTCAAAATTACAGGTTCTAACTTCACATTACCGGGTTTATACACACCATGTACATTACCAAATGCAGCAGCGATTGTGAATTTGTCGCTAATAGCAGATAATATCTCATACGCACGGGCAACTTCTTCCGGCTGGGTATATAATTTTGAACTATCTACATCTGTATTATCAACACCATCTTCCTCGCCACCTGTTATTCCCAATTCTATCTCCAAAGTCATTCCCATTTTACTCATTCGTTTATGGTAACGGGCACAAATTTCAAGATTCTCTTCCAGTGGTTCCTCCGATAGGTCGAGCATATGTGAACTGAACAAAGGTTTACCATTAGCCTCATAAAATTCTTCGCCGGCATCAAGCAAACCGTCAATCCAGGGCAATAATTTTTTCGCGGCATGGTCGGTATGAAGAATTACGGGAACACCATATAAATCAGCCATCTGGTGAACATGAATGGCACCCGAAACAGTACCGGCAATCGCGGCTTCATGCCCTTCCAGTTTTAGTCCTTTGCCGGCATAAAACGAGCCTCCACCATTAGAAAATTGTATAATAACAGGGGAATTTACTTTTGCTGCAGCTTCCATTACTGCATTGATCGAGTTTGATCCAACAACATTTACCGCAGGTAATGCAAATTGATTTTCTTTGGCGATCTTAAAAATGTATTGTACATTGTCTCCGGTGGCAACGCCCGGATTAATTTTATCAGAAATTCTGGTCATTGTTATAGATTTAAATTTTTCGAGCGCCAAAGTTAATTATTTAAACAGGATGCAATTTATTAAATCACTATTAAGTTTTTAATCGCTGTTTTAACAACTGTTTAAAATATAATTTTTCCTTTTCAGTCTATCTTAATCGTTATAAGCAGCTACTATCTGAATAAGCTTGCTATGCATTTTTTTTTATCTTTAACCGCCAATTTTAAGCGAGAAAATCCGGTAATTATCTGATAATACATTCATTAAAGGATAAATCCTTATGATTAAAAAAATACTAGTTGCCAACAGGGGTGAGATAGCCATACGTGTTATGCGCACCTGTCGGGAAATGGGGATTGAGTCTGTTGCCGTTTACAGTGAGGCCGACAGGAAGTCAATGCACGTACGATTTGCTGATGAAGCATATTATATCGGCCCTGCCCCCTCCAATGAAAGTTACCTTGTGATAGATAACATCATTGAAGCAGCGAAAAAAAGCAAGGCCGATGCCATTCATCCCGGTTATGGGTTTTTATCTGAAAATGCTGGTTTCGCTGATCGCTGCGAAAAAGAAGGGATTATTTTTATCGGGCCTTCATCACATGCCATCAACACGATGGGTGATAAAATTACCGCCCGGAAATCAATGCTCGCAGCTAACGTGCCCGTAGTTCCCGGCACATCAGAACCTATCCGGGATATTAAAAATGCTATTGAGGTTATTAAAGAGATCGGGCTCCCCGTTATGGTAAAAGCAAGTGCCGGGGGCGGCGGAAAAGGTATGCGGCTTATTCATAATGTAGATGATATTATTTCGGGGGTTAGTGCAGCAAAATCAGAGGCCAAAGGTGCTTTTGGTAATGATGCGGTTTATGTTGAAAAATATATCAACTCACCACATCATATTGAGTTTCAAATTCTTGCCGATAAGCATGGAAATTGCATCCACCTGTTCGAGCGTGAGTGTTCTGTGCAGCGACGACATCAGAAAGTAGTTGAAGAAACGCCTTCACCGATTATGACTCCATCAGTCAGGGCCGAAATGGGAAAATATGCTGTAGCGGCTGCAAAGGCTGTAAATTATGCAAGCGCCGGAACAGTTGAGTTTATCGTTGATGATGACCTGAATTACTACTTCCTGGAAATGAACACACGCCTGCAGGTTGAGCATCCGATTACTGAAAGAGTGGTTGGTGTTGACCTGGTAAAGGAGCAGATTAATGTTGCCAATAACAAAAAACTAAGTATAAAACAGGAAGATTTGAAACAAAATGGCCATGCCATCGAGGTCAGAATCTATGCTGAAGATCCCGATAACAATTTTATGCCAAGTCCTGGAACGATCAGACACATTACTGAGCCACTGGGTTTGGGTGTTCGCCACGATGGTTATATTTATGAGGGATATGAAATACCAATGTTTTATGATCCGATGGTTTCGAAGCTTATCGTTTGGGCGCCAAGCCGTAACGAAGCAATCGACAGGATGAAAAGAGCTTTATATGCTTATAAGATCGTTGGTATTAAAACCACCATCCCTTTCCTTAGCCGGATAATGGATACCCCTGCATTTAAGAAAGGTAAATACAATACTCATTTTATACAGGACAATAAAAAATATCTGTCACCTGAGGCAGATGCTTCTGATAAAATTAAAGATGTGGTCGCGATAACCGCATTTGTTGATTATCTTACAAATCTTGAATCAAAAACTGATGACAAAAACAGCGCCGGGCAAGTAAGTAAGTGGAAAATGTGCGGAAGAACCCGCAATGTCAACCGTTTGTAATATCATCAAAAAAATCCAATGCTATGTCATACGAGATCATCTTGAATGGTGAACAGGAAAAAATCGAGATTTTAAACCGATCAGGTAACGAAATTGATGTAATGGTAGGTGATCGAAAATATCACCTTGACATTGCAGAAGTTGAGCAGGGAGTATATTCTATTTTATTGGATGGGACCTCATTCAATGTAGAATTGATTCCTACTGAAAACAAAAAATATTCGGCCAACACATTGTATAATTCATTTGATGTAGAAATTATTGATGCTGAGTCGAGATATATGAACAGCCGAAAAGGAGACGAAGATGAAGAACAGTCGTTTATTTCAACACCAATGCCAGGAAAGGTTGTAAAAATTCTTGTTGAAGAAGGACAGCAGGTAAAAGCAGGTGAAACGCTGATTATTGTTTCTGCAATGAAAATGGAAAGCGAATATAAGGTTGCAAGCGACCGGACTGTTACGGAAATCCTTGTTTCGGAAGGTGATAACATTGATGGCAACCAGCCTTTGATCACCCTGGAATAAATCAAATTATTGAAGATAAAGTTTATTGAAAATATTCAAATCGCATTAAAATGGCGGATCAACTCAAAAAGAATAAGTTACTTGAAGAAAAACACAACCTTGCCGAATTAGGAGGAGGACAAGCACGCATTGACAGGCAGCATGCCGCCGGCAGGAAAACAGCACGTGAAAGGATTAATTATTTACTCGATCCCAACACCTTTGTTGAAATTGACAAGTTTGTAACCCATACTGCCACCGATTTTGACATGGAAAAAAACAAGATCCTTGGCGATGGCCTGGTAGCCGGATATGGTAAAATTGACGGTAGGATTATGTATGTTTTTGCCCAGGATTTTACTGTTTTTGGTGGTTCGCTCAGTCGTGCGAATGCCAATAAAATAATCAAGATCATGGATCAGGCCATGAAAATGGGCGCCCCGGTAATTGGGCTAAATGATTCGGGTGGTGCACGCATACAGGAAGGTGTTGAAAGCTTAGCCGGATATGCAGATATCTTCTACCGTAATGTTAGAAGTTCAGGAGTAATTCCACAAATTTCAGCAATTTTAGGCCCCTGCGCCGGAGGTGCGGTTTATTCACCGGCAATCACTGATTTCATCCTCATGGTAAAAGAAACTTCATATATGTTTGTTACCGGACCGGATGTGATAAAAACTGTTACCAACGAGGAAGTTACAAAGGAAGAACTTGGCGGTGCAATGACGCACAACAAAAAAAGCGGGGTAGCACATTTCACAGCTGATAATGATGAACAGGCCATGATGATGCTGAGGGAATTGATGAGCTTTTTGCCAGCGAACAATATGGAAGACCCTCCACGAAAAGTTTGCACTGATGATGTGAACCGACAAATTCCCAAACTTGACACTATTGTTCCTGATGATCCGAATAAACCATACAACATGAAAGAGATCATTCATTCAGTGATCGATGATAGTCATTTTCTTGAGGTCCAGCCTCATTATGCCCAGAATATTATTGTTGGATTCGCCAGGATTTGTGGCCGTCCGATCGGAATAGTAGCTAACCAACCACAGGTTTTAGCGGGTGTACTCGATATTGCAAGCTCAACAAAAGCAGCAAGGTTTGTTCGTTTTTGCGATGCTTTCAACATTCCGCTTGTTACCTTTGAAGATGTGCCGGGATTCCTTCCGGGAACAGCCCAGGAATTTGGCGGAATTATCAAGCATGGAGCCAAATTATTGTACGCTTTTGCAGAAGCCACTGTGCCTAAGATTACCCTGATCACCCGGAAAGCATACGGTGGGGCATACGATGTAATGTCGAGCAAGCACATTGGTGCTGATTACAACTTTGCGTATCCATCTGCTGAAATTGCTGTAATGGGACCTGATGGCGCTGTTAATATCATTTACAGGAACAAGATCGAAGATGATGATCACAGGAAAAAGGTCGTTCAGGAATACCGTAATAATTTTGCCAGTCCATACAAAGCTGCCGAATTAGGCTATATTGATGAGGTCATCTATCCTCATAATACGAGGAGAAAACTTGCACAGGCGCTTGAAATGACAGAAAACAAATCAGATGTGAATCCACCCAAAAAGCACGGAAACATTCCGTTGTAGATTGTGTAGTCGCTAAGCGACTGTTTTTCGCAGCAGAAAGTCGCCAAACGACTAAACAAATTGTAAATTTTTTCTCTGGAAAAGAATCAGCCACGAAACACCTATTGTAATGGCTGAGTCGGCAATATTAAATATGGGCCTGAAGAAAATAAACCTGCCATCATTCCCAAAAATAAATTCGGGTATCCAGGATGGCATATCGACCCTGGTAATATCAATAATTGGGAAATAAAGCATATCAACAACCCTTCCATGTAAAAAACTGGAATAACCAGGTCCGTTTGTTGCAAACTCCGCAACAGTATGGTAACTGCTCTGTGTAAATATCAGTCCGTAAAATGCACTGTCGAGGATATTTCCCAGCGCTCCGGCAAAGATCAGTGAAATGCTGAATATGAGCCCAAAATTCTTTTTTCGTTTCGCTAATAAAAACAGGTAAACCCCTATTACACTCACCGCGAGGACCCTGAAGATACTTAATGCCAGCTTTCCCCATTCACCACCGAATTGCATACCAAATGCCATTCCGTAGTTCTCAGTAAAATAAAGGTAAAACCAATTGCCGAGCACCGGGATTTCTTCCCCAATACTCATGTTTAATTTTATCCAGAACTTTAATGACTGATCAACAATAAGAATCAGAAAAACGATGATAAGAGCTTTCTTCAAAAAATGTGATTTTGCAGTTTAGTTGACTGGGTTTGGCTTTGATTGCTTGAGTTTAGCATCAATACTCAATGTTGCATGAGGTACTGCCCGCAGCCTTTCCTTACTGATTAGTTTACCTGTAACCCGACATACGCCATATGTTTTGTTCTCAATGCGGATCATCGCATTTTGAAGATTGGTAATAAAACGCTGTTGGCGTGCTGCCATCCTGCTGTTTTCTTCCTTCGACAATACTTGTTGACCTTCTTCAAGCACCTTAAATGTTGGAGAAGTGTCGTTGGTATCGTGTTCACTGTGGTTGGTGTACGCTTCAGTTAATAATTCGAGGTCTTCTTGCGCCTTTGCCAGTTTATCAAGGATAATATCTTTGAACTCTGCCAACTCCTCATCCGAGTACCTGGTTTTCTTTGTTTCATTATTATTTTCTTTCATCGCCTCTGATATTTAAGTGTGCATATGCACAAAATTAACAGTCTAAATATACGCTATTTTTCAATTTTGGATACTTAATGATCCAGATTTTTTTCATTATTCTTTTTCCAGGAATAACCTAACTTTTATTTTATCAATTAACTCTATTTCTTCGCTGTCATTATTCAGTTTTTCTTCAATAATCATTGATGCAAGTGTCTCCGAGCAAATGTAGTCCTGGAAACTATTGAACGCATCAAAAGTGTCATTATTTTTTTCAACAAATAATTTTATCCTGTCAGTAACTTCAAATCCTTTATCTTTTCTCAGATTTTGCACGCGGTTCACCAGCTCACGAGCCAGTCCTTCATCCTGCAATTCAGGGGTTATAGTCATATCGAGGGCAACCGTAATATGATTTTGATTGACCACACTCCATCCAGGAATATCTTCAGTGCTGATTTCAACATCATCAAGTGCAAGCACTATTTCCTCTCCGTTGATATCAAGTTTAAATCCATCTTCCGATTCAAATTTTCGAATATCATCCTGACCAAACTGACTGATAGTTCCTGCCAGCTGCTTCATTAATTTTCCGTATTTCGGTCCCAAGCTTTTAAAATTCGGTTTAATTTTTTTGACCAGAATTCCTGAATCTTCGGTAATATATTCAATCTCTTTTACATTTACTTCTGAAAGAATAAGATCCTCAACAGCAGTTACAACATCTTTGAAATGTTTGTTCAATACAGGGATCATTATTTTTTTGAGCGGCTGACGTACCCGGATGGTGTTTTTCTTTCTTAAAGAAAGAACCATCGAAGAAATCTGTTGAGCCAGTTCCATCCTTTCTTCAAGGTCTTTATCAATCAATGCTTTGTTAGCAACCGGGAAATCGGTCAGGTGAATCGATTCAACTTTAGACCGATTAGATACACGATTTAAGTCAGTAAATATCTGTTCAGTAAAAAAGGGAGCTATCGGCGATGCCAATTGTGCTACAACTTCAAGACAGCGATATAAAGTTTGGTATGCTTCGATTTTATCTTTAGAGTAGTTTCCTTTCCAAAAACGCCTTCTCGAAAGACGCACATACCAGTTGCTTAAATGCTCATTTACAAAATTTTGAATTGCTCTACCGGCTCGTGTTGGTTCATAACTTGAAAAGGCATCGTCAACTTCCTTGATCAGTGAATTTAACTCGGAAAGTATCCAGCGGTCAAGTTCAGTCCTTTCATTTACCGGAATTTCATCTTCGCTGTAAATAAATCCATCAATGTTTGCATAGAGGGCAAAAAAAGCATAGGTATTGTAGAAAGTGCCGAGGAACCTGCGCCTGACTTCATCAACACCGTTGATGTCAAATCGCAGGTTGTCCCATGGCTGCGAATTGGTGATCATATACCATCGGGTAGCATCAGGTCCATATTTTTCGATGGTTTCGAAAGGATTGACTGCATTACCCAGGCGTTTCGACATTTTATTTCCGGCTTTGTCAAGCACGAGCCCATTGGAAACGACTGTTTTAAAGGCAACCGAATCAAAAACCATGGTTGCGATGGCATGCAAGGTAAAGAACCATCCGCGAGTTTGATCTACACCTTCAGCAATAAAATCGGCCGGGAAATTTTTCTCAAACAGAGCTTCATTTTCAAACGGATAATGTAATTGCGCGTATGGCATCGATCCCGAATCAAACCAAACGTCGATCAATCCGGGTTCACGTACCATTTTTTTGCCTGAATCAGATACAAGGATTATTTTATCCACATATGGACGATGAAAATCAAAGGTTTCATAGTTTTCTTTACTCATGTCCTCAGGAACAAAATCCTGAAGCGGATTTTCTTTCATGAATCCTGCAACAACAGATTTTTCAATTTCTGTTTTTAATTCAGAAGCAGATCCGATGGCTTTGGCCTCTTTTTTGTCTTCAGTCCTCCAGATTGGTAAAGGCACACCCCAAAACCTTGACCGCGACAGGTTCCAGTCAACCAGGTTTTCCAACCAGTTTCCAAATCGGCCTTCACCAGTTGCTTTTGGTTTCCAGTTGATGGTTTTATTCAGCTCGATCATCCTGTCCTTAAGCGCCGTTGTTTTAACAAACCAACTGTCTAATGGATAATACAATATGGGTTTATCGGTCCGCCAGCAATGCGGATAATTATGCACATGCTTTTCAATTTTGAAAGCTTTTCCCTGGAGCTTTAAGTGCACAGCAAGGTCGATGTCCAGCGTTTCGTTGGAATCCGCAAGGCTATCATTATAAGCATTCTTTACATACCTGCCGGCAAATTCACCGTACTTTTCAATGTCAACATACTCGCTTACAAACTCATCTCCCAAATCTTCAATCCTGAAAAACCGGCCTTTCAGGTCCACCATTGGTTTTATTTCGCCAACTTTATCAAGTAATACAAGCGGAACAATACCAGTTGCTTTGGCAACCTTGTCATCATCTGCACCAAAAGTCGGTGCTATATGAACGATACCGGTACCTTCTTCAGTTGTTACAAAATCACCAGGGATTACTTCAAATGCTTTGCCCATTGGTTTTACCCAAGGGAACAGTTGTTCATAACTGATTCCGGTCATTTCAAATCCTTTACATTCTTTCAACACCCTGAAAGGAACATTTTTATCACCGGGTTTGTATTCTTCAAAAGGTAAGTTGGTATTTTTCGGATTGAAATAAGCATTCAACCTCTCCTTTGCAACGATGACAGTAATGGGATCACCTGAGTATGGGTTGAACGTTTTTACTTTAACATAATCAATATTGTCGCCAACAGCTAATGCGGTATTTGATGCGAGTGTCCAGGGAGTAGTTGTCCATGCAAGAATATAAAGATCGCCTTCTACCCCTTCATAAAGTTTTTCGGGTGCTTCTGTTTTTACCACTTTAAACATGGCAACCATCGTAGTATCTGATACATCACGATAGCAACCGGGTTGATTTAGCTCGTGCGTGCTAAGGCCGGTTCCGGCAGCAGGTGAATAAGGCTGAATACTATATCCTTTGTATAACAAGCCTTTCTCGTAAAGTTGTTTTAGTAAATACCAAACCGATTCGATATACTTATTTTCAAACGTGATATAAGGGTGTTCCAGATCAACCCAGTAGCCAACTTTTTCGGTAAGGTCGTCCCATAAGTCTTTATATCGTAAAACCTCTTTCCGGCAGGCCTGGTTATACTCTTCAACACTGATCTTTTTTCCTATATCTTCTTTAGTAATTCCAAGAGTTTTTTCAACGCTGATTTCTACAGGAAGTCCGTGTGTATCCCAACCGGCTTTACGCTCAACATATTTACCTTTTAGGGTTTGATATCGGCAAAATAAATCTTTAATAGTACGAGCCATCACATGATGGATCCCTGGAACACCATTGGCTGACGGGGGGCCTTCATAAAACACAAACGGCTCGTTACCACGGCGAATATCAAGGCTTTTTTTGAAGATGTCATTCTTCTCCCAAAATGTTCTTACATCATCAGCAATTTTTGTCAGGTTCAGCTGCTTATATTCGGTGTACTTCTGTGCCATTTATTGACCCTTATTAACTTGCTAATTAAAAAATTGGGTGCAAAGCTATAAAAAATAGTGGTGCTGGCACAAGTGGACACTTGCGCCCTTTTTGGTTTTGATTGATTTATTATTATTGTGACTTTATCATCTTCACAGCAGCCGGATGCATCAACATTGAAGTTAGTACCCCATAAGCCCCATATTCCCATATTCCTTCTAAAATCTCTTTGATCACCTACTCGCGCAAGCGTCCGTTTGTGTGAGTGCTACTACTCAATCAATATAATATCCACAAGTCCCTTCTCCCCTTCATAATCCCTTGCGCTGCTATAAAGAAAACCCACATCCTTATCTACAAATCCGGCTTTTACAGGATTGTTATGGATATAATCAAGTTTCTGTTCCATCAAATAATTTGAATTCAGGATGAGAGGGTGATTATGCTGCTGCCAAAGTTGGAATTCATTGTTATTGTTATTTTTTATCCCCTCTTCGAAGAATGCTTTCATCATCCAATCTTTCCTGCTTTCAGCCGGATTATCCCGAATGGCCTTTTTTAAAGATGTAGAAGTAAAACTTTTCATATCCCGCATGATGGATGACAATTCTTCTTTATTACTCGAAATAATCATGTGAACATGATTGGTCATGATACACCATGCATATATTTCTAATCCCTTGTGTTTTTGACAATATTTCCAACTATCGAGTAAAATTTCCCTGTATTCATTTCTTGTAAAAACGTCTATCCATTTCACTACAGTAAAAGTAACGAAGTATAATTCTTCTTTGTTGAAAAACTTGTATTTGCGGCTCATTTTGTGTTGTTCAATTTTGTTTTATAATATCAACACAAGCGGACGCTTGCGCTTTTTTGTGGGTGATTATGCTGCTGCCAGAGGCTCATTTTGTGTTATTCAATTTTGTCCTATAGTATCAGCACAGCGGACGCTTGCGCTTGTTGTTTTCAAATACTACCCTAATAACGGAAGCGTCCGCTTGTGCGATTGATATTTTCACAATGCTTTCAGTTGATTTTTATCATCTTCATAGCAGCCGGATGCATCAACATAGAAGTTAGTACCCCATAAGCTCCATATTCTCCAATTCCTTCTAAAATCTCTTTGATCATACGTTGTTTTTCTTCTTTGCTTTCACGCGATTTGAGTATTGTTTTCAATTGCTTTACCTGAGAACCTTTTAGTTCATCAAGCAAAATGTTCAGAAATTCCTGGATGGCCTCATTAGATTGATCTTCCTTTATTTCGGGAAGTCCAAATGCTTTTATTTCGTCAATAGCTGCCTGAAGAATTTCGCGCGCCAGTTTTTTTGTGCCTTCCTCATATGATTCATTTCCTGATGCATCCCTCAACGACCATGAACTGAATTCATAATCGAGTTTTTCGACAAGCCGTAACTTTTCATTTTTATTGCCAAATATCCTGGCCAGGATCACAATGGTATATTTTTTCCAGGCTTCCAGGTCAAAGTCTTTGGTGTCAAGCCTTTCTATTTGCTGTTCAAGCAGTTGTATTTCTTTTTCCGACATGGTTTATTCTGTTGCGTTTCCGTAAAGATACGAATTAATGCCATTTTTCACCACCATCTTTTTTTGTATTTTTACCACCCCAAAATTTTACGCAAATGATCAATTTAAAATTCGATTACAGCAATGCCCTTGAATTTGTTTCGAAAGAGGAAATCCATAAATTTCAGGAAGAAATAAACAGACATTTTGAATCTGTAAATCAAAAAACCGGAAAAGGAAATGACTTTTTAGGATGGATTGATTTACCAGATAGTACAGATGAGGTGCTGATCACTAAAATTGAAAGTATCGCAGAAACATTAAGACAAAAATCTGAAGTGTTTGTCGTTATCGGAATTGGTGGATCTTACCTTGGAGCACGTGCAGTCATCGAAGCACTTTCCCATCATTTTAATCATTTAACTGGTAATAAGCCAGTCATTTTATACGCCGGTCAGAATATCAGTGAAGATTATATGTCGGATCTGCTTGAGATTCTTGATAAAAAAGATTATTCAATAACGGTGATTTCTAAATCAGGTACAACAACCGAACCGGCTGTTGCTTTCAGAATTTTAAAGAACCACCTCGAAAATAAATATGGATTGGATGAAGCCCGAAAAAGGATTGTCGCGATTACGGATGGAGAAAAAGGTGCATTAAAACAATTATCCAACGAAGAAGGCTATGAAACATTTGTAGTACCCGATGATGTTGGAGGCAGGTATTCTGTTTTAACTCCTGTTGGCCTGCTTCCGATTGCTGTGGCAGGGTTCAACATTCGTGCATTGATTGAGGGTGCCCGGATCATGAAAGACCATGTCAGTGTTTCAACATTAATTGATGAAAACCCGGTCTCAAGCTATGCTGCATTAAGAAATGCGCTCTATAATAAAGGAATGACTACGGAGATCATGGTCAACTACGAACCACGCCTTTTTTATATGACCGAATGGTGGAAACAATTGTATGGCGAAAGCGAAGGCAAAGAAAACAAAGGGATTTTCCCGGCAGGTGTTGGATTCACCACCGATCTCCACTCAATGGGGCAATACATTCAGGAAGGACTCAGAAATATTTTTGAAACGGTTTTGTCGGTTGAAAACCCTGATAAACAGCTATATGTTCCCGCAGACGATAAAAACCTCGACAAACTCAATTACATTGCTGGTAAGCCCATTCACCAAGTAAATCACATGGCAGAAATTGGAACCACCTTAGCCCATATTGACGGAGGTGTTCCGAACCTGAAAATAAGTATTCCAAAGATCGATGAACACAACCTGGGTGAGTTGATCTATTTTTATGAATTAGCCTGTGCAATAAGCGGTTATATTCTGGATGTTAATCCGTTTGACCAGCCGGGTGTAGAAGCATACAAAAGGAATATGTTTGCGCTGCTTGGCAAACCCGGTTTTGAAGAAGAAACTGAAGCAATCAGAAAGCGCTTGTAATGAAGTATTTTTTACTACTTGTTATTTTTATCGGTTTATTTATTTTGAGTTCCTGTTACCGACCTTCTCCAAAACAAGCATTTGCCGATATGCAATTATTTGAAGGCAAATGGACCTCATATGAAGGCACCTTGTTTAATGAATCATGGCTTGTTATCAACGACAGTTTAATGAGAGGCATTGGTTTCAGCCTTAATGGAACAGACACTGCCTTTTCGGAGCAACTTGTACTGAAAAGGATTGGAGATACAGTTTTTTATGGTGCATTAGTTGAAGGAAATAACGGTTTTATTTACTTCTGGCTGGAAAAAGCAGGACGAGGACATTGGATTTTCAAAAACCCTGATCATGATTATCCCAATATCATCGAGTATACATTAAAGAATGACACTTTGTTAGAAACCACTACCAGTAATATCCGGGGAAATAAAAGAATTAATTTCAAACTCAAAAAGATCACAGAATGAAGTTGTTGGATTTAATTATTAAAAGACAAAGCGACCGTGCATATATAGATAAAATGGTTGACCGGGATATTATTGACCGGTGTTTGGAAGCTGCCCGCCTTGCCCCTTCAGCCAGCAACTCTCAACCCTGGACTTTTGTTGTAATTGATGATCCTGCATTAAAAAATCAGGTTGCAGATAAAACAGTCGGTCCCCTCAAGTCGTTTAATAAATTTGTTTCTCAGGCACCGGTGATTGTGGCCATTGTGATGGAAAAACCAAAACTGATCACCGAAGCAGGCGGTCGTATCAAAAAGAAAGAATACCCATTGATTGATATAGGAATCGCGGCAGAACACTTTTGTCTTCAGGCTGCCGAAGAGGGTTTGGGTACTTGCATGCTGGGCTGGTTTAATGAAAAATCGGTTAAAAAGCTGATCAATGTTCCCAATAACAAAAATATTCCCTTGCTGATCACGCTCGGTTATACACCTAATGGATACAGGACCAGGAAAAAGATCAGGAAAGAGTTCAATAATGCTGTTCGATACAATTCATATTAGCTTATAAACCTGCCATAACTTCTTCAATCACTTTCGGGTAAAATTCATATTCAAGCTTATGGATTCTTGAAGCTAAACTATCCAGAGTGTCATCGGGCAAAACATCAAGTTTTTTCTGGAAAACAATCTGGCCATCATCATATTTTTCATTCACATAATGTATTGTTATACCTGACATTTTCTCACCGGCACCAATCACAGCCTCATGCACATGATGTCCAAACATTCCTTTTCCCCCATACTTTGGTAACAATGCAGGATGAATGTTCAGTATTCGATCCCGATAATTATTAAGTAAATTATCAGGAACCAGCCAGAGAAATCCGGCTAAAACGATTAAATCTGTATTGTTGTTTTCAAGTATCTCAACAACATCATTTGTATTATAAAATGTATTTCGGTTGAACACAACTGTTTCAATACCCAGTTTTTTTGCTCGCATTAATACGCCGGCATTCGGCATATTTGACAAAATCAGGACAACATCAACCCTTGAATTACCTATAAAATACTTAACAATACGTTCGGCATTGGTACCATTTCCCGAAGCAAAGATGGCGATGTTTTTCATTGTAATTTTCCTTGTTTTATAATGAGCCAAAATTAGGGATATTCAAATAATTAAAATAGGGTTTTTATAATGTTCTTTAAATATTAGGCAATTTTAAAAACTGTTACAATGCAAATTGAACCAATAATTGATTTTTTTTATTGTTTTTTATTGCATTAATGCCTTTCTTTGCAGCGAGTTTAACCATTTAAATATTATACATATGTCAGACGTTCGAGCTAAAGTTGTGAGCATTATTGTTGACAAACTTGGTGTTGAAGAAAGCGAAGTCACCAACGAAGCAAGTTTCACCAACGATTTAGGAGCAGACTCTCTTGATACCGTTGAATTAATTATGGAATTTGAAAAAGAATTCAATCTCAGTATTCCTGACGAAGAAGCTGAAAAAATTGAAACTGTTGGCGATGCAGTTAAGTATATTGAGGACCATCAGTAGAAAACCCTTTTAAATATGGAATTAAAGCGGGTAGTTGTAACTGGTATTGGCGCAATTACTCCAATTGGCAACAATGTCCACGATTATTGGAATGCCCTTCAGCAAGGGGTAAGCGGAGCCGCAGAAATTACGCTGTTTAATACCGAAAAATTTAAAACCAGATTTGCGTGTGAAGTTAAAAACTTCAACCCTTTAGATTATTTTGACCGTAAGGAGGCACGTAAATATGACCGTTATGCACAGTTCGGAATGGTAGCTGCCAGGGAAGCCATTCTTGATGCCAATCTGGATGACAAAAATCTGGATGGTGATCGTATAGGTGTGATATGGGCTTCCGGTATTGGCGGTTTACGGACATTCCATGATGAAGTGGCAGGGTTTGTCAAAGGTGGAGGAATCCCCCGCTATAGCCCATTTTTTATTCCTAAAATGATCGCTGATATTACAGCCGGTCATATTTCAATCCAGTATGGTTTCCGCGGGCCAAATTTTGCAACGGTGTCCGCCTGTGCTTCATCTGCAAATGCGCTTGCCGATGCATTCAATTACATCAGGCTTGGAAAAGCAATTGCTTTTGTAGCCGGTGGCTCTGAAGCAGCAGTCACCGAAGAAGGCATTGGAGGATTTAATGCTATGCACGCTATTTCGACCCGTAATGATGACCCAAAAACAGCTTCACGCCCATTCGACAAAGAGCGTGATGGTTTTGTAGTTGGTGAAGGAGGCGGAGGCATGATATTTGAAGAACTCGAACACGCCAAAGCCAGGGGTGCTAAAATTTATGCTGAAGTTGCCGGGGCAGGTTTATCCGGCGATGCTTATCACATGACATCACCACATCCTGAAGGCTATGGTGCATATCTCTGCATGAAAGCAGCTGTTGAAGATGGAAACCTTAGCCCAAATGATATTGACCATATAAACACACATGGAACTTCAACACCTGCCGGTGATATAGTTGAACCAAAAGCAATATTGTCGTTTTTTAAGGAACATGCTTATAACATCAGCATTAATTCAACAAAATCAATGACCGGGCATTTACTTGGTGGTACTGGTGTAACTGAGGCAATTGCTACCACATTAGCCGTAAAAAACGATATTGTACCACCAACAATCAATCATTTTACTGATGATCCCGAAATCGACAATAAACTTGACTTCACTTTCGGTAAAGCAAAAAAACGAAACGTAAATATTGCGCTAAGCAATACTTTTGGTTTTGGGGGTCACAATGCATCAATTATTTTTAAAAAATTTGTTGAATAAGATCTGGTAAATTGATATTTCTTGGATTCATTAAGTCTTTTTTAACCGGGAATAAATCCTTATACAGATCAATTAAAAATATTTTTGGGTTTTATCCCCGAAACATATTCCTGTATAAACTTGCTTTACTTCATCGCTCAGCAACCACAAAAAAAATAAACGGCCTTAAGGTTAATAATGAAAGGCTTGAATATTTGGGGGATGCGGTATTGAGCGCCATTGTAGCCGATTATCTTTTTCGAAGGTTTCCATTTAAAAACGAAGGTTTTCTCACCGAAATGCGGTCAAAAATTGTAAGTCGTTCTTCACTGAATAAGCTTTCTCTTAAACTGGGTCTGTCGAATCTGATCAAATTATCGGCTGATGGGGTAAACGCAAACCGTTCTGCCGGAGGCGATGCTTTTGAGGCACTTGTGGGTGCATTGTATCTCGACAAAGGTTATGCATTTGCGCATAAAATAGTGATAAACCGAATTATTACTATTCATTTTGATGTTGAACAACTGGTAGAGGCAGAAATAAGCTACAAAAGCAAGATCATTGAGTGGGCACAAAAAGAAAAGAGGGAGATTGAATTTAAGGTGATCGAGGAAATCGGCGAAAAACAGAAGAAGTTGTACCACGTGGCCGTAATAGTAGATGGAAAAACACTTGCGCAATCAAAGGACTACTCAATTAAAGGAGCTGAAAAACTTGCCGCCGAAAATGCATGGTTCGATATTGAAGAATATTAAGCAGTTATTGATCTGACTCCATCATTAAAAAACTTTTCGATCGCTCCTAAGTATTTTGTTTGTTAACTTTGAAAAAAAAGAGCGCTTTTAATGGTAAAGAAGCTTACACTTGATATCAATCTGTTCGAAGGTATTGAAATGCTCGGATTGGTTACACACTTTAAAGATTATCGTCTTGCCTATTACATCAATGATGCAATGGACATTCAGTTGAAAAGATATGCCGATTTTCAGCTTGCCGGTAAAAACGGACAATACTCATGGTATTATTTTACTGAGGGTGGCAATTATCATAATATTACAATGATCGGCAACCACCACCACGCGGGCAAACTGATTACTGACTACAAAGCTGATTATTTATTTTTGATAAAAAATATTTTTGATGAAGACCAGGTCGCTGAGTTTATTTCCAAACTACGGAAAATTGCCGGTTTATCACTGGTATTTCAGATGCAGCTTGCGAAGGTCAAAAACATAGATATTTTACTGGAGGCCCTTGAAATGCATGAATTAAAGCAAGTAATAAGACCTGAGAATAGTTGATAAGATAACCGATAGATATTTAATAACGAATTGATAATAAGCAATAAATTTTAACTCTTTATTCGCATTAATAACAAATATTTATTTTGTACGTTTTTACATTATGAAACCTGAAAAGAAATTATTAAGATATGTAAAGTATTTCGATGAGCGAAAACTATTTAAAAAATTAAAACGTATCTCAGGAATGGTCAGTATCAATCTGCTGTATTATATTCTTGTTCTTTTTTACCTTACATCTGATAGCAGTATACCAATAAAAATCAGGATTATTTTTATTGCCGCACTGGGCTACCTGATACTTCCAACAGATTTAGTTTCAGATTTTATTCCCGGTTTGGGATTTACAGATGATATTGCATTTATTACCTATGCCATAAGCAGTGCTACAAACTATATTACTCCCGAGATTCAGGATAAAGCACTAAACAAACTCAGCAATATTGTGGGACCGGAAGGAATAGAGAAAGTAAACTTTAAAAAGTTTTTTAATTCTCATTAGGGATTCGTTCAAAAAAAAATGCCCTCTGATAGAAGGCAGCAAATAAAAAGGCAAGAATCTCTTAATAAAAAAAATGCATTTTAACCCGATTGCGCTTTGAATTACTAATTTGACTTAATACTACTATTACGCAGCTGTAAAATAGAACAATATAAAAGCCAAAACAAGGAAGGTAAATGATAGGTTTATACCTATGCGAAAGCATAGGTTTTTTTCAAGGCAAACCTACCGCTCTATTAAACAAAATTAATAAGAAGATTACAATCTCAATCTGATAAAAAAAGGATACGCCCTCTCTAATTATCTGTTTATCTGTAACTTAGTTGCTTTTAATTCATATCTGTTTAAGAAACTGAACAATTCACAATACATATAACCAGAAAAGATAACCTATTATAAAGCATAGGTTTTATGATAGGTTCAATTTTTAGATTTTTCTGGAAAGAGCTGATAAGCCGATACAAATGTAATGAGGACCTCGAATAACTATCAGGCTGGAGTTTTAATTCGTCGATTCAAATTGCCTCAAAAAACGGATGTCATTTTCGAAATAAAGGCGCAAATCGTTGATCTGGTATTTGAGCATGGTGATCCTTTCGATACCCATACCAAATGCATAGCCCGTGTATTTCTCACTGTCGATATTACAGTTTTCAAGCACATTGGGATCTACCATTCCGCAACCTAATATTTCTACCCAGCCGGTATATTTACAGATATTACAACCTTTTCCGCCACAGATATTACACGATATATCCATCTCGGCAGATGGTTCTGTGAAAGGGAAGTAAGACGGTCTGAAACGTGTTTTCGTTTTTTCGCCAAACAATTCTTTTGCAAAATAAAACAGCGTATGTTTCAAGTCAGCGAATGATACATCGGTATCAATATACAAGCCTTCAACCTGGTGGAAGATACAGTGTGCCCTTGCTGAAATGGCTTCGTTACGAAAAACACGACCGGGTGATATAGTACGAATGGGCGGTTGCGTATTCTCCATTATCCTCACCTGAACGGACGATGTATGCGTACGCAATAGGATATCCGGATCAGTTTCAATAAAAAAAGTATCCTGCATATCGCGGGCCGGATGGTTTTCGACAAAATTCAGCGCAGTAAAATTGTGGAAATCATCTTCTATTTCAGGTCCTTCAGATACCGAAAAACCTATTCTTGAAAAGATATCAATAATCTCATTCCGCACAATCGACAGTGGGTGCCTTGTGCCAATTTCGGATTCGCCAGGTAAAGTGAGATCGATAGAAGAATTGGTTGATACTGTTTTTTGATCAATTGATTCTTTGATCGAAACAATTTTTTGTTGTACTGCCTGTTTCAGGGTATTGATATGTTGTCCTAATTCTTTACGGTCAACAGGGGCAACATTTTTAAAATCAGCAAACAGGGCAGGAATTAAACCTTTTTTACTTAAGAACTTTATTCTAAAAGCTTCCAACTGATCGATGGTATCAGTAGTAAAGGATTCGACTTCACTTAAATATATTTTTATTTTATCCTTCATTACGAGTGAGTTTATTCAAGGATCTCAATTGTCATGGTTAACTCCTGAACAGGCTTATCACCGCGTGCTGTTTTCACAGCTGCAATCTGATCGATCACAGCATAACCATCAAGTACTTCGCCAAAAACTGTGTAGCCACCATCCAGATGCGGCGTCCCACCTATAGTTTTGTAGGCTTGTTTTTGTTCTGCGGAAAACTGGTGTCCAGTTTGCGCAGTTACAGAATTAAGATACTGGTCGTTAACCTTCTGGCCCTGAACAATATAAAATTGCGACCCGGAGGAACGTTTTTCGGGATTGACCTGATCTCCCATCCTGGCTGCTGATAAAGCTCCCTTTTTGTGAAAATGATTTGGCTTGATTTCGGCTTCGATGGTATAACCCGGATCATTTTTACCGTTTTTATTGCCACCTCCCTGAATCATAAACCCACTTATAACCCTGTGAAAAGGTGAGCCTTCGTACCATCCTTCTTTAACGAGTTTAATAAAGTTATCACGATGGATAGGTGTATCATTATACAATTTGGCAGTAATATCGCCATAAGTTGTATGAATGATAATGAGGGTTTCCGGTTTTTCAGTTTGCGAAATCAACTGCAAACTGAATAGAATATTGAATAAAATAAGTGTTTTTTTCATAGTCTATTAATAATTTAGAGTCCGCCTATGTCAAGACTTCGGCGGACGGAGCGCAAAATTAGCAAAAATGCTGTATGGAAATGTTTAGCTGTTCGAATCGATAAAACACTTACGGCACAGGGGTTCGTACGCATCTGTTTCTCCTAATACCACCAGTTTTTCATCGGCAACAGTACGGTGTGAATAATTGGCAGGATTACCGCAACGAATACAAATGGCATGCACTTTTGTAACATATTCTGCAATAGCCATGAGTGCAGGTATTGGGCCAAACGGGTTACCCTTAAAATCCATATCTAATCCTGAAACCACTACCCTCTTTCCTTTTTCTGCCAGCTGGTTACAAACGTTTACGATCTCATCGCCAAAAAACTGGGCTTCATCTATCCCAACCACTTCAAAATCTTCAGCATAAAATAGGATTTGGGAGGCATTTTGAACCGGAATGGAGCTTGTCTTTTTTTCATCATGTGAAACCACATCCTTTTCATCATATCGCGTGTCAACCGCAGGTTTAAAAACCTCCACTTTTTGCCGGGCGATGCGGGCACGGTTCAATCTTCTGATCAATTCTTCGGTTTTACCCGAAAACATCGAACCGCAGATTACTTCGATCCAGCCTGTTCTCAAAGAATTATTCTTGTCTTTTTCAAGAAACATGCTCTAAATTTGATATTCTTTCTAATTTTGAAAGAAACAAATTTACAATAGTTTTAATCAATTTCGGTTTTAAATTTATTGATCAAATTAATTCATAAAATGAATAAAGAAAAACTACTCACAAACATCAAAGATAACCTGGATGCATTTCAGGCACATATTCAAAAAATTAAGACATCGGGTTATATGTTGCATCGAATTGATATTGATTTGTTTCGAAAAAAAACACTTGAAGTTTACGAGCATCTGAATGAACTTGAAATGATGTTAAATAAGCAATCGGCAGATCAAATTATAACAGTAAATCTACCCGAAAAAACACCGAAAGGTGAAATACCTGAGCAGGTTCCGACTGGCAGAACTGAATATAAAAAGCCTGCGGTTGAGGAAGAAATGAAGACAGAACCTGAAATAGAAGAAAAAACTGTTGAAGCTGATTTATCAAATGAAAAACCAGCGGTGTCTGATTATCCGGAACCTGAAAATGATTTCATCCCTTCAGCAAAAATAAAAAGTAAAGTTGAAATACAGGAAGAACATGATACTGCTGCTAAAACTGAAAAGCAAGCAGAACCCAATCAGGAGAAAAAACCGGAAACCGTTAAAACTAAAATGGATCAACCAACCCCTCCTTCACCAGAACCTGATGAATCAGCACGTACAACTATAGATCTTTTTTCGGACAAAGTTGAGGAGATTGTAGCCGACAAATTTGGTTCAAATGACGAATCGAGCATTGCTGATAAAATGCAAAAAAGCCAGGTCAACGACCTTCGCCAGGTAATTGGAATCAATGAAAAATTTCTGTTCATCAATGAACTGTTTAATGGAGACATGAGCAGGTACAACAAAGTAATTGATGAACTAAACGAGTTATCAACGCAACAGGGTATTAACGCCTACCTGATTGAACTAAAGGTAGCTAACCAATGGCCCGAAGAGAATGAAACTTTTAAAAAACTTAAGGAATTGCTGGACCGGAAAATCAATTAAGAGATGAAAAAATCAATTTTCCTTTTTATTGTTCTTGCGCTATCATTCCAGCTTCATGCTCAGGACATTGAATATGCCCGTAAAGTACTTGGCAAATTGACCGCTAAAAATTTTCACGGACGAGGCTATCTTAAAAAAGGCGATGAAAAAGCTGCGCATTACATCGCCCGTCAGTTTGAGAAAAACAATGTACAAAACCTTGATTCGGTCTATTTCCAATCCTATAATTTCGCTATCAATACCTTTCCGGGAAAAATTGTTGTTGAAATTGATGATACAAAACTGAATCCGGGTGAAGACTATGTGATCAGTTGTTCGTCTCCTACTGTTGATGGTACTTTTACTTTAGCATTTTTACCCGATACGATTCCAACAGACTCCGGTTTTATCCAAACCATCAATGAGCATAAAAACAGCGGAGCATTTCTTATCTCAAATTATTATCCACGAAAGTTGTATGGAAAAACATTTGATGGTATTGAAGGAATCATCATCCTTGATAAAAAAACGCCCGGATGGCATGTTTCAAACGGCAATAAAGTTCAGAACACAGTCTGGCTTAAAATAAAAAAAACTGCCTTGCCTGATGATGCAAAGAAAATCTCAATTTCAGCAACTTCTTTATTTATTGATGAATACAAAACGCAAAATGTTATTGGCTTTGTAAAAGGCAAAAAGCATCCCGACCGGTTTATTTTCTTCACTGCACACTACGATCATTTGGGTATGATGGGCAATAAAACCTGGTTTCCTGGAGCCAACGACAATGGAAGCGGAACTGCAATGGTGATTGACCTTGCCCGGCATTTTGCTTTATCTGAAAACCAACCCGATTATTCAATTGCCTTTGTACTGTTTAGTGGCGAGGAAGCAGGATTACACGGTTCATCATATTATGCTAACAATCCGTTATTTCCGTTGGAACAAATCCGAATGCTTATCAACCTCGATATGGTTGGAACAGGGAGTGAAGGAATTACTGTTGTAAACGGCAAAGCTTACCAGGATGTGATGAATGCATTTAATAAGATAAACGAAGAAAACAATTTCCTGCCTGAAATAAAAGCCAGGGGGGAAGCCTGCAACAGCGATCATTGCCCGTTTTACAAAAAAGGTGTGAAATCAATTTTTATTTACACCAGGGGCAAAGAACACATGGAATACCATACTATTAAAGATGTAGATGACAATTTTCCTTTTACAGCATATGAGAGCTTGTTCGGCTTACTAACAAAATATGTTAAGGAAATCCGCTAATGAACGAATCAAAACTCTATATTGTTCCAACGCCTATAGGCAACCTCGAAGACATGACTTTCAGGGCTGTTCGTGTGTTAAAACAGGTTGACCGTATTTTAGCCGAAGATACCCGCACCAGTGGCTTTTTGCTAAAGCATTATGATATTCAAACACCCAAAACAGCTTATCACCAATTCAATGAGCATAAGGTGTTGGACAGTTTGATCAATCGTTTTAAAAATGGTGAAACCATGGCTTTGATCACTGATGCCGGTACGCCAGGAATTTCTGATCCAGGATTTTTACTGGTCAGGGCATGTGTTCATAACAATATTGAAGTGGAATGTTTGCCCGGCGCAACAGCATTTGTTCCGGCCCTGGTAAACTCGGGCCTGCCATCAGATAAGTTTTTCTTTGAAGGTTTTTTACCCCACAAAAAAGGCAGGCAAACCCGATTGAAAGAATTGGCCCAAATGCCTTATACACTTGTTTTTTACGAATCACCACACCGGTTGATCAAAACGTTGGGCCAGTTTATTGAATACTTCGGCCCCCAGCGCAAAGCCTCTGTTTCACGTGAACTATCCAAAATACACGAAGAAAATGTAAGGGGCAGCTTGCAGGATGTTTTTGACCATTTTTACGACAAACCGGTGAAAGGTGAGATTGTGATTGTGGTGGGACAGTCAGAATAGTTTTTCTAAAGGATTATATTTTTCCATCATTTACCTTTGTTGGTATCCCTACCAACAAAGATTTTAATATTAATGAAAAATTTGCTCGTTGGTAAGAATACCAACGAGGGGAGAAATTGTTCAGTAGCCCATGACTTCAGTCGTGGGCAATTGAAGAATAATTACCGGATGCGAAGCATTCGCACCCGAGTTTAGTAGATTTTAAAATAAATACTATTATAACTCGTTGATAATGCTATATTATTATCATGGTAAGCAGAACAAATATAATAACAATGGTGGGGTTTCTCCTCACCATTGTTATTGGTACAGGGTCTATGGCACAATCTGTTGGCGATTATCATGTTTTAAAAAAATATCGCAAATGGGGTATTGTTGCCGGGCCAATAATTTATAACCGGGCCAAATTAGAGCCTCAATATGGTGATTACACATTTGAGAATAAACCCATGTGGGGTTTTAATGCAGGATTTGAATACGATTTTTACCCTGACAGAAAATGGTCGTTTATTACAGGTTTACTGGTTGCCCTGGAACCTGTTTATAATGTACACTATCGTATTTATCAAAAAGATTTGTATCCCGAATATGAAGGCGATTTAGTTGACAAAGCAAAAATGTATTCCATTACATCTTTTTCAGC
>JAUVKF010000083.1 GCA_030596395.1 Chlorobiota bacterium | reverse complement strand
CAATTGTTGGCCAAATGCGGCATAGTTCTTAAACATACCCGAAGCTTCATTGGTAAGTGAATAGCTCCAAAGTGTAGTAACCAGTCCATCCCATAAGTTTCCCCTCCAGGTAAGTACACCTCCTAAGGGAGCTTTTGAGGCCACGATGCCTGCACCACCAATTATACTGTCATTGCCATAAATTTCATCAAAAGTTTGAGTCCTTGAATTGTAGATTTGAAAACCGATATAATTTGAAGGATTAACAAAGTACTTCATACCAACTCCCGAAAGAAAGTTATCTGCCATCTCAATAATATCTGAATATTCATAGATATCTATAGGATTAAGGTCGAATTCAATCCCCCCCCAGTCAACGCAAAACTTCCCGGCCATTAGCTCCCATTTGTCATTATTGCCCAGTTTAATATTTATATAGGCCATATCAACTCCTTTGATGATCTTATCCATACTCTGGGGTTCAAAAGCACTTGTATAACGATGTCGGAAACGGAAATAGATATTTTCAGTCACCCATCCCCTGATTTCCATCCTGAACTGCTCCATTTTGAACTTTGAACCAATATAGTCGCCATCAGTGAAATCACTCCTGAATGCATACTGCTGATTGGCAATAAAATCAATATTTGATAAGAGTTTTTGTTTATCTACCGGAATAATCGTCCTGTAGCTGGTGGCTGTGTCAGCTTGTTTTATTTGAGCAAAAGCGATTCCCAGAATCCCAAATAGAAATAAAGCACTAAGTAGTAATCTTGTTTTCATAATAGTACCTCCTTATTAGTAATTAATAAAAAGTTCCTGCAATTTTTCTCTACTCATGTCTTTGTCTTTTTGTAATGCAAGCATTAATAGTATTCTGGCCTTTTGTGGATTAAGTTCGTCAGAAGATACAGTACCGTATTCTTCATCATTAATCTCACCATGAATTAAAACTGCACCAACAGGGACACGCGAAGCTCTTACAACCGGTATTCCCTTTTTAGTTGCTTTTTTAGCTGCTTCTAATGTTGCTTCTGTCATATTTGCATCACCAACTCCGGCAATTATAATTCCTTTTGCTCCGGCCTTAACCATAATATCAATTAAATCAGGTGACATGTCGGCACAAGCATAAACAATGTCGACACGCGATAACTCCGTCACTCCGTCAACAGAGAACTCACTGTTTACAGTATGGATACCGTGTGGTTTATGAAAAAACACTATATCACCAAAGATAACCGTACCTAACATTCCGTGCTGTGGCGACATGAATGTTTGCACCGGAGTTGTGATCATTTTTTTAACAGCATGAGCCGAATGTATTTCATCGTTCATTACCACCATAACACCATGCTCTTTAGCTTCCTGACTAGCAGCAACGGCAACGGCATTATACAGGTTCAGGGGGCCTTCGGCGCTTAATGCTGTTGAAGGACGCATAGAACCGGTCAACACAACCGGCTTATCACTTTTTACCACCAGGTTCAGGAAATAGGCTGTCTCTTCCTGAGTATCGGTTCCGTGGGTAATTACTATACCGTCAACATCGTCTGTCAAAAGTTTATTGATACGGTTTGCCAGGTCGAGCCATATCTTCACACTCATATCCTGTGAACCGACATTTGAAATTTGTTCTCCCTTTAAATTTGCCAATTTACGGATATTCGGAACAGCATCAATCATTGCCTCAATCCCAACCTGACCGGAAGTGTAACTGGATCCTGTTGAACTTTCACCGGCTCCGGCAATAGTACCGCCGGTGGCCAGTATTACAATGTTCGGGAGGTCTTTGTTTTGAGAAAATCCAAATTGTACAATTGCCATTGTTAATACGGCAACCAGTAAATAATTGATAAATAATTGTTTTTTCATGATGTTTAGATTTTAGTTATCTGAGTGTTATTATTTGTTTTCGTATTTCGATTTATCGAGGCCTGTCATGTTTTCGGGAGATAGAATTTCCTGAATTTGTTCTTCTGTAAGAAGATTCTTTTCACGCACAAGTTCTAATATTCCTTTGCCGCTTTCTTTGGCTTCTTTTGCCAATTCATCACCTACTTCATGGCCCAGTACGGGGTTGAGAGCGGTTACAATACCAATTGTAGTTTCCAGATTACGGTCATGAACATCTTCATTGGCAGTAATCCCGTCAACACACTGTTCATGGAAAGCTTTGATGGTATTGGTTAATAATTTCTGAGATTCAAAAATAGTCAAACCAACAACCGGTTCATAAGCATTCAATTGCAAATCACCATCAGAAGCTGCAATGTTTACAGTCACATCATTACCAATAACGCGATAGCTAACCAATGCCATTAATTCAGGTATTACAGGATTTACTTTTCCCGGCATAATGGAAGAACCGGGTTGCCTGGGAGGTAAGTTAATTTCAAACATACCGTTCCTGGGTCCTGCTGAAAGAATGATCAGGTCATTAGAAATTTTCGCCAGCGTAGTGGCAAGGGTTTTTAATGCTGAAGAATAAACTACAAATGAGTGTAAGCTTGATGTAGCTGCAATCATATCGTCGGCATTTTTAAAATCGTAACCGGAGATTTCCTTTAAATGCTTAATAATATACGTATCATATCCTTTGGGAGCATTTAATCCTGTTCCAATGGCTGTACCCCCCATATTAAGGATCAATAAAGATTTATTAGCATATTCCAGATTGGCAAGTTCCCACTCCAGCATTGAAGCAAAGGAATGAAATTCCTGACCTACGGTCATTGGTACCGCATCCTGAAACTCGGTACGTCCCATTTTAACCAAATCAAGATATTTATGTCCCAGCTTCCTGAATGATTCGGTAAGCAGCGTTATTTGTTCTATCAGGCGATCGTTATGCATAAGCATAGTAAGTTTCAGGGATGTAGGGTAAGTATCATTCGTAGATTGCGACATATTCAATTCATCGTTAGGAGATATTTTATCATATTCCCCCTTTTTATAGCCAGCTTTTTCAAGGGCAATATTGGCAAGCACTTCATTGGCATTCATATTGCTTGAGGTACCTGCACCACCCTGATATAAATCAATTTTGAATTGATCGAGATAATTTCCGTTTATCAATTCCTGGCATGCCGGTTCAATAAGCTTAAGCATCTCGGGAGACATCTTTCCGGCTTCGGTATTGGCATAGGCAGTAGCCAGTTTAATCATTCCCCAGGCTTTCATAAAGTCGGGATAATCATTAATATATTGCCCTGAGATTTGAAAGTTTTCCATGGCTCTGGCAGCCTGGGCGCCATAATAGGCATCAGCAGGAACCTTTATTTCTCCCAGCAAATCTATTTCAGTTCGGTAATCCTGAGCTAAGACTGTCGATGTCAGTCCTCCAACCATAAGGCAGGTTATTAATACTAATAATAGTGTTTTTGTTTTCATAATAATATATTTAAAAAATTTGCAATATAAGCCTCTAGCGAATCTTTTGGTGATAAGTTCAGTTTTTTTTGGATTCTGTACCTGGCTTTTTTAATGGCTTCACTGTTAACATGCAGGACATCTGATGGTTTTTCTTTAGTACATGTATTCTTTTTAATCAAATTTCATTTACTGCCTTGTTGTAAATGTTTGTTCAATTACATGTATATCACAAAATACGGTTGTCTTGGCGGGCCATGTCAAATATTTGACGACCAGGAGTATACAAACTATAATAATGACCGACCACAATATTTTTATTTTTAGTATTGAGTATTGATTACCTTCTCCGGGCACCACCACCACCACCTCTGCTACCACCCATACTTGACCTGCTTGCCCCACCATATCCGGAGGAGCTGGATCGGTTGTAATTTTGAGTTCCGGTGCTCCGGCTTTGATACGATCTGTTCAGGTTTTGCTTTTGCTGACTTGACATATTTGAAGAACCCTGACTTCTTTGCTGTTTAGTTCCTGTTGTTGCCTTGTTCTGCGACTGCCTTAGTTGTTGGCTACTTGAAGGCTGTTGCCTGTTGGACTTGTTTTGGTAGTTGCCCTTTTGATCGCGTTGGTATACATTTCCTTTCTTGTCGGCATACATGTTATTGGACTTGCCCGAAGCACGTGTTTTATTGTTCATATTATTTGATGCCCGGGCATTCCTGACATTACCTGTCTGCTTAACTCCATTAGATCTGTTGTTATATACATTCCGGTTCGAGTTTCGTGATCCGGCTGCGTACCCAGCCCTGGCACCCTGGCTATATCCTCTGTTGTATCCATGGCGATAACCCCGGTTATATCCATGACGATATCCTCCGTAATATCCTCTGGGCCCCCAATAAGCTCCTCTGTATGGATGGAAGCCCCAGCCAATCCAGCCAAAACTTATCCCAACCGAGAATCCCCAGCCACCATAGGGGCTGTAATGTACACCATATCCCCAGGTAACCGGCCGGGGATAATAATAGGCGCCATACCATGGCCGGTAATAATATCCCGTTCCATAAACAACAACTCCTCCATAAACATATGAATAGGTATACCCCGGTAAATAACCCACATAAACTACTTCGGGGGTAGATTCATAAATATAGGTGTATTTGACATTATAAACAGACGATTCCGGAGGGATCTGATCTACTTCATCCGGACGAACAACGCAAACCTCCCATGGGCCGGTTGCTTTGTCCGAAATAAACCAAACAGCATCTTCAACACCATAATACTTATTTTTTATCAGCAGCACTGTTTTATCAGCATTTACAGCATTGGAAACTTCAGTGCCTTCAATTTTTTCAAATTTAGGATTGCCATCATAACTTACTTCAAATGTGGCTGTTTTTCTATCAATGGTGGCTGTTTGTGGTATTGATTGTTCAAGCAATGCAGTTTGAGCTTCTGGTGTTCCGGGGATGCCAGACCTTACTGAAGTCATTTCTGAATTTTTCGGTATTTTTTTAAACTCAGCCGGGAGGTCATCAGGCTCACTGAATTTCCAGTCACCATCCTTTAACGATTTTGAATAGTACCATCTACCTGCAAGTAGCAAATAATGGTTTTGTGAATTGATATCCATGATAATATCACTCTCGGTATTGGAAATATACAGCAAAGTTGTACTGTCAATGGGTTTGTAGTCAATTTCACCATCCACCTGTATCAGTTCAGCAGCTTTTGTTTCAACAATTAATTCAGGAGCCTCAGTATATGATTGTGCAACAGAATCGGCTTCTTTTCCTTCGGTATATTTATCCGCGAATTTCTTAACTGTTGAAGGTGGCCTTTTTGTTTCTTCCCATCCGCTAAGGATTTCTTTTGAAGTGTACCAAAACGGCCCGCCATTGATGTAATAGGTTCCTTTTTTAGTATCCTTTACAATAAAGAAAGGGGTGTTCACAACATATTCAAGACCGGAGTTTTCATCTTTTTTTAAGATAGGATCTCCATCTATCATTACCAGAACGGCAGGTTTAGTTCTGAAATAGATTGCAGGCGGATCATTATTTATCTCGTCGGATAATTGTTTTAGGTTTTCGACCTCATTAAGGCTGGCCAGTATCCGGTCGAGCGACATTTCCAGGTTCCATGATTCCATTTCCGCAGAAAGCAATTTCGAAAATTTGCTGATTTTCTCTTCATCCATCATATCCGGGAAATGGGTTTTTATGATATCCATTTTTTCAAGTAACACGGTTCTGTTGTCCAGGTCGGTTGACATCCGGGCCTTAAACCACACTGCACCAAAAATTATTTCTTTATCCTTTGGCTTTATGGTAACAGCCATCCGGCCTTCTAAAATGTTTGCCTCAAAAGATTCAAGCTGAGGCTGATATAGCGTTGTAACAAAACCACCTTCAGATTCAATTTCGATAGGCCATGACAATTTATTATCAGTGTCACCGGCATTTGATGTAAAACTCCCTAAAAGAAGTACAAACAGTAATGCCCCCAAAGATGCTATTTTGTTTTGCATGATAAGTTAGTTTAATTCATTTTCATTTGGGGCGCAAAGGTAATTATAATTTTTCAGTTTTACTTTACCAATAATGCCCGCTACAAATACTAAAAGCACAAATATTGGCAGTAAAACCGTGTTGCCATGCCAGTGGTTTAGTACCCACTATCATACCCACTGTAATCATACCCGGAAATATCCTTTTTGTCTTAATTGTCCGGAAAAGGGCAAAAGCTGCTGCCATTCCTAAGAGTATCTTTAAAATCATATCCTTTCAATTATTGTTATTCTGGTTATTTTAAATATTTGTTGGCGTTTTGTTGTTTATTCCACTTTTTCAATTATAATAAGTTAAATGTTAGTTACATGGCTTCTGTGGAAGATTATTCACATCGGGTTTGTAGTAACGAACTACAAAATAGTAAGGTTCTCCTGCATTTACAGGCATCCAGTAAGTACCGTCATTAGGATCTTCAACACTAAATGTAATGGTAATATTTCCATTTTCGTCAGGCTCTGTATTATAGGCATTAAATAAGTCATTCTTGCCTGGGATTGTATTTCGAGTAAGTGCACTGTAGCGGGTAACTGACCAGAATAACTCCACTCCTTCAGGTTCGTAAGGGAGAGTAAATACTTCAGTTTTATCACCCATTAGTACTTCATCATTACAATTGGTAAAGAAAGGGCCGTAATAAGCATGATGTACCGGAAATCCCAGGTGACCAACAATCGCAGCAGCACGATATTCCGGATCATTGCTATTAGGTTCTTCACTATCAATCGGGCCAAACATTCCGATATTGCCGGTTACTCCAAACTTTGGAACTACAGAACCAATGTACTCACTTACTCGTAAATAGTCTTCTTCACTAAAATTAATAGCCGATTCTAAGATTTCTCTGTTTTGCGGATAAACATCATGTGTTTCCAATGTGTGCTTTATTGGATTTTCAATGATTAGTTCATTACTGCCTAATGAGGTAAGTTTTATTTTCTCTTGAATAGCCCAGGCATTTTTCAAGTCTTCAGCAGTTTTTACCTGAACCCTGATAAAAAGATGAGGATAGTCACCGGGACTTTCAATTACAGTTGCACCTTCCGGAACTTCCATATCTTTCCCTTTACGTACAATTGTATATTTGCCTTTAGGGTGAATTTCATCATAAATGGTATAATGCTCTTGGTCGGTAATATGTATTGAATAATAACGACCTTCTTCAATTTCAGGATATTCAACAGTTACAGGTCCTTCTGTAAGGTCAACAACAACTTTAGTATAAATGTGGTCTAAGGCAGGTGTTACAACAGGGTCTGTTCCTTCTGTTGGCAGTTTTTTTGTGTGGAGCAATATATTTGTGCCACCGGCTTGTTGAGCTGTAGTTTCCATATACTTCATATGGTGATACACTTTAAAAGCCATTAAGTCAGCATCTGATGGTTTTTCAGGAGTTGCCTTTACTTCTTTTGTATTTTCTGTGTTGGTATCTTCTTTTGGCGCTTGTGGGCCGCATGAAATAATGCCAAATGAAATGGCAATTGCAAGTGTTAATTGGACTGGTTTTTTCATCTTTTTAAAATTTAAGTAATACGTTTATAAACTATGCTGTTTCCTCTCTTTTTTCTTATAAAAGTCTACTTTTCTGTACTTGAGAATTGTGCACGGAGACTAATGCATGGGCCGTTTTTAAATTCATAGCCGTCTGATGCCCGCTGGCCTTCGTAGCCACCATCAAGGCCTAAACCTGTTTTTCTTTTTATCAAAATAAAATCAGGGTGTTAATATTACGGCGAATTTAATAATTAATATTAAGACATACAATTGGGAAAAGGCCGGGTTCAACCTGACCCTCGAATCACCAGAGGGTGTAGAAGTAGTATATTCAATTCAGGAATTCTACATGGATGAAGTTATTGTAAACGACATTTCCATGAAAGCCATTCACCTCCCCGGAGTCTTTATTTCGAACAATGAAGGCGCTCCTGACCTGGCAGGAAGTAGCCAGTATATCGCCCTTCCACAAGGTGCCACGGCAAGCCTGAACATTCTTTCTTACAGGATAGAAACATACAAAGATGTTGATGTAGCACCTGCACCCCGGATACCACTCGACACTGATAACAGCCCGCTTGATTATAACAAAGATGAGAATATCTACTCAACAAATGCTTTTTATCCGGCTGAACCTTTTCTGCTTTCAAAAGCGACTACTATCAGGGAAGTGGATGCTGTAATACTAGGCATCACCCCTTTCCAATACAATCCGGTAACCAAAGAGCTTATCGTTTACCGCGACATTAAACTTGAGGTAAAATTTGATGGTGGCAACGGGCAGTTTGGCGATAACCGCTATCGCAGCCGCTGGTTTGACCCCATTCTTCGCGACAGGCTTTTGAACATTGCATCTCTCCCTGAAATTGAATATATCACAAAACAGGGAAGCAAAGATGAAGGCTTCGAATACGTGATCATCACTCCGGATAATCCTGCTTTTATTGCCTGGGCCGATTCCCTTAAGCTTTTCAGGAACATGCAGGGGATCAGTACAGGGGTCTATACGATCACTGAAGTTGGCGGGAACAATGTTAATACTATCGAAAACTTTATTAATGACGCATACAACACATGGGCCATTCCGCCCCTGGCTTTTCTGATCATGGCTGACCATGGTTCAACAGGTGATGGAATCCTTGCTCCAATCTGGGATAACTTTTGTGTTTCAGATCATATTTATGGCGATGTGAACGGCAATGGCATGGCTGATGTGATCATGTCAAGGATGACTGCACAAAACGAAGCGCATCTGGGAAATATGGTTGGAAAGATCCTGGATTATGAAACAAATCCCCCTACATACGAAAGCTTTTATAACCCCATCACTGTACTGGGATGGCAGACAAGTCAATGGTTTCAGATCACTGCAGAAACAGTTGGCGGATTTTTCAAGCATGTCAAGGGCAGAGACCCGGTCCGTATCAACGATATTTGCAGTGGAGACCCGAAAGTTGATCCCTGGTCAACCTATTCGAATACAAGCACCATTCTTGCTGTTTTTGGGCCCGATGGGCTTGGATATATATCGGCCATCCCCCAGGAACTTGGCGGTTGGTCAGGAGGTAATGCAACAGACATAAACAATGCGATCAATGCCGGAGCTTTTTTTGTGCAACATAACGACCATGGAGGCGAAACAGGATGGGGCGAACCGGGTTATAATAACAATGACCTGAACGGGCTATCAAATGAAGACCCTGTTTTTGTATTCTCTATCAACTGCCTTACCGGAAAATTTAACTGGGGTTCCGAGTGCTTTGCAGAGAAATTTCACAGGATGGAACATGGGGCCCTTGGAGTTATTGCTGCTTCTGAAGTTTCTTACTCTATTTTGAATGATATTTATGCCTGGGGAGTACATGATTATTTGTGGCCGGAATTTCTACCCCAGTTCGGTTCCATTATTTCTGAAGAAAGAGGGATATTTCCTGCTTTTGCCAATGTTGCTGCCAAATATTTTCTGCAAGCTTCAAGCTGGACAAATTCAGGAGGCAAGACAGTTACCTATAACCTCTACCATCATCATGGAGGTGCTTTTCAAACGCTCTATTCAGAAGTTCCGATGAATTTGATGGTACAACATGATAATGTACTTCTTAACGGATCAGGAAGTTTTACTGTTACTGCTGATTCAGGGGCTTTTATTGCACTTTCATTCAACGGCGGGATTATGGGCGTAGCGGAATCCGACGGCACACCTCAAATTATTAACATTATACCGCTTAACCCGGGTGATGCATTTGATGTAGTGATCACCAGGCCTAACTATTTCCGGTATCACGGGATTGTTGATGTTATTCCTGACAATATTCCTTATGTGGTTTATAATGATTATGCCATCAACGATGTAAGTGGCAATGGAGACGGCATTCTTGATTATGGTGAATCCGTACTCCTGTCGTTAAGTCTTAAAAATGCAGGCCTTATAGATGCATTTACTGTAAATGCTGATATTTCCTCAACAAACAGCTTCATCAACATCACGGATAATACCGCTTTTTTCGATGATATTATGTCATTACAAACAGTAACGGTAACCGATGAATATGCATTTGATGTTGCTTCAGACATCGGCGATGGTGCATTGGTTACCTTCGAAGTTCAGGCAACTGATGGAAATTCTTGATGACCTGGATCTGACCTCAGGTTATGCAACTGAATTCCCGGATAACCTGGGCTTGTACAAATCTATATTTGTCTCCCTGGGAATTATAGTTACCGGTCATGAACTAAACCATATTGAAAGTGCAAAGCTTGAGCAGTATCTTAATGATGGCGGAAAACTTTACCTTGAAGGCCGCAGGACCTGGTACAACAACCCACAGCAGCCAATCCACGACAAATTTAATATTGATGTTGTTCCGGATATCTGGTTTGAATATGATTTCATCACGGGAGAAACAGGAACCTTCACCGAAGGCATGTACTTTGAATTTGGCAGTCTCAGTCCGTTTAACGACTATTATTTGACCCCTGAAGGCAGCGCATTCACTATTTTCACCAGCCCTAATTCTGATTTCGGATGCGCCGTTGCTTACGATGAAGGTTCTTATAAAACCATTGGCAGTGCCTTTGAATTCGGCGACCTGACCGATGCCGGTAACCCATCAACAAAGCAACAGCTGATGATTGAATACCTGGAATTTTTTGGTGATATTGTTACTTATATTCCTGACGAACCGGAACAAAATTCCTCTGCTTTACTTTTGGATCTGTATCCAAACCCATTTACTGAACAAACTACAATTTCATTCAGTTTGCAGGAAGATGCACCTGTAAGTATTGAGGTGTTCAGTGTTTACGGAGCCAGGGTTGCAATATTGCTTGATAAGGCCCTGAAAGCTGGTAACCATTCATTTCATTGGAATGGAACGGATGATAAGGGAAATAGATTAACTAGTGGAATATACCTGTTCAACCTGAAGACTGGTTCAGCAAATGTCACTAAAAAAGTAATTCTTCATTGATAAATGGTGAAAAGTTTTGTTTTTTCGCAATAGACATATTCAACACGGTACTTATTGTCGACGGGAAAAAATTCAAGTGATTCAAATGTTTCCAGGTCTTTAGGTACCAGAGGTGAATGCTCCGAGTCGGCAAATTGTTCATTCAGTTCGTTTTGGAAAGCAAGGATCTCCTGTTGATGCTCTGACATTTCAGAATAGTTGCAGGAGAACAGGATGAAAAATAATAAGGAAACAAATGGAATTAGGCTGTAATGGACTATGGTTGACTTCATTTTTTCAGGCAAGATACCAATAATGGCGAAGCCATCCACTCGACTAGCCATAGTATTTGATTTTATCGTTTGAGTATTTCAATTAGTTTTTCATTTATGTAATAATTTCCTGTTCCTAATTTTTCTTTTTTTAATAATCCGTCTTTTGCTAATTTATTTAAATATTTTGATGCAGTAATCCTTGAAACTCCTAAATCATTTACGATAAATTCAATTTTTGTGTAAGGATGTTTAAACAAATTATTCAATAAGTCTTGACTATAAAACTTGTAATTATCTCTTAATAAATTTTTATACTCGAAAATTAATTTTTTAATTTTTTTTATTAGCACTATGGTTTCTTTTGAGATTTGTTCAACAGCATCAAGTATATAAAGTATCCAATTTTCCCAATTATCTGCTTCTCTAACTTCTTGTAAAAGGTTGTAATATTTTCCTTTGTTTTTTATGATATATCTACTTAAATATAAAATTGGCAAATCCAATAAATCATTCATTACCAAATACAAAACATTGATTATTCGTCCTGTTCTACCGTTTCCATCATAAAATGGATGAATACTTTCAAATTGATAGTGAATAATTCCCATTTTCACCAATGGGTCAAAATCTGATCTTGCTTGATCATTTATAAATTGTTCAAGATTAGCCATTAATTCAAGTATTGTATTATAATCTTGTGGCGGTGTGTAAACAATTTCTCCTGTTGTAGCATTTTTTAAGGCTGTTCCTGGAACTTTTCTAAATCCAGCATTGTTCTTTTCCAATTCTGATTGAATTTGGATAATATCATTGTTGGTTAGTATTTTCTTTTTTGAGATTAGAGCAAATCCTTTTT
This sequence comes from Chlorobiota bacterium, assembly GCA_030596395.1. Taxonomy (GTDB): domain Bacteria; phylum Bacteroidota; class Bacteroidia; order Bacteroidales; family F082; genus JAADID01. Next base: position 2,115 of record JAUVKF010000083.1, on the reverse strand, counting down.
TAAGTGCAGAGATATAGTTCTGAACTTCTTTTGCATTTGGCGATTTAAATCCGTCAATATTTAATTCTGCTTTGAAAATATCATCGTGAGTTGTGATTATGTTTTCAATTGCTGAACTGTCTTTTGCTTCTTGAAGTCCCAATGTATTGATTAAAATACTTTCGTTAGGAATGCTTGAAACCACACCCTTTAATTCTGCTAATGCTCTGTGAGAAGAAGCAACTTTTTTGAGTATTGTTTTTGTTTCAATATCCTGCTCAAGAGGTAATTTTTTTAATTCATTTGACCTCATTATGTAAAGATTTTTTGTTTTTCTTTACAAAGATAGTTTATTATGATAAGAAAATCCGATTTTCTTTACATTCATTCGTTTTATGATAAGATTTGGCATTTTTGTTATCATATATTTTTTAATGCCGATATTATGGTTAACGGATAAGCCCGGGTGGTATTGGGGAGTGTGTGAAAGGTGCACTGGCCCGAACACTCGGGGTCAGCCGCCTATTCGATCAGCTGCCGTTTTTTACTCTTTTTTCAATATATTTCGAGTTCATTATCCTAAGTGTTCCCATATAATCTAATTTAAATTTTATAAAGTCACCAACTTTATATTTCTTTTTATTCTCATCAAGGTCTATTACAATCATATCAGAACTTGCACCCGTTATTTTTAAACTTTTATCAACTAATTCAAGATGGTCTGCTTCTACGTCAAGAAGTCCTAAATCTATGATTGCTCGATTTGATGTTTCTCCAATATTCGTTTGGTCAAATTCAATACTTTCTCCTTCTACATTTGTTCCAAGTTCTCCCATAGGAACTATAGGCTTTTCTATTAATTCGATTATCTCAGAATAAAGCATAAAAATCTCAGAATGCATTTTTTTAAACTTAGTATTATTATAGACATCTGTTCCGAGAAATAAAGTTTCTCCTACTCTAAAATGATTAATTCCTTTTGGCAACAGATTTTGAAATATCAGAGGAATTGTTACTGACGAACCACCTGAGACATAGGGGATTTGTCTGTTAAATTTTGCTTCAATTAATTGTTCATATAAACTTAATTGAATTAGTTTGTCGTGATTTGGAAGAACACCATATAAACAAGATAAATTAGTACCAATTCCTATTACTTCAATATTTTTTAATTTAAAAACACTTTCATAGAAATCAATAAAATTTTCACCCAATACACCTTCTCGAAGTTCTCCAAGTTCTATCATAATTATTATCTCATGAATTTTATTCTGTTTTTTAGCTTCATCTGATAATAGTTTAATGGTTTCTATTTCTGTGTTCATACTCACATCTGCGTATTTTACAATACTTGAAATAGAACGCTTTGCCGGTGGTTTTATATATATTGTTTTAATTTTAGGATTTATTGATTTTATTACTTTTAAATTAGATACACGAGAGTCGCATATTTGATTTATGTCAAATTTTAACAATTCTGTTAAATATTTTTTATTACCACTTAACATTTTTGACACAATAGACCATTCTATACTATTCTTTTTAAAAAGAGTATTAAGATAATCAAAGTTTGATTTCAATTTTTTTAAATCTAATGTTATAAAAGCCATTATTTTATGTGTTTTTTAATTATTTTTCGTTTGATATCTTTTGGCAAATGAGCCAATACTTCATAATTAAGTTCATCGCTAATATTACTAAAAGCGGATACTTTAATTTCTAAATCGTATTGCTTGCCAATTAATGTTACTTCATCGCCTATTTTAGTGTCAGATATACTGGAAATATTTACCATAAACATATTCATATTCACAATGCCAATTACATCACATCGTTGTCCGTGAATAAGCACTTTTCCTTTATTGCTTAATGAACGATTGTATCCGCCTGAATATCCAACAGGTACAAGTGCTACTTTGATATCAGATTGTGCAAGAAAAGACATTCCATAACCGATGAATTCTCCTGTTTTAACATCTTTTATTGACATTATTGTGCTTTTCCACTCCAAGATTCTTTGTAATGGATCTGTTTTGTCTTTTTTGTTTCGGATATAATACATAAAAGTTTCTGAGCTTGGCCAAAAGCCATATTGCATTATACCAATCCTTACTAAATCCATTCTTGTTTCAGGAT
>JAUVKF010000052.1 GCA_030596395.1 Chlorobiota bacterium | reverse complement strand
GTGAGGTTTTTTATCACTTCTAAAAAGAAATTTAATACCAAACTGCTTTCTGAATACAATGCAGAAATAATTACTGAAAGCGGAAACTACATCCATTTTATTATTATACAACAAGGCGATGAAGAACTGAATATTGATGCCGAAGAAGTTAAACAACCCGAAAACTCCCTTTCGGAAATAAAAAGGCACATAAAAGAAACAGAAGATAAAATAACGCTGATAAATAATGATTTTGACAATTACTCCAAAACATCGATACCGCTGCTCAAACACGAAAAAGAAGCGCTAACAGCAAATTTGGATTATGAAAAAGTAATTTTAAATACTGCCGTTGAAGCAGATGAAAAAATGAAAATACTTGAGGGCTGGGTTCCACAGACAAGTAAAAAACAAATTGATGATTCTTTGGATAAGGGCAACATATTGCACATAATTGAAAAAGCCACAAAAAAGGACAAGGTTCCCATTTTATTACAAAACAACAGGTTTAGCAGATTGTTCGAGCCTATCGGAAAATTATTTTCGTTACCGGCTTATTCCGAACTTGACCTAACCGTATTCTTCGCACCATTTTTTATGATGTTTTTCGGTTTTTGCCTCGGCGATGCCGGATATGGTTTATTGTTTGTGATTGGGGCAGGCATTTACAAATTAAAGGCAAACAAAGAAATAAAACCACTGTTGTCCTTAATACAAATTCTGGGTGTGGCAACAATCATTTTCGGAATTATTTCGGGAACATTTTTTGGTATTAATTTAATAGAGACAAATATCAACCTGCTTGCAGATTACAGAAACCTGTTCCTTAACCCCGACAACATGTTTAATCTGGCATTGGCACTGGGTGCTTTACAAATTATTTTCGGGATGTGTATAAAAGCAGCAAATCAGATAAAACAATATGGGTTCACACACTCGCTTGCAACTTTTGGATGGCTCATCATTTTGATAGGCTCCGGAATTTACATGGGTTTGACAGAAATAGGGATTATTGGCACAAACAACTTTATTCTATATGCAATTCTATCACTTGGCGGGTTTTTAATTATATTTTTTAGCGATGTCGAAATCAGTATCCCTGCGCGTATCGGAAAAGGGATTTGGGATATTTATTCAACAGTAACCGGAATATTCGGCGACCTGTTATCATATATCCGTTTGTTTGCACTGGGCTTGTCGAGTGCTATTTTAGGGTTTGTGATAAACGATATTGCCATGCAAATACTCGGTTCGTCTCCGATAATCGGGCCTGTGTTTTTTGTAATATTCCTTTTGTTAGGACATAGTTTAAATATACTAATATCATCACTCGGTTCATTTGTTCATCCCATGCGTCTCACATTTGTTGAGTTTTATAAAAATGCCGGGTTTACAGGGGGTGGAAAAGAATACAAGCCCTTTTCTGGATAAAATATAAGTGAAATAAATATAATAAAAGTTACTGATCAGTATTAAATTGACAATAAAAAATGGGAAATAGGGGGTGTAAGGGAAATGGGGGGAATAGAGAAAATTCCTTTATCCTTTATTCCTATAAAAAAATCAGGGAATAGTAATTGATTAACAAACCGATTAGTTACAAATAAAAATGAATTATTAATAAATTTTGAAAGGAGAATTATTATGGCAACAGCAGTAATACTTGCCTATGTTGGACTGGCATTAATGATTGCATTAGCCGGCATAGGAAGTGCAATAGGCGTTTCATCGGGCGGAAATGCCACGATAGGAGCTTTGAAAAAAAATGATGAGGCTTTCGGGAGTTATATGTTATTAAGTGCATTGCCCGGAACCCAGGGACTTTACGGTTTTGCAGGATTTTTTATTATCAACGCAAAACTTTCAGAGATGGTTGTTGATGGAGTTTTGACATTATCCATGTATCAGGGAGTTGCAGTTTTTGCGGCGGGAGTTGCATTAGGATTTGTCGGACTTATGTCGGGGATAAAACAAGGCAGCGTTTGTGCATCAGGAATTGCCGGTATAGGTTCAGGGCACGATATTTTCGGCAAAACAATGGTACTTGCCGTATTCCCCGAATTGTATGCAATTATTGCCTTTGCAGCAACATTTTTAATTAGTGCCGGATTGTAAGTATAGAAAGCGAAAATAGCGTAATTAAAACAACACTGTTTAAAATTAAGTAATTTATCCTGAATAATTCATGAAAATTTGATGAATGTTTTAAAACTACTTGAAAACAAGAAACAAATTTCGTACATTTATGAGCATAATACCTAAGTATCATGACCAATACATTGCTACAATATTTTAATCAGCGATTTGAAAAAAAGATTATCGCTAAATCCAAACTAGGTCCATTTATTACAATTTCGCGGCAGACAGGTTGTAATGGAACTGGTATTGCAATTGACCTGGTAAAAGCCCTCAAAGCAAGAAATAAAGTTTGGAGATTTATCAATAAAGACATTCTCGAAAAATCAGCTAACAAATTAGGGATAGATAAATCCAAAATCCACTATGTTTTTAAATCTCAAAAAAAATCGCATATTGATGATGTTCTTTCCGCTTTATCAAGCAAGTATTACAAAAGCGATAGAATAGTTCGTAAAACAATTACTGAGGTTTTACAGTATTTTGCCAAGACAGGAAATGTTATTATTGTAGGCCGGGCAGGTGTTGCAACTACAGCAAGTATCAAAAATGGTTTACACCTTCGGCTTACTGCACCTTATGAATGGCGATTGAATTCGCTTAAACGACGAAAAGGATTTGAAAATATGAATGTAGCAGCCTTTATTAAGAAACATGATCTCAAGAAAACAAAGTTGATAGAGGATTTTTGCGAAAAGAAAATTAGTGATATTCACTTCGATTTAACCATCAATTGTGCAGCATTTACAAGGCAACAGATCATATCCATTATCCTTAAAACATTGGAAATGAAAAATCTTATTTGAACCAATTTATTGATTCAATACAAGAAAATCAGGATAATTTATCGTTCATTCATGCCACTTGGTAGATTTCATCTGAATTGATCATTGTTGATCATGGAATAAATTGTAAATTTGGCTGCTTATTAATTGCCTCAAGTAATTGCAACCATGGTAAAAAAAATACTTTTCAGCTTACTCCTTTTATCTGTCATTATCTTGTTTAATCGATGCAGCAATGAAGTCGGTCTTTATGCTGATTATAAGGAGATTACAATCGTTTATGGACTTCTTGACATCTCGGACGATACAACATGGGTTAAAGTGACCCGGGCATATTCAGGCCCCGGTAATGCTTTATTAATTGCTCAAAACCCCGATTCCAGCAATTTCCCTTATAAATTGGATGTTACAATTACCGGAAGAAAACAGGGTGAAAATCTTCCACCGGTTCAATTTGACACCATTACTACTAAGAATAAAAAAGCCGGTGATTCAATTTTTTATTATCCCAATCAATTGATGTACTACACTACAACTAACCTTGTGTTTGATGCTGATTATACGCTGTCAATACAAAACATTGATAATCCTATTTTTTCCGAAACGCCGCTCATCAACGACTTTACCATTACCACCCCCAGGAACAGGATAAATTTTGATACGGATAATGTAAAATTTGAATGGTCGACACCTGCAAATGCAAAACGCTTTGAAGTCTATTACGTTTTTAATTACCAGGAGTTATTACCCGGTAGTTCCGATACATTGAATAAAAGTATGTTGTGGGTTGTTGGGCCTGAAACCTCAGAAGGAATTGATGGTGGGGAAAAAATAGAAGTAGCCGGTTATGATGGCAACAGGTTCTTTACCCAACTTGAGAACAATTTAGACGATGAGAACGATACTCCCGGCATCAAACGATGGGCTGGTCTGGTTGATGTATATGTTGCATCAGGCTCACAGGAGTTGCATAATTATATTGCTATTAATTCCACCGAAGGAAGTTTGCTGGAAGAGGTTCCGGTGTATTCGAATATCGAAAATGGCATTGGCATATTTGCATCCCGTCACACATCAATAAAAAGTGTAGAGTTAAGCACAAATTCCCTGAACAGGTTAGTTTCAATGGATCTTGGCTTCCTGTTGCCACAATAGCCGGATATAATTTTTATCGTAAACGCTTTCTTCTCTCATCATATTTTCTGCCGTTTTGTCACAGCCTTTGGCTTTCTTATTTTATCTGTTAAGCATTCAGGTTAGAAACATAAAAAGCTAGTAAACAAATGATTAAATCAATCATTTTGTTTCCTTACCCTCCCTGTTCTTGCTCTCAGGCAATTGCTATTTCATTTGGCATAATCATTGACAAACTGATGAAAAACAATATAATCTGCATATAGAATATTAAAGGAGGAAAAAATAATGAGTAAAATAATAGGTATAGATTTAGGAACAACAAATTCATGTGTTTCTGTAATGGAAGGGAACGAACCCGTCGTTATTCCAAATAGCGAAGGCCGTCGTACAACTCCTTCTATCGTTGCGTTTACCGAAAATGGTGAACGAAAAGTGGGTGATCCTGCAAAAAGGCAGGCAATCACTAACCCAACTAAAACCATTTATTCAATTAAACGGTTTATGGGTAACAAGTTTTCTGAAGTTCAAAAAGAAGCCGGTAGGGTACCTTATAAAGTTGTAAAAGGTGATAATGATACACCACGGGTAAAGATTGATGACAGGCTTTATACGCCTCAGGAGATTTCGGCAATGGTTCTTCAGAAAATGAAGAAAACTGCTGAAGATTATTTGGGTACCACAGTTAACGAAGCGGTAATTACTGTACCGGCCTATTTTAATGATTCACAGCGCCAGGCTACAAAAGAGGCAGGTGAGATTGCCGGTTTGAAAGTTCGTCGTATTATCAACGAGCCCACTGCCGCATCATTGGCATACGGACTTGATAAGAAATTGGACGATATAAAAATTGCTGTTTTTGACCTTGGAGGTGGTACATTTGATATCTCGATCCTGGAATTGGGCGATGGAGTGTTCGAAGTAAAATCAACCAATGGTAATACACACCTGGGTGGTGACGATTTTGATGAAGAAGTTATCAATTGGCTTGCAAGCGAATTTCAGAAAGATGAAGGACTCGATCTAAAAAAGGATCCAATGGCGCTTCAACGTTTGAAAGAGGCTGCTGAAAAAGCAAAGATCGAATTGTCAAGTTCAACCGAAACTGAGATCAACCTGCCATATATCATGCCGGTTGATGGAGTTCCAAAACATCTGGTAAGAAAACTTACACGGGCTAAATTTGAACAATTGACCGATCACCTGACTCAGGGAACAATTAAACCTTGTATGGCAGCTTTGAAAGATGCCGGGATGTCAGCTTCTGATGTCGACGAAATTCTCCTGGTCGGAGGATCAACACGTATGCCTGCCATTCAGAAAGTGGTTAAAGAATTCTTTGGTAAAGAACCATCTAAAGGTGTTAATGCTGATGAAGTTGTTGCTGTTGGTGCCGCCATTCAGGGAGGTGTTTTAACAGGAGAGGTAAAAGATGTATTGCTTCTTGATGTAACTCCGCTATCAATGGGAATTGAAACACTAGGTGGCGTGATGACAAAATTGATCGAGTCGAATACAACCATCCCAACCAAAAAATCAGAAGTCTTTTCAACCGCTGCTGATAATCAACCATCGGTTGAGATTCATGTGTTGCAGGGCGAACGACCAATGGCAAACCAGAATAAAAGTATTGGTAAATTCCATCTTGACGGAATTCCACCATCTCCACGTGGTGTACCACAAATTGAAGTAACCTTTGACATAGACTCAAACGGTATTCTTCATGTACATGCTAAAGATAAGGCAACCGGTAAATCACAAAGCATTCGAATCGAAGCTTCTTCAGGTTTATCAGATGAAGAAATCCAGAAAATGAAAGCCGAAGCAGAATCACATGCTGAAGAGGATAAAAAAGCAAAAGAACGCATTGATAAACTGAATAGTGCCGATGCAATGATTTTCCAGACTGAAAAACAGTTAAAGGAATATGGTGATAAAATTCCGGCTGACAAAAAATCGGAAATTGAAAGTGCTGTTGAAGAATTAAAGACTGCACATAAAAGCCAGGATATTGCAGCCATTGATGCTGTCATGGAAAAAATGAACAACCTGTGGCAGGCTGCCAGCCAGGATATGTATAAAGATACCCAGGCAGGAGGTGAAACACCACCTCCCGGTGCCGATATGGGTGGCGACGGTGGCCAATCAAAATCAAAAGGTGACGATGACGAAGTGACGGATGTTGATTTTGAAGAAGTTGACGACAACAAATAAGCATTGAAATAAGTATGTTTATCAGTAAAATGAGGCGCTATATACGGCGCCTCTTTTTTTTTGCTATTCAATTCTGAATAGTTATTAACACTCCTTTAAACTATAGGCCATTTTAATTATTTTTATTGTCCTTTTCTATAAAAAGAATGGGGTGAATTAACAATTTGATAATTGTAAAATCGAATAAGTGAAATAAAAATTATTCACTTTTGAATCAATAACTTATAAATTTCAAAAAATGAGAAAAATTACACTACAAAGTCTGTTAACTATTCTGCTGATTCTTGCAGTAGGCTTAACTACAAATGCCCAGAACATTATTAGCAACGGGAATTTTGAAAGCTGGACCGGAGGTAATCCCGATGGCTGGACTACCATTGAATCCGGGATAACTGTAACCGAGGAAACAACAATTATATATGAAGGAAGCAGTTCTGCTTCAGTTGATGTAACAACCGGAACACAGGGCGATACTGATTTCAGGCAAACAGTTTCCGTGATTGGTGGAACTGACTACAATGTAAGTGTATGGGTATATCACACCGAAGGAAATATGAAAGCCCGGCTTTATATTGATGGATACCTTAATTATTCAGACAATACAATAACAGGTTCATGGCAGGAAATTACTTACACATACTCTGCTATTGCTGATGACGATATTGAAGTGGGTTTACGATTTTACGATCAGACTGGGTTTGACGGTGCTGAGATTGTTTATGTAGATGATTATATCATGGAAGTTGATGGTGGTGGAGGGGGAACAAGCCAAACTATTTATCTTGAAACATTTGATGCCAACCTGGGTGCCACATCGCAGCATACAATTCTTGGTGATGGACAAGTGTGGGAATGGGCAAATTTTGGTATCCCTGCCGGATGTTCCAAAATGAGTGGTTATGACAATGGTGCTCAGGATAATGAAGATTGGCTGATTACCAATGCAGCCAATTGTAACAATTATACCGATATCACTTTAACTTTTGACCATGCAAGGAATTATGCTGATAACACTGGCCTTTTCGTTTTAATTTCAACCGATTATGATGGTTCAAGTGACCCCACAACCAGTGGCACATGGACTGATTTAACCAGCCAGTTTACTTTCCCTTCAACTGGCGGATGGACATTTATAGATGCCGGTACAGTTGATATTTCAACTTATGTTGGCCTTACAACCTATATCGCGTTTAAATATACAAGCACTACTTCCGGTGCATCCACATGGGAAGTTGATAATATTCATATTGAAGGTGAATTTGAAGCATTTGCCAGGGTGGTTGGCAATTTTCAGGGTTGGAATACAACAGATCCTGATTATGTAATGAGCCCAAATGCCAATGGTTTGCTTGAGTTAACCAAAAATCTTCCTGCTGCCGACAACGAATACAAGATAATTGAAGGAGATACCTGGGGTGATGAAAATTATCCCGGTAACAATCAGCATATTGTCCTGAGTGCACCTGAGGATGTTACCTGGAAAGTCAATTACAATGCCAACCTGGTTTCGCATACCATGCCCCATGTTACAGGTAACTTTTTCTCGCTACTTGGTGGAAACAACTGGGATCCTACTGAAGCATTGGGTGAAATGGCTGATCCTGAAGGTGATGACATTTATTCGCTTGATGTAACGGTTACTACGGCAGGTGTTTACGAATTCAAAGTAACCTTGAACGATAACTGGGATCAAAATACAGCCTGGGGAGTTAATGTGCCATTTTCCAGTGATGGTTCAACCCCAACAACCTTCACTTATGATTTCGTAAATAACACGATTACCAGTCCAACACCTCTCACGGCATTAGTTACTTTTATCGTTTACGATACCAATAGCAGAAACTACGATGGCTTTAATTTAAAAGGAAGTTGGAGTACGGATGGATTTTATGATTCAGGATGGAATTTTGGAAACGAACACACTGCATTTTATGATGATGGCACCAATGGTGATGTAACAGCTGACGACAATGTGTGGACCTGTGAGCAACAGTTGGTGGTTGATTTGAGTGGTAGTAACTGGGAATGGGGTGTTAACGATACTGAGCACAACTGGGTAGCCGGAAACTGGCAATTTACTGTTCCCGATGATTCTCCACAAACCTTATCCTGGGAAGTGCCTGGAGAGCCGGCTTTGATTATTAATGAAATCATGTATAATTCGCCTGGGGCAGATGAAGAGTGGGTGGAGTTATTTAACAATACCGGTGCTTCAATTGATTTGGAAAACTGGAAACTGATAGACAGCGATGCATCGCATACACCAATAATTATTCCTTCGGGTTATAGTGTAGCTGATGGTGGATATTTCACCATTGCCGTTGCTACCAATGGAGATTTTCCATTCACTCCCGACTATGATGGCTCGGGAAACTTTGCACTGAATAACACTGGAGATGTTGTCAGGCTGTATGATGACAACGGTATTTTAATTGATATTGTCAGTTATTTAGATGGCGATCCCTGGCCTACTGAACCTGACGGTGACGGGCCTTCACTTGCTTTAATAGATCCGGATACTGATAATAGCCTGGCTCAAAGTTGGGCAGCGAGCCTTGAAGATGGTGGAACACCGGGAGAGGAAAACTTCCCACCAATACCTTTTGTTAGTGTAACAAGTCCAAACGGCGGAGAATATATTGAACAGGGCGCTGAATTTGAAATTACATGGATTTACGGATTCTGGGATGGTAACATAAATATCGAACTGGTAAAAGAAGGCGAAACCCCGGAACCCATTGTTTTTAATCTTGCATTATCCGAAGGAAGTTTTATGTGGACAGTCCTCGAAAACCAGGAAATTGGGGATGATTACAAAGTAAGGATTTCAGGCATTAATGATGATGATCCTGTGGGTGAAAGTGAAGATTATTTCTCAATTATCGAACCCTATATTTTACCTGAAATTGTTATTACCGAAATAATGTATAACCCACCTGAGGCAGGAGATGATTCTCTTGAATTCCTTGAATTTTATAACAATGGCGCTGAATTAATTTCCATGGCCGACTTTAAGATATCAGATGGGGTAGGATATACTTTCCCGCAGGATATTGAAATATTACCTGATACGTTTTTACTTGTCGCGAAAGATTCGGTCGCCATGTGGCTGATATTTGGGGTTGAAGCCTTGCAATGGACAAGTGGAAGTTTGAGTAATGGAGGTGAAATAGTTGAGTTGAGGGATAATTTTGACAATGTTGTTGATTTTGTTCCTTACGATGACTATCTCCCCTGGGACACTTTGGCTGATGGTTGGGGCCCCTCGCTCACACTTTGTAACCCTGATCTGGATAATGAACTTCCCGAAAGCTGGACACACTCTGTACACTTTGCCGCAACAAATGCTGATGGCGATTCCATCTGGGCAACCCCCGGATTTGAGTGCCAGGTTTCGTTATTTGCCGGATTTTCAGCTGATAAGCAAACCGTCATCGTTGGCGACAGTGTAATGTTTACTGATTTAACAACCGGTAACCCCACAAGCTGGAGCTGGACATTTGAAGGTGGTACCCCCGAAACATTCAACGGTGAGAGCCCGCCTTATATTGTATATAATCAGCCCGGTATGTGGAATGCTACCCTTGTGGTTACTGATGGCGTGAACACCGACAGCCTCACCTACGTAGATTATATTTATTCGGGATACCTGCCGGAAACAGATTTTGAAGCAGATGAAACAGTAGTTATTGCAGGTTCATTCACCAACTTTACAAGCCTTTCAACAGGCGACAGTTTGAGTTTCCAATGGTATTTTGAAGGTGGAACACCTGATGAATCTACCGATGAAAATCCTCAGGAAATCTATTATATGATCAATGAGTGGGCAACTTATGATGTTAAGTTGATTGTTACAAATCCATTTGGGAATGATACATTGATAAAAGAAGATTACATCGAAGTTCAGCCGGTTGGAATTATTGAAGGTAAACTAACTGATGAAAATGTAAACCTGTACCCGAATCCAACAAATGGAGAATTTACAATTACTTTGCCTGTTAATGTTGAAGCAATAGTTACCATAACCGATCTTACCGGTAAAGTGATCAGGGAAACAGAATCAAATGGAGCAGCTAAATTGCTTCTGAATGGTTTTGATCAGGGTGTTTACCTGGTTAGGATTATGGATGCGCGAAACAATTCATTTGTACTTAAGAAACTTATTATAAATTAAAAATAACCCTTTCTCCAATGTATGTGAGAGAGGGCAGCTTTAAACAAATTAAATAAATATGCTATGAAAAAATCTTTACTGATTGTTGTGCTTATTCTCTTTGTCGTATCGTCCAACGCACAGAATATTTGGACCAATGAATTCCATTACGACAATGTAGGAACTGATGAAGGGGAGTTTATTGAAATAGTGCTGGAAAATGCCGGGAGTTACAACCTGGCTGATTTTGCTGTTACATTATACAATGGTAACAGCGGTGCAAGTTACGATACAAAAACATTTGACCAGTTTACCATCGGAATAGTTGAAGGCGATTTTACCATCTATTATTTCGATTATCCATCCAATGGTATCCAGAATGGAGAAAGTGATGGTATCGCGATTAGTTACCAGGGAGTCCTGATACCAGGGCAATTCCTGAGTTATGAAGGAACATTAACTGCAGCCGATGGCCCGGCAGCCGGTGTTACTTCTACCGATATTGGAGTAAGTGAAATTGGTGCAGATGTAGGTACATCGCTCCAACTCTCGGGTGAGGGTAGCCAGTACAATGAATTTATCTGGGAAGAATCGGCACCGGAAACAAAAGGAGCATTAAACAACAACCAATCCTTTGGTGCTTATGTTCCTGATCCTGAGCCTACAAACTATCCCGCTGGCTTTACAGCCGAGGCTGAAGGTGTAAGTATCGTGCTCGACTGGACTGATGCAATTGGCGAACAATTGCCTTCGGGTTATCTGATTCTTGGCGAGTTATCCACTGACAGGAATGAAGCCTTTACCCCGCCGGTTGATGGTGTTCCCGTTGATGACGACTTTAGTTGGTTAAATGGGGAAATTGCAGCAAATATCGCCTTTGGAGTTGAAACTTTTACAATTGAGGTTGATCCGAACACTGACTATACTTTTATTATCTATTCCTATACAAATTCGGGTGTTAATATTGACTATAAAACCGATGGCACTCCTCCTGAAGTAAGTATTTTAAGTAATAATTTTACTGTTATTAACAAAGAGGTTTTTGCCTTGGGCCTGGGAAGTTGGACACCGTACAATGTTATCGGTGATCAGGTATGGGAACATGATACCGGAGATGGTGTTCCTCCCGGATGTGCGCTCATGAACGGTTATGATGGCGGTAGTCAGGAAAATGAGGACTGGCTTATCTCACCTTTAATGGACTTAACAGGTTATCTATCGACTGAATTTGAATTTTTATCCGCTACTTACTACACTGGTCCTGCACTACAACTTTTCTTTTCTCAGGATTATGATGGCAGCAGTGACCCGAATGGTTTTACCTGGTTAGAGCTTACCAACAATGCGAGCTGGTCTACAGGCAACTGGGAATGGACAGAATCAGGATCTGTTGATTTATCATTGTATGAATATTCTACTTGCTATTTAGCATTTAAATATATTTCTACATCTACTGAATCAGCAGCCTGGAAGGTGGATAATTTACTTGTTTATGGAACATTGCCTGTTGGCTTAATTGAAAAAAAGAATGATAACCTTTGGTTATTTCCAAACCCTGCAACAGAACATGTCTCTCTGGTATTCGAGCAAGAAGGTCAGGTTAGTATTGTAAATATCTCAGGTCAAACTGTCCTAATGCAAGATGTTACAAAGGGCATGAATACTATTCAGATTAGTAATTTAACAAAAGGAATATATATGATACATTTCATGGGAACTGATCATACAATTCAAACAGGTAAATTGTTGGTGGAATAATTTATTCTAACAGAATTATAGGATCCCGCTGAAAATTCTTTTGGCGGGATTTTTGTTTGATACCAGTTGTTAAAATGAGTAATTTTGCTTGTAGATTTCAGCCTGATTCTCAATAATTAATTTTAGGTTTTTCCGTTTTCAATCTGATGAAGATTATTAAATATTTACTTGTATTTCTGATTTCGGTTTGTGCTGTTAATTTTTTAAACGCACAAAAACTTCAACCGGTAAGGTTAGAGGTGCCTTCCGACATTAATGCAGCAAGTTTTAATGTTAAGGTGCTGGGAGAAAAAGGCGTCCTTATTTTTTATGAAAGCAATGAAATGACAAAAGATAACCAGCGAAAATGGTTTTTCGGATTGTTTGATACATCACTCAAACAGGAATGGTTAAAATTTATTCCACTGGCAGATAAACTCGAATATGTCGAGTCAAAACAATCTGATAATAAATTGCGTTTATTGTTCCGCAATATCACCAGGGGAAGATCAGAAGAAGGAAGTTACGAAATCGTAACCTACGATTTGCGTTCCAATACCTTTACAAAAGTAACCGGCACATTTCCGACAAAGGCCGAAATTGCAGGGTTTGAAACTATAGGGAACACCGGTTGCATTGCCATAAATATCAGACAACAGAAAACCGACCTCGTTTTTGTTGACCTGATATCCGGTGATATCAACCCTGTCCATATTATGCAGGATTTTGAAAGTTACATTCTTAAGCTTCAGGCAGATAGTAAAAACCGTAAATTTTATGTAGCCTTAAAAATGATAAAAGATAATCGTTATATGTCTGATGGTATCATAAGGTTTTCTATGGACGGCATTCAGGAAACAGTTTATGATATTCAAATCATTGAAAGCCTGAAATCGTTGAGTAAATATGTTTTTATTCCTGTGACAAATGATCAATTAAAAATATTTGGGACTTATGATATTATTACAAAAAGGGTAAGTTCGTTTAAAGATGTAATTGATTCCGAAGAAGCAAAAAGTGCAGGTATGTTTTATCTTCAATTCGATAACAATGAGCAAACCGCTTTAAAATTTTATGATTTCCTGAATTTTGATAACATATACGGCTCACTCGGAAACAGGAAAATGGAATATAAGAAAGTTTCCGGTGACGAGGGTAATGAAAACACAAAACAGCTGACTGCTTATTACCATCTGGTTGATCCTAAGGTGATGAAAATCAACAGGAAGTATATATTTTCCGTTGAAGTTTATAAACCAATTTACAGTACCGAAACAAGAATGGATTATGACTATTATGGCAGGCCCGTGCCCTATTCTTATCAGGTATTTGGGGGTTATGATTTTTATGATGTGATTGTTGTTGGCCTTACTGAAGATGGTGAATTGATATGGAACAATGACTTTGCTATCAACGGCCTGCAAACTTCCTCCATCGAAAGGAATAGTGTAGTTTTTAATGATGATGAATTTATTACGATTGCCTATGTTAACAATGGTAAAATCTACCTTCAAACAATTGAAGGGCCTGTTGATATTGGAAAAGCGGAAACAACAATTGTGTCAAAAATTGAAAAAGACAGGGTAGCTGAGGATGAGTTCAATCGTATTGAACATTGGTACGATAAATACTTTTTGGTGTATGGATATCAGAAACTAAAAAACCGAACCCTGGATGACCAGAGCATCCGCACCGCCTTTTATGTAAATAAGATTGCATACAATTAACCAAATTATTAAATAATGAAAAAGTTCTGGCAAATAATCAGTTATCTTAATTTCAGACGAAAGGCCAAAACCCGATTTGGGGTTCACTCGCCTTTTGTTTATGAGATTGTTGAGAAAGTGTTCAGGGATAAAACCAAATACAAGGAATACAAAGAGTTAAATAAAGTCAGGCGCAGGTATTTAGATCGGGATGATAAGGTTGAAGTAATCGACTTTGGCGCTTCTGCCGGAAAAAAAGATTATATCGTTCGTGTCAGAACAGTAGGGGAAGTAATAAAACAGTCAGCCCATAACAAAAAACAACTTGAGTTGCTTTTTAGGTTGTCGCGATATTTTAAACCGCAAACTTTGCTGGAGTTTGGAACCTCTGCCGGGCTAAGTGCTGTGTATTTGGGTAAGGGTAATCCCGAAGCCAAATTAATCACTCTGGAAGGAAGCATGGGTATGGCCACCATTGCCCAGGAAAATTTCAGAAAACGGGGCTTGAGTGTTGACCTCGAAATTGGAGAATTTGATTCCATACTCGATCAAATACTCAAAAAGACCGATCGGTTGGATATGGTTTTTTTTGATGGCAACCACCGAAAAAAATCAACTCTGAATTATTTTAACAAATGTATCGCCAAAGCAAACGAGAATAGCGTTTTTATGTTTGATGATATCCATTGGTCGCGAGGTATGCAAAAAGCCTGGAGCAAAATTAAGGTGGACAAACGGGTGAGCCTGACCATTGATTTATACTGGGTAGGGCTGGTGTTTTTTAAAGAAGGGATTGCAAAGCAGGATTTTATTGTTCGTTATTAGCAAAAATTCAAACTGATTTTTTAGGTTAATAAATTCCAAACAGCCTCTTAGACACAGCATCTTAAATAGATTTTACCTGATGGAATAATGGAGTATTATAAATTATAATTCTACTCCAGTATTCCATTACTCCAAATACTCCAAATCAAAAACATGAGAAGGGGGTTTTAAGTCCATCAATAATTACACTTATAAAGAACTAATAATAAAACAAGATTTTGTTTTTCGTACATTTGGGGCTCAAACGCAACCAACAATGAAAAAAGAAGAAATTATTCGTTTCGAAAATATTTCCCGGTTTTACCAGGTGGGAACTGTTACTGTTAAAGCCCTTGTTGATGTTTCAATCAGTATATTTAAAAATGAATTTGTAGCGCTTATGGGACCTTCGGGTTCCGGAAAATCTACAATGATGAACGTGCTGGGATGCCTTGATACACCCACTGCCGGCAGCTATTTTTTAAATGGAATTGATGTTAGCAAACAAACAGATAACGAACTTGCCGATGTTAGAAATAAAGAGATAGGCTTTATTTTCCAAACCTTTAACCTGCTGCAACGTTCGTCAGCACTTGAAAATGTGATGCTTCCTCTGATATATGCCGGAGTCTCCAAAAATGATCGCATAAAACAGGCAGAAAAAACACTCGACCAGGTACAGCTAGCCGACAGGATAACCCATAAACCCAATGAATTATCCGGGGGACAGCGACAAAGAGTAGCCATTGCCAGGGCCTTGGTGAACAACCCTTCGATAGTACTGGCTGATGAACCAACCGGTAATCTTGATTCTAAAACATCTATTGAAATTATGGGTTTGCTGGAAAAAATTCATCAGCAGGGAAATACCATTATCGTAGTAACGCATGAAGAAGATATTGCGCTGCATGCGCACCGTATTATCAGGATGATGGATGGAAGAATTGCTTCTGATAGTATTAATAAAGATATAAAAACGATTAAGGATTATTCCTTTAGTGAAAGTGATTCCTGATCCTCATTTTGTAGGCCGGATAAACAAATAACATAATTATTGCTGACTTACCACAACTAGTTTAATTAGCAAATGAGCTCTGATTGGAAAATATATACAAAAACCGGGGATAAAGGAAACACCTCATTAATCGGAGGAACACGAGTTCCAAAATATGATGTGCGAATTGAGGCCTACGGCACAGTTGATGAATTAAATGCGTGGGTTGGCTTAATTCGTGACCAGGATGTTGCTAAACATTATCGCGATATTTTGCTCGAAATTCAAAAACACTTATTTACGCTTGAATCTGAATTGGCCAGGGGGCCTGATAAAATCGAACGCAAATTGCCTGTTGTTCAGGAAGAGGACATCAGTTTATTGGAGAATGAGATTGATACGATGAATGAAAAGATCCCTGAATTGAATTCGTTTGTTTTACCCGGTGGACATACTACCGTTTCCTATTGTCACCTTGCCAGGACTGTTTGTCGCCGGGCTGAACGTTGTGTAATTAAAATGAACGAATCCTTTTCTGTTAATCCAGTCAATATCAAGTACCTTAACAGGCTGTCCGATTACTTTTTTGTATTATCCAGAAAACTTTCGCACGATTTAGGCATTTCAGAATCTCCCTGGAACCCCCGTATTTAGTAGGGTTCACCTATTTTATTTTTTTTCTTGGATTATTGAAACAAAAAATTACTTTTGCAAAAAATTAAATCTAAACTTTTGAGCTATGTATTGGACTTTAGAGTTGGCCTCGAAGCTTGAAGATGCCCCATGGCCGGCAACGAAAGATGAGCTCATTGAGTGGTGTATCCGCACAGGTACCCAGCCCGAAGTGATCGAAAATCTCAAAGAAATTGAAGATGAGGGTGAAGCTTACGAACGAATCGAGGACTTATGGCCAGACTATCCCACAAAAGAAGACTTCTTCTTCAATGAGGACGAATATTAATAACCTAAAAAAATAATTAAAAAGCTGTCTGATACTCGGGCAGCTTTTTTTTTGCCAAAGCATTATTCGGATTGATTGGGAAGAAAATGAAAAAAACTAAAGTTTACACGTCCGTATTTCCGGTGTTCATTAAAATATTTCTGACCTGAAAGATCAACTTCTTTTGGATGCTCAATGATCAGCCATCCATCAGAGTTCAGTAAATTATTTTCAAATATTGTTTTGCTTATCTCATCAATGTTTTCCATCTGGTAAGGTGGGTCGGCAAAAATCAGGTCGAATTTTGATTTGCTACTTTTAATAAACCTGAAAACATCTGAGCGGATAGGCCTTAAGGATTCCATGCCAAATTCTTTGGCTGTTTGTTTGATAAATTGAACACATTTAAAATTTAAGTCAACCGAAATTACAGGTGAACATCCCCTGCTTTCAAATTCATACGACAGAGATCCTGTGCCTGCAAACAGGTCCAATACTGCTTTCTGTTCAAAAGTTGTTTTGTTGTTCAGGATATTAAAAAGGCTCTCTTTGGCCAGGTCGGTGGTTGGGCGAACAGGTAAATTCCTGGGTGGTTTAATAATTCGTTTGCTGTATTTACCACCTATTATTCGCATTGCAGCATATTAAAAAGTACATAGTATTTGTGATGAGCCAGGTTATCAAAAAGGTACGAATAATTAAAGGTTTCGTTCCGCTCAATAAATTCATTGTTCCGGATATATTGATAAACCATTTCATAGTAAATGGAACTCTTGTCGATCAGTCCGGATAAGACGACCTTAACTTCTTCCGGGTTTAACTTTAGTTGTTCAATTGTTGCCAGCAAGAAATAAATAAAGTCCTCTTTCGATCTGAATTTAAATGTATTATGAAAATAGAGTTTGCCATCTTTTATATATACAACTTCGAAATAATCATGATTTACCTGAACAAACAATTTCTTATTGGTGGTTTTGTTCTTGTAATTGATCAGTAAGCTTTCAATAAATACAGATGACGGATGAAAAAATTTGGCATCAGGCCACAACGTTTTGATTTTTACCTCAATAGATTTTGGAATGCGAAATACGTTAACGGCAGCTGCGTTTTTCAGTAAATTGAAATTTACAGATGTATTTCCGTCTGTTATCTGATTGAAATTCAGATATAATTCCTTATTCTTTTCTTCAAACAGCGCTTGTGGAATAAGTGTAGTGATCGGATCTGAATAAATTATATTTATTTTCTTAAACGTATCAGTAAGCCATTCACGCTCTTTTATCAATGAATCAAGTTCGCCGGCTACCTGGTTTTCGTTTTTTAAACCCACCAACCGAAACGACTCCAGTCCGATAAATTTATTCTTCTCATCATCGTAAACTGAAAAAATTACACCATGCATGCTTATTTGCATGGATAAAATGCAAGAATGAAAAGGCGTATTATTAAATGATTTATCGAAATAACTCGATTGTGGGTTTACGTAAATAGGCATAGGGAATTAATTACTCCCAGTTTCCATCAGTTGTTGGTTCAACCAGGGAACCTACTTTTAACCCTGCGTATCTTTCAATATCTTCTTGTTTGGCAATAATATTGATAACTGTTTGCTTATCCATGCCTTTCATGTAGGCGGTATAAGGAGCCAACACCTCAAATACATGAACTTCCACACCACCTCTTTCTATGGTGTCGGCATCCATTGTAAACAATTCTCCATCAGAAAACGGAATTACTGCTAACTGGCTCAAGGTATAATCTTTGTTTTTGAATAAGGTATCTGATACTTTTATGTAACCAATGGTATCATTGATGGTTTTTGTAAAAGTTGTGTCTTCCGGATCAGGAATCATTTTTACAACGGGTAATTCGGCAACGCTACAGAAAGCAATCAGCGAATCAAAATTATTGGAATAAGAACCATGAACCCATTTGTAAACCATTTGCGATGTCCTGATGTCTTTCAATTTATTAACCACAACAAGTTCCCGCTGTTTTTTCTCTTTGTTGAATTCAACAGGTTCCATAATGCTGTCATAAACAAAGTATCCGATAACAACAATTACAATGAATAAAGCAAGCTGAAGAAGTATCTTTTTCATGTTGATATAATTTTCACAGCAAATTTATAATTTTTTTAACTAGGTAGTTGGAATTCCGTATTAATTGTCAGTCTGATTAAAATTATAACATGCTGGGTGCAGGCTACCCTTCAGAGTTAAAACCTGACTGCATTACTTATACAATATATTAACAACGGTATTCAATAAAGAAGGTTTGATTGGGTGAGTCGCAACCGATGCTTTAACATCGGATAAAACCCGAACTTTTCCATTTATTTGCTAACCATCTACTAATCTGCTTTTTAATTTACTATACCTAAAGCATTACATTAAAAAAAACTCACTGTTTCCAGTGATATCAATATCACTGTTTTCTCCCCTTCTCTAACATTAATTTTTTACCATTACTTTATTAATCAAATATTACAAAAAACTGGTATGACAAATAATAGTCAAACATTAAACTTTACTACGGAATTTAGTAGTTGCATAATTACGGTTTTACTCCCTTGTGCAGTATTGTGTAAAAGAGTAGAATTGTGAGATTTAAAAATTAAAGGATAAATCAATTGATATTGCAGGGAGATAAAAAACCTCCCCGCTTGCTATTAATAAATTACACACTGCTATGTATAACTAATTTAATCTAAGAGAGGAGGTATCGGCAAAAGTAACATAAAAACTATTTCTTTAAACCAAGTGCCTGGCCAGCAGCAGGTTTATTAGTTATATGATTATTTAACTAATTAAAACTCATTCTTTATGAAAAAGATTTTATCATCAATTGCATTGTTTGCAATTAGCTTTTATTATTCACAGTGTCTTGAAGCACAAATTGTCTACATAAACTCAACATTTAGTGCAGATACAACTATCTACCCGTTTAACGGGATAACTTTATCCTACGGACTTAAAATAGCTGGAGATGTAGAATTGAATAGCGATACAAGTCTCGTACGTGCAATTCTGATAACCGATGCGGGAAATGAATTCATGGTGTACGAATCCTATACCCTAATTGCACCGAACACACAACTAAACTTTACCGGTGAATGTGATGAAACTTGTTATCTTGACGGTTTTAATCCAGCAGCATTACGGATTGAAATAATCAATGCCGAAATAACAATAAATTTTCTGAACAATTCATTAGACGTGCCCCAAAACGCGGCAGTTCAGCAACACCAGGAGAAACGCAATTGCGATTTTGAAAAAATTGAAGCATTGACAACAAATGTTGCTGATTTTGGTTTCAACTGGACACCGGGTGATAATGGTGTTGTTGAGTGGTACTATGCCCAAAAAAAGCAATACTGGGGCGAGAAATATAACCTGTTGGGTTATGACTATTACACCGGTGGTATTTACGAGGCACCAGGTGTTGAATATGCTACTGTCACCTATAATTGGTATGTTGATTTATGGGATTGGCGAAACAGGCATGGTGCCAACAATCCCTCATCTCCATATTGGGATTATGATGATCAATCATACAGTGGTTGGTTAACCTCTCCAAAAGATCAGGGCACGACCTGTGGTGCATGCTCAGCATTTGGAACTCTCGGTTCAATTGAGTCAACAATAAACCTATATTACAATAATCAGCTTCTAGATTTTGATTTATCAGAACAAGAGTTAATATCTTGTATTGGAAATGTGACATGTGAGGACGGAGGTCATCCCAATTCGATTTATCCATGGATTTACACAAACGGTGTTGTTGATGAACAATGTTATCCATATTTGGAAAATAACGGAAATTGTAATGATGTTTGTGCCAATCCAACTACTGAAATAAACATTACCGGGTACAGTGAATATGATAATGATGGAACAAAAGATTGGGATGATGTTCAACTAAAATTGATTGAAGAAGGTCCACAAACATGGATAATACCAACATCAACTGGGACTCATTGTATTACAATGACTGGGTATATTTATGATAATGTAAATCAAAGACTTCTGATTATCTTTAAAGAAAGCCTTGGTGATGATTGGGGGCAGGATGGAACAGGTTTTGGAATTATGGTTGCTCCAGCATATTATAGTTATGTTGGAAATGCAATTGAACCTGTTTATAATAACACGCCACCAACTGATATAATCAGAGATGAAGATGGAGACGGATATGACAATTGGGGTATCGGACCAAAACCTCCAGGGGCGTCAACTTTTGCTGATTGTGATGACTCAAATCCTTTGCTTGGTAGGTATTTAGATGATTACTCATGTAAATGCAATGTATCATATGATCCAAACAGTACACTTTATATAACTTCACAAGTACTATGGGATACGGAATATGTAATTGATAAACTAATTAGTATTGGAAATGGTGGGGAACTTACCATAACCTCAACTGTTTTTGCTCCTGCGCATGCAAAAATTGTTGTAAAACCCGGTGGACGATTAATTATTGATGGTGGTAGAATTACAAAAGCCTGTGATGATTTATGGAGAGGGATTGAAGTATGGGGAAATATAAATGCTCCGCAATCGCCAATGTCAAATCAGGGCTATTTCAAGGTAATGAACGGAGGTAAAATTGAATATGCAGAAACAGCCATTCTTATTGGGGCAACCGACTCAAACGATGATTATATTTTTGAAAAATCAGGAGGTATAATAAAAACAGAAAACTCAACATTTAAAAATAATTTAGTCGGTGTAAAGTTTTTACCCTATTACGATAGCCAATATATCACGAACCTCAGCTCATTTGAAAAAACAGAGTTTATTACATATGACGAGTTAAATTTAAATTTAATGCCCGAAGCACATATTGTATTTGATAATGTTTATGGAGTTAGGATAGAGGGATGCTCATTTGGTTATGAATCAACAAATACAATCACATTACCGGTTGAAGACAGGGGAACAGGTATTTTAGCATTTAATTCATCAGTACAGATATATCCGGCATGTAAATTTCCCTATACCGTACCATGCCCTGAATATGTATTCTGCGAATTCAACAATCTCAGGTATGGGATTAAAGCGTTTAATACAGGAGCCAACCGTCTAATTAGGGTTGATCAGGCGATTTTTTCAAAAAATATTGCTGCAATTTATTTGTCTGCTTACAACTATATGGATATTACTTCTAATTCTTTCTATTGTACACTTAATTATAAAGATTATAATGAGTTAGACGATGAATATTATGGTGGAATCTACATGGATGCTTGTACAGGTTATCATATTGAAGACAACGAATTTTATGGTCGCTACATAACAGAAGGATATCCAAATTTCTGGATGATTGGAATGTATATTAAAGATTCCGGTGAGGAAGACAATGAAATATACAACAACTTTTTCCATAACCTGGATGTGGGAATTGTTGCCGAAGGTGTAAATAAAGGCGATGAAACCGGACTTACCATTAAATGTAACGATATGTGGGACAATGGCAATGATATTTTTGTAATTACGAATCCTGATGCGATGATCCCCATTCGAAACGAAGGTATTAAATCTATGCAGGGAGCCGATTCGGACCAGACACAGGATCTCATCGGAAATACTTTTACTACCTGGTTTGATGGTTTACCTCCCATTGGCGAAGGTGCCCTGTGGAGCTACAAAAACAACCTCGACCATTTTAATTATTACCACCACGAGGAACAAGATGAACCAAGGACTTATCCGCTGGATGATAATTTTACAGATCAAACGATTACACTTCATAACAAAGGTATTGACTTTGAAAAAGATTATGCCTGCCCATCACGCATAGGGGGCGGTGGATCTGCACAAAGTCGTATGACCGCCGCAGGCAGCAATATTATAACCTACGAAACCCAGTTAGCCAATCTTACAGATGGTGGAGATACCCAGGTTACAAATGACAGTATTATGTACAGCATGCCGGGCGATGGGCTTGAATTGCGCGACCAATTGCTGGATGAATCACCCTACCTGAGCGACACGGTGATGCAATCGGCCATTGCCAAAGAAAATGTGCTGCCCAATGCCATGCTGCGCGATGTGCTGGTGGCCAACCCGCACTCAGCCAAAAACAATGCCATACTGGATGCAGCCGAAAACCGGACAGGCATGCCGGGCTATATGATGAACGAAATACTGGGAGGGCTGGATACCGTAAGCGCTAAAGAGTTGCTCGAAAGCAAGCTGGCATACTGGAAGCACGAATACAGGCGTGCCCTCAACGACTTGGCACGCGGCTATTTTACCGACACGCTGAATACCGCCCCTTTCGACAGCCTGCAACTGCTGCTCGAAAACCAGGACGACCTGTATCCAAAGTACAACCTGGCCCTTGTTCATCTTGACAAAAGTGATACTACAGAAGCGATAAATACCATTAGTGATATTTCTGCCGATTTTGAGTTAAATTCATATCAATCGGCAGTACACGCTATTTGGGAAGACTATTTTGAAGTTCTGGAAGAAATGCATAACAACGGGCTTAATGCCTCACAACTTGATTCTGTAGCCATTGCAACGCTTACCGGTATTATGGACATGCATGCTCCCCGAATTAGCACCTATGCCACAGGCTTACTGGTAAAGGGCGGCCATATCGATTTTACAGAGCGCATTGCCCTGCCCGGTACACAAAAAGCAGGCCGTGTGTATCCTGACGACAGGCAAATTTTCAACGATGAAGTGGAACAAAACCTGAAACTTCTACCAAATCCTGCCAAAAATTATGTAGTAATTGAGTATGATTTAAGTATGGAAGAGGGACAGGGCATAATAATAATCAGGGATACAAAAGGTGTAGCTGTAAAAAACATGGGTTTGCACAAACCTGTTAACCAAATAACCGTTGAGCTTGATAATAATATACCATCGGGTATGTATATCCTAAGCCTTTATGCTGGAAATAAACACATTGCATCTAAGCAATTATCTGTTGCACGTTAATTTTATCTTTACATCACGGGGAATAATATTTCCCCGTGATTAATTTTGTATTTATGAAAACTTTTAATCTAATCCTTTCATTAGTCTTTCTAACGATAATCAGTAGTAAGGCATATCCACAAAACTGGCCCATTGTTATCGGTAATGATATTCATACAACAAACAAATCTCTTTCGGAAGATTATGACAATGGCTATTTGTTATGCAACCATAATTATTTGAATGCATCATTTATTAATTATGGATGGCTTGTAAAAACTGATATAAATGGAAATATGAAATGGACAAAGACATTTGGTGATGGAGAATATGCTATGCGATTTACGAAAGCAATTAGATCTTCAGACCAAGGAATTATAATTAGCGGGTCGTCTGGTAAGTTTGACCTTTATGGAAATTGTGATCCTTTGTTTATAAAATTAAATACATGCGGAGAAATCGAATGGTGTACTATAATTCATGATGAGTTAGAAAGCGGTGGAAATTATGGGACTGGTATCATTGAAATTAGTGATGGTAGTTTGATCGGAATGGTACGCTATTATGGAAACCAGGCGCAAACAATACGTATAAGTATTATCAAATTTAACCTTATCGGAGAACCCTTATGGGTACAACACCTAGCCCAGGAAGATAGTGTTTATAACGAAGAGGGTGATGATCTTATACTAACTTCTGATTCAAATTATCTGGTTGCAGGCCATTGTTCATATTCAGGTGAAAAGCCATATTTTATTAAAACTGATAGCGATGGCAATGAGGTTTGGAATTTAAAATACACATCAGATAATGGACTCAGTGGCAATGCAGACCAGGTTTTTGAAGATATTAATGGGAGGTTTTATGCAATCGGAGGAGGGCATGAACCCTTACACCCTATTAATCCCATGTTATTAAAATTTGATTCGGAGGGGAACAAATTATACCATAAATTTATAATAGGTGATACGGTAAAAGGAAGCGGAGCCGATGCAATATGTTATTATAATGATACAACCCTTGTAATAGGTGTCCAGTGGCGTGTTGATCCTGTTCCCACAGGTGATGGTTTCAGCGAAATATTTGTTACCGATACGCTTGGCAATGTAAAAAACAGGCGATTATTAGTTGAGCAAAACCGCACGCCCACCAACATTATAAAAACTATAGATGACAAGATAGTGGTTACGGGCCATTATTTTTTGGATGGCAACTGGGATGTTTACCTGTGGAAAATGAACAGTCAATTAGAAGACGACAGCCTTTACACCCAGCCCATGGTTTACGACAGCCTGTGCCCGGATGAAATTGTTTCGGACACCATAGATTTGGATTGTGGGATTTATGTGGATATTAACGAAATACCCACAAAAGAGGAATATGAAAATCCATTAAAAATATACCCCAATCCGGCAGATCAGCAGATATACCTGAAAGTAAAATCCGGGCAGGGAAAAGTGGTGAAAGTATTTGATATTTACGGTCGGCAGATAACCGCATTAACTATACCCTCAATAGGGGATATGAGCGTGAATGTATCGTCCTGGCAAAAAGGCCTGTACCTGTTCAGCCTGTTTGAGCAAGGCAGGTTTGTAAAGTCGGCAAAAGTAATTGTACGGTGACAGCGGCCACATCAATTTTACCGAACGCATCGCCTTGCCGGATACACAAAAAGCAGCAAGGGTATATGCAGACGACAGGCCGCCATTTGATAAGGAAAAGGAGAGCCAACTGCAACTGATGCCCAACCCGGCCAAAAACTATGTGGTTATAGCCTACGATCTGGGTTCGGAAAAAGCACCGGGGATTATTTTAATAAGGGATGCAAAAGGTGTGTTAATGAAAAACCTAAGCCTTCAAAAACCGGTAAACCAAATTACGGTTGATCTAAATGGTATTCCTGCAGGTATGTATATTGTTAGCCTGTATGCCGGAAGCAAACATATTGAGTCGAAGCAATTATCAGTAACACGTTAAATTAATTTTACAATCACGGGGAATGAAACTTCCCCGTGATTAACTTTGTGACCATGAAAACCCTGAAAATATATTTAATTTCAATTGTACTCCTGGTTAATTGTGGATTCTCTTATTCTCAAAACTGGCCGGTTATATTAGGTGATAACCATCACTTATTGTCGTATGGTATAACAGAGGATTACGATAATGGATTGTTAATATCCTCTTATTTATTACTGAACAGTACAACAACCAAACAAGGAATGCTGATTAAAACTGATATAAACGGGAATACATTATGGCAAAAGAGTTTTGGAACCGGTGATTATCCATTTGATTTATGGAAGGTTTCTAAATCAGAAGACAATGGTACAATACTGTGTGGATCAACTGCAAAATATGATAACGGACATTATGATCCTTTTTTTGTAAAATTAAACCCATGCAATAAGGTTGTTTGGTGCACTGTATTACATTCAGAATTAGGTAGTGGTGATGATTATGGCAGGGGAATAATTGAACTGGCTGATGGAAGTTATATTGGTATGATAAAATATTACGGTTATCAAATTCAAACTATACGCATCAGCCTTATCAAGCTAAATCCCTATGGAGAGCCTGTCTGGATTCAGCACCTGGCGCAGGAAGACAGTACGGTTTACAATGAAGAAGGCTACGACCTTATACTAACGTCAGATTCGAATTACATGGTTGCCGGCCACAGGAACGGACCGCAGCCTTATTTCATTATGTGCGATAGTACCGGTAAGGAAGAATGGACATTGTCCTGGAATGACAATGACATTGCCTGGGGAAGCATTGATGAGGCAATTGAAAAAGACAGTGGCATATTTTATGCTTCGGGTGGTGGTAAAGGCTACACTTTTCAGACTAATCCGTTTTTCCTGAAATTTGATAAAAACGGCAACGAACTTTATCATAAAATACTTATCGGCGATACGGTTAAAGGAAGTGGTGCCGGTCCTATGGAAGTTATTGATGATACTACATTAGCAATAGGTGTCCAGTGGCGGGTTGATCCTATTCCCACA
>JAUVKF010000054.1 GCA_030596395.1 Chlorobiota bacterium | reverse complement strand
AATTTAACAGAAGAGTATATTGCTCTTAACTCCGGAGGACAGGCAGGTAATATGATTATGTACACCATTCCTTCGATGAGATTGGTTAAATATGTTCCAACTGCTACACGCCAACCAGAAAACGGTTATGGTTTCAGTATGGAATCTATGGACATGATGGAAAGTGGATATATTGATGGACAGGAACTTTTTTGGGGCGACACTCACCATAATGGATTTTCAGAAACAGACGGAAAATATGATGGAAAATGGGCTGTTATAAACGACAAGGCAAACCCACGGGTTTATGTTGTTGATTTATTAGACTGGGAGCTAAAACAAATTGTTGTTAACCCGATTTTCAGAAGCGACCACGGTGGTTGTTTCTTTACACCAAATTCCAGATATATTCTTGAAGCATCACAATATCCTGCACCTTTTGACCACAAGTACTATCCTCTTACTGAGGCTAACTTCCAAAAGTATTGGAGAGGTGGTCTTACTTATTGGAGATTTAATAACGAAACTGGTAAGATTGATGAGAAGAATTCATTTACATTGGAATTTCCTCCTTATACTCAGGATTTAACTGATGCAGGTAAAAATGCCAGTGACGGATGGTCGTTTACAAACTCATTCTGTACCGAAATGTATTTTGGCGGTATCGAAAGCGGACGTCCTCCTTTCGAAGCAGGATGTTCTTCAAGGGATGTTGATTACCTGCACGTTGTTAACTGGAAAAAAGCAGAGGAATTAGTTAAAAAAGGTAAATTCAAACGGATTAGAGGCCATAAAGTAATTACCATTAAAACTGCCGTTGAGAACAATATTTTATTCCTTGTTCCTGAGCCAAAATCACCTCACGGTGTTGATGTTAGTCCTGATGGTGAATACATTGTAGTTGCCGGTAAGCTTGATTCGCACGCGTGGGTTTATTCCTTCGACAAAATCATGAAGGCTATTGATGAGAAAAACTTTGAAGGAACCGACAAATTCGGCATCCCGATTATTGCTCTTGAAACAGCCTTACATGGCAGTGTTGAAGTTGGTTTAGGACCATTGCATAATCAGTATGATGATGAGCCTGGTATTATTTACACCTCTATTTATGTTGACTCGCGTATTACAAAATGGGATTACATCAATTTGAAAGTTCTCGATCATGTTTCTTCACATTATAATGTTGGGCACCTTGTATCTGCACACGGCGACGCGGTTGATCCCAGGGGAAAATACTTAATCTCATTAAACAAATTATCTATCGACAGGTTTAACCCGGTTGGACCGCTTCATCCTCAAAATCACCAATTGATTGATATTGATGGTGATAGGATGAAGATTCTTTATGACCTTCCGATTCCAATGGGTGAACCTCACTATACAATTATGATTGATCTTAATGAGGTTAACTCTTCTGACAAATATGAGGTTGGTACAAATATTTATACCGATAGTAAGTCAAAATATTATACTGCTTTGGGTGAGGAAACCATCAAAATCAAACGCAACAAGGTTACTGTATTTGGTACGATTAAAGATGGCAAAGTTACTCCCGGTGATATAACTGTTAAACAAGGTTCTGATGTATTGATTCATCTCACCAATCATGGTCAGTCAAAAACCGACCATTATGTTTATGAGATTTCTGCATATGACCAAATGTATCGCTGGCGCCCCGGTGAAACTGCTACACTTGAATTCAATGCTGAAAAATCAGGTATGTACCCATTGTTGTTAGACAATTATCACAGCCCCGAGGGAAGACAACTTCAAGGCTATCTGACTGTTAATTTTGACGAGGCTGCCAACAGCAAAAAACTTCTTGCTTATTCAGCACGTGTTCAGGCAGATATGCAGATGCAGGCATTTAAACCTTCGGCTATTGAGATGGAAAACCTCCTTGATGGTGAAATGGAATACCTCAACTACGGATGTAATGCTTGTCATAGGTTTGGAGAAGAGTTTAACGGACCTGACTTGTTAATGGTTGACAAACGCCGTAGCGATAAGTGGTTGACTGAATGGATTAGCGACCCTGAAATTCATATGAAGAGTGCTGATATTGAGGCAATGCGTCAAAAATACAAACTGGCCATGCCTGATCAAAATGTATCAGATGAGGATGTTAGGAAAATTATCACTTACCTGAAACTCAGGACTCAACAGATAATGAGTGAACAATAGATGATGAAATGTTTTTAATTATACGAGCAAAAGGGATGGATTATTTTTCCATCTCTTTTGTTTTGTAATTTGATTCATATAAATAATTAAACAATATAAATAGAATGAAAAAACTAATAACATTTGTATTTGCAGTAAGCATGTTTGGGTTGTTTCTTGCCAGTTGTGGTAATCCAGCACCCAAAAAAATGACCGTTAATATTGAAAACGGAAAGGTAATTTATGACAAAGCCTGTATTGCCTGCCATTGGAAAGGCGTTGCCGGTGCTGCCGCTTTAACTGACAAGCCCAGGTGGGAAATAATTGCTGCGAAAGGCATGGATACAATTCACAGGCATTCAATAGTAGGTTTTCAAGGTGAATATGGAGTAATGCCTGAGAAAGGTACTTGTACTGCTTGTTCAGAGCAGGACATGTTTGATGCTATTGGCTATATGCTTAAAGAAGCAGGGGTTACAGCCAAATAGTATTTTTCTAAAACCAAATTAATTAATGTTAAACACCAATATTTGATGTTTAATTTTGAGTTTAAAATAATTGATTAAAACACAGAATCATGAAATTTAAATCATATTACATTTTCTCAATAATTGGTATAGTTCTTATTGCTGCAACCTATTTTGCCCCTATTTGGGGAGTTGCACTGCAAAGTATTCAATACCCAAAGTCGATGTACCCCGAGGGAATCAGGATAGACTTCAAATACAACGGTGTTTACAATGGCTGTGAAGGAATAAAAGAAAGAGAAGAACTTGCAACAAACGCAGGTGCTGATTGCCTTATGGAAATGAATGCCATTAACCATTTTATCGGCATGTATCCTATTGTTCAAGGGCTTAACCTTGATAATACCAGCGAATATCCTGTTTACTATGTATTCGATACTGAAAAAGATGCAGAAGGCAATGATGTTTATGACCCTGTAACAGGTAAAATAATAAAAATTGATGTTACACCCAAAGCGCTTAAGTTTTTGGATTTTGTAATGACAAATTCACCCTATATTTTCGTGATATTTGTTTTGCTTGCTTTTTATTTCATGCTAAGTCCAGGGAAGTTAAATTCAGTTTTTGCCATTATCCCTGCATTAGTACCATTTTATTTCCTCTTATTTTACATAGCCTATTTGTATTGGTACGGACATAATTTATCGATGCATGGTGGTGGTGCTTTTGCCGGAATTAAACCATTTATGCCAACTGTTTTCGGAGAAGGTAAAGTGGCACAGTTTACTACTGAGTCTTATCCTTATTATGGTTTCTTCCTTGCTGTGGGTGCTTTTGCATCAATGATTTTTGCATGGTTGTTAAAACGTAAGGATCTTAAGAAAGCAGAAGTATAACATTTCATTTAGCTGAAGGGTTTTTATCATTTAAGCTTGAAACAATGAATCATAAGTTTGGACTAATCACATTGCTAATTGGACTATTCATCAATAGTCTTCCCGGACAGGAAAGGTCTTATGGAACTTTTGAACCCATTGAAGGCTTTCCTGACGACAGCAAGCCTATTGCTTTGCAAACAATAATAAATATGGCACTGCCTGGTGACACAATCGTTTTGAAACCCGGATTTTATACAGGCCCTGTTTACATTAAAACACGTGGAATTGTTCTCGATGGTCAATCGCTATCCACAGTAACAGGCCTTGGCATCGAATCGGTATTTCATATTGAAACTGATAGTGTTACTATTAAAAACTTAAATATAAGGAACTCCGGTGGCTCACATGATAAAATTGATTGCGGGGTTAAAATTTTAGGCGATTATAATATTGTTGAGAACTGCAGAATTGAGGAATGCCTTTTTGGGATAGATATTTTCCAATCTAACTACTGTAAAATACTTCATTGTGAAATTTCATCGCTGACAAGAAGATCAAGAGCTTTAAAAGGTGACGCCATAAGACTTTGGTATTCTACTAATATTCTTATCAAACACAATTACTGGCATCATTCTCGCGATATGGTGGTATGGTATTCTTCTGAAAATACTTTTGAAAGCAATAAAGGTATTGGTAACAGATACAGCATCCACTTTATGTATGCGCACAATAACCGCATACAATTCAATGAGTTTTACGATAATTCAGTAGGGGTTTTCCTCATGTATAGTGAAGAAACCATAATGACCCACAATATTATTATGCGGTCGACAGGTGAAAGTGGCATGTGCCTTGGATTAAAAGAAACTTCATCAAATCAAATATTGCATAACAGGTTTATATACTCATCGGAGGGTATTCATGTTGATGTTTCACCTTTTGTTCCTGAAAAAATAAACACCATTTCCCATAATGAAATTGCATTTTGTGGCTATGGAGTTTTTTTTCACACTAACCAGGAGGGTAACTTGTTTAAAGAAAATTATTTTCATAATAACCTGGTGCAGGTTTTTCCTGAAGGTAAGACTGCTAATCTAAATAAATGGGACAACAACTATTTTGACGATTACCAGGGATTCGACAAAGACGGTGATAATATTGGAGACACCCCTTATACTTTGTATTCCTATGTGGAACACCTTTGGACCTTTAACAGAAATGTTAAATTCTTTTATGGTTCACCACTTTTGTTGATTTTAGACTTTTTGGAAAGGCTGGCTCCTTTTTCTGATCCGAAGCTAGTGCTAAGGGACAAAGAACCCATGTACATTTGGGAAGAACAGCATTCGGATAAACCTTTGTTTTGAACGAGGTCAAATAATTTGTACTTTTGTAGGTAATGAAAAAGTTACTGATAAATAGTGTTTTGCTCCTGGTATTTATGGGTTTTCTTCTCGCCCCCAATTATCCGTATCTACACCATTTTTTAGTAAACTCACAAGCAACAACAATAGGCAATACAGATGCGAATATCGAGAATAGCACCACGCTAATTGGAGACATCGCTTATCTTAGTGCAATTATTAACAGGACAGAAGAAAATCCGGAAAGCAAGAAAAAAGTACCGCTGCCTGAAATAAACAATAACATCAATAGCCTGGTATTTTTAACCCCAACAGGAATTGAATTTACTGAGCTGCTTAGTATCAACAAAGCTTATTCAAATTTTGTAAAATCCTTTTTATCTTCAGTTTATCTGAAAATACCCTCTTCCCCTCCCGAAATTATTTCATAAAACTATTTGCAGGAATTTTATCCCTGTAAACCGGGTGCATCAATCTATATTCTGCATTTGGCCATTATCGGTTTAATGTATTTGGTTTAGAATTAGCCTTCATGCAGGATTTAGTTTGATGCACCAAATAATTTCAGAATATAAAAACTGAGAAAAATGAAAATGAATACGGTAATAAAATATTGGATTTTATTTCTTGCCATTCTCCTAAACAACAGCATCATGGGTCAGACAGACACACTTTATCTTGAAGAGATCCTGGTAACTGAGAATAAAGAGGAAAAATTATTACAAATCAACATCTCATCCGAAACCATCAAATTGCAGGATGTGCACGATGTGGGGGAAATGTTTAAAACCCAGCCTGGTTTTGGGATAGCTAAACGAGGTAACTACGCCATGGAACCGGTATTAAGGGGATTTAAATACGAACAATTAAATGTTCAAATTGATGGCGGTACCAAATCGTCCAATGCGTGCCCTAACCGGATGGATCCTGCAATATCCCAGGTTTCCCCGGAGGAAGTCGAAAAAGCAGAAGTAATTAAAGGACCGTATAGTGTGAGATTTGGGCCTTCGCTTGGTGGATTAATTAATATTGTCACAGTACGACCTGAAAAGGTGGATGAATTTAAAGTGAAAGGAGCTCTAGAAGGTGGTTATATATCCAATGGGGGAAATTATTATGGTCAGGCCAATGTTCAATTATTAAGCAAAGGATTTGACATTTCGCTAAATGCTGATTATAAAGACTTTGGCGACTACAAAAGTGGAGATGGCACCACTATTCCATCCTCTTACTCAAGATTTGGTTATGCCGTAAAGGTAGGGAACAACCATGGTAAAGACAGGCAAAACCGAATTCAGTTCACCTGGCGGCAGGGATTTGCCAAAGATATCGATCACGCTGGCTTGCCTATGGATGCTGATTTTGACAACAGCACCATGGCGTACCTCGATTATATGGCGCAGGATTTATCAGGTCTGATTTTCTCTTTAAAAGCAAAAGCTTACGGTTCATTTGTTGATCATGAAATGTCAACGCGCAAACGTCCAAGTTGGAATCTCACCGAAGCTGTTACAAGTGTTAATTCCAAATCATTGGGCGGTCGCTTAGAATTTGGACTTAAACCTGGAGATAAAATACTCCAGTTTGTTGGTCTCGATTATGCATACACTAACAAAGATGGTTCGCGTAACCGTCTGGTAAAAATTAAAGCTTGCCCCCCTCCTGCTGATACATTACCCTCACCCAAAGAGTTTGTTGACAAAGGCTGGCAGGATTCTAAGATAAGTGACTTGGGGGTGTTTTTTGAAAACAAATACCAGATTAATTCAAACCTTCTCTGGGTAGCAGGCCTGCGGTTGGATTATGTAAGTTATGCAATTGATGATCCATCTCCAGATTTTGCAGAACTTTACAACAATGATATTCAACCCGACCCTGATTTCAATTTCTCTATTAATACCTCCTTAACATGGCAATTTGATCCAAGCTTTTACATCCAGTGGGCAGCAGGTCGTGGTGTACGTTCTGCCGAATTAACAGAAAAATTTATCAATCATTTTTCAGTTGGCTCAGATGCATACGAATACGTTGGTAATCCCCATCTGAAACCGGAGGTAAACTACCAAACCGATTTAATCATCAGCAAACAGTGGAATGTCGTTCATATTTATGCTGATGTATTTTACTCATACCTGAATAATTTTATTACGGCGTTTGTAGATACTACTTTACAGAAAAAATTTATGCCTTGTAAACCTCCTGCCCATGCCAAACGTTTTACCAATATTGACAAAGCAAGAATGCTTGGCTTTGAGGCCGGTGTGGACTTCTTTTTTGCAAAATATTTTAAGTATGGATTAAGTGGTGGCTATGCCTATGCACAAAACGTTTCGTGGGATGAGCCTTTGCCTGAGATTCCTCCTTTCACAATTAATACAGTGCTGGGCTTTGATTCCAAAAAGGTAAATGCTGAAATCAGGGCACGATATGCCGCAGATCAAAACAGGGTGTCCACCAGTTTCTCAGAAACTACTTCCCCGGCTTTTATTGTTGCAGATATTGCAGCCAGTTATACGCCCTTTAATTTCATGGAAATTAAAGCTTCTGTTACAAACTTGTTTAATGCCAACTACTATGAACATTTAAGCAGGGCTTATAAAAACATGGGACCAGGCACAGGTAGTGAGTATTTCGAACCAGGAAGAAGTTTTAACGTTGGTGTTAGATTCAAATTTTAAGAACTATGAAAAAATTCACATTAATAATTTCGCTTTTCTATACTTTTTTGATTTTAGTATTTAATGTAAAGTGCTACACTCAAACAGAGCAAGAGATAAAAAATGAACAGGTTGCAATTACTTCCGTTTCAAGCGGGGAACAACTTGTAGAGAAATATGGCTGTCTTGCCTGCCATAAAACCCACGGCCCGAAAGTAGGCCCTGCCTTTAATGGTGTAGGTATAAAATATCGGAAAGAGTTTGCTGAAAAGGCAGCTGATTCAATAGCATTTTACATTAAACATGGCAGCAAAGGGAAGTATTCTTGTTTTATGACAAAGGATGCAGTGATGCCTCCATTCAATTTACCGGAAGAGGAGCGAATGGCCATAGCAAGCTGGATTGTCAGTCTGCGGCCCATGAAAGATATGTACCGAAAACAGGATGAATGAGAAGAATAAAGGTTTGGGGAAATTTGAATTGAATTATTAATTGTGATTTAACATATGTAGTAATAATATATATCTTTACTTTTCAATGAAAATAATTACTTAAAATATTGTTTCCATGGCTAAAAAACAAATTGGCAGAAGGGAATTCCTAATATCCGGCGGCGTTGCTGTTGGCGTGCTTGCTGCTACCGGCGTGGGGGTTAAATACCTTGACATCTCCCACACAGGTGAGCAGTTACGCCAGGACTTCCTCCGGCCTCCCGGCGCGATCAACGAAGTTGAGTTTATGTATGGCTGTATTAAATGCGGATTGTGTGTTCAGATATGTCCTGTTCAGGCTATTAAATTAGCCGACATTCACGAAGGTCTTTCTTACGGCACACCTTACATAGATGTCAGGGAACAGCCTTGTGATTTCTCGTGTGATGCATTGCAGTGTGTAGAAACCTGTCCCACAGCCGTTTTGAACTTTGAACAATTTAAAGAGGCTGGTTTAAAAGCTATTGAAAAAGCTACTGAAGGTAAAGATCTTCGCACTACCGATGTAAACCCATTTGAGGTACAAAAGGTAGCCATGAAGGAAGCCGTTTTGATGGGAAAAGCATCTGTAAACAAGAACACCTGCCTGGCACATCAACGCAAAGGGTTTAAAGGAATATCCCGTGGAACTGATTTTGAGGGTATTTACAGGGCACCTGATAGCAAATTTGCGTATGCAACTCCGCTGAAAGATAAAGAATTCGATAGGGAAATTTGCAACTTATGTGTAACTGAATGCCCTATAGGTGAAACTGCCATTGAATTTTCTCCGGGAAGAGGTAGTGGTAAAATGCGCCCCAGAGTTTTAGAAGGATGTACCGGTTGTGGTGTTTGTGTGATGGTATGCCCTACCGATAAACCAAGTATTGTTGTTGAACCTATTAAATCGTAAAACCATGGCGTTTGAACTTTTAAGAAGCGGTAAACATAAGACCCCATTGAAACCCAAACCAATGGAGGAAATGCCGCATACCCAATTGGGAACAGATTATAAAACCTGGTGCGATTCGCATAAAGGCACACACAAATGGCGCAACATCCGGTGGCCGGTATTAATATTTATGAACCTGCTTTTTGTGGTTTCGTTTGTATTTGACCTGGCTATACTGGAAGGCTCTTTAAGCGGTTCAAGGCTTATTGGCTTTTACCTGATGGATCCGTTTAATGCCTTGCAGGAATTGGCTATCACCTCTACAACTGGCTACATCGTCCATTTAACCATGAACTTTTGGATAGGGCTGTTTACCATATTGATTTTCTGGTTCTTGCTTGGGGGCAGATCCTATTGTTCCTGGATGTGTCCTTACCATTTTCTTGCAGAATTGGCGGAGAAATTGCACAACTATCTGGTTAAAACAAAAAAGATTAAAGAACATGCTTTCCATACCGGATTGAGATTTGTTTTTTGGTTTGGTTTCATCATTCTTGCTTTAGTAACACAACAACTTGTATTTGAAAACCTTAATGTCGTAGGCATTGTTTCGCGTGCCATGATTTACGGTCCCGGACTTTTACTCTTTTGGGTTTTTGGTATTCTGCTGTTTGAAATTGTTTACAGCAAAAGATTTTGGTGTCGCTATGTTTGCCCGATAGGAACTACCTGGAGTTTTGTCGGTAAACTATCACCTCTTACAATTAAGTTTGAATTGGATAAATGCGGCTATTGTCGCGATTGTCAAATAGTTTGTCTGGTCCCACACGAGCTTTGGTTTGTTCAAAGAGGAAAAGCAACCCAGGAAGTTCATTATACCGGATCAGATTGCACAAGGTGTGGATTATGTATTGACACATGTGCCGGTAATGCGCTATCCTATACAATCAAAGGATGGGGTACAGTTTTGTAACAGTGAGTGAACGAGTGAGTGAGTGAATGAGTGAGTGAATGAATAAATGAGTGAATGAATAAATGAGTGAATGGAGAAGTGAGTGAATAGAAGATTTGCTTATTTATTACTAATAACTTTTGTTATGACGGAGAAAGAAGAGTTTATTAATAGTTTAAAAAATAGGACTAAGAAACTTGCTGCAGACATTATTGATTTTTGTGACACTTTAAAAAATTGTAAAGCCTCATCGGTTGTTATCTACCAAATAGTAAAGAGTTCAAGTTCAACTGGAGCCAATTATCGTGCTGCTTGCCGTGCGAGATCTAAAGCAGAGTTTTACAGTAAAATTTGCATTGTTGTTGAAGAAGCTGATGAAACTGAATATTGGCTGGAACTTATTCATGACACTAATCTATCTAGTGAAAGTAAAGAGCTGGCAAGATTAACTAAGGAAGCAAATGAAATAACTAGAATAATGTCAAAAGCCAGAAGTTCGGCCGGTGGCAACAACAAATAACATCTATTCAATCATGATCCAATTATTCAATCATTCATTCATTTTAACATTATTACAAGGATGATAAAAATAAACGGTCTTTCAAAGACTTTCAAAAAACAGGAAGTTATTAAAAACCTCACCATCAATTTTAACGAAGGTGAAAAAATTGCGCTCATTGGGCAAAATGGTGCGGGAAAGACTACTTTGATCAGGTGCATCCTGGGGCAATATATTTTCGAAGGCAAGATGGAAGTTCTGGATATGAACCCAAGGAAAGACAGGGGAAGTATTTTACAGGATGTTGGTTTTGTACCCCAAACACCTCCCCCGCTTAAAATGACTGTTGGAGAATTATTAAAGTTTTTCAACAAATTAACCAACACTCCCGAAAAGGAGTTCATTAACCTAGCTCATTCAATGGGTTTAACAATTGAAGATAATCTCAGTAAACCATTTTTTAAACTTTCAGGCGGCATGAAACAAAAGTTACTTATTGCTTTTGCTTTGGGAAGACAGCCAAAAATACTTCTGCTCGACGAGCCTTCAGCAAACCTTGACCCACAGGCCAGGGAAATTCTTTTCGACCTCCTTCAAAACTTTAGAAAAGACAGTTTAATGATATTAAGCAGCCATCGAATGAACGAAATCAAGTCCCTTGTAAACAGGGTTGTTGAAATGGACCTGGGAAATATCGTTGTTGACAAAACGGTAATTCCTGAAATAGTCTCAAGTATTTAATCAGTTACCTCGACCTTCCCTGTCCGTCGAAGCAAAGCGAAGGAGGAAGGTCTGGGGCTAAAAAAGATAATTATGAAAAAACTAATTGCAATTTCCATCCTGTTCATGGCTTTTGCCTGTAACAGGGAAATCGACCAGAGTCCCCGTGAGATTAACTGGGACCGTGATATTTGTGTGAACTGCCTTATGGGAATGGCAGATCAAAAGTATTCTGTTCAATCAATAAATATGTACGAAGAAGTGCTTTGGTACGACGACCTTGGATGCCTTATTGAATATATGGGAACCGATGCCTGGGTTAGGTATGAAGGGGAAAATGCTAAATCGTGGATAGGTGACTGTGAAACAGGTGAATGGATAGAGGTGCAAAAGGCCTGGTACCGCTACGGCGACAGAACCCCAATGGGCTACGGATATGGTGCCCTTAAAAATAAAGCCGATTCTACTTTCGATTATGAAACAACAGTGCAGCGGATTCATGATGGGATTACAATGCGTGAGGAGTTTATCAAAGCCAAAAATATGGATATGCACCATTAGTTTAGTAGTTTGAATATATGAAAAAAAATACGGTACTAATGCGAATTTAGTAGAACTTTGATAAATGCGATAATGATTGAATGCTAAAATGCGATAATAAAAGGATTGTTTAAATACAAAACACCCTTTCTTTATTGTGCATTCCTTTTATTATCTGAGAATTAGTTGTTATTAATAATTTAAACATTTAGGCATTTAAGCATTCAATCATTATAAGTAAACTAAAAGTAGAACCAATAAAATCAGTTACCAATAAAATAACAGTAGAACCAAAAATACTAACAAGCATGAACAGTGGATTTAAGGAAATATTGATACTTGACATCAGGCAAAACCTGAGGTCAAAATGGTTTTGGGTATATAGCCTGATGTTTGGCGGATTTGTAGCTGTGATGTTTGCTATGGGAATTACCGAATCGCAGATTATTGGTTTTGTCGGTTTAAGCCGGCTTATGGTAACTTTTATGCAGGTAAGCATGGTTATTCTGCCCATTTATGTTTTAATTTCAACTGTACGTTCTGTTGTGGGCGATCGCGAATCGAATGTAATGGAATATGTATTGTCATTACCTATTTCATTTTCAGGTTACTTTTGGGGTAAGTTTATCAGTAAATTTATAACTGTTTTTGTTCCTGTTTTTATAGCCCTGCTCGGTGCTGCAATCTGGGGAACAATAACAAATATTGATGTTCCATGGGATTTGTTTGCACTTTATGGTGCCTTACTTGCTTCCATGATATTTTGTTTCCTTGGTATCAGTATGTTCATTTCCGCAGTAGCTCATTCTCAGGATTTAGCTGTTAGTTCTGCATTCATAATATGGTTGTTATTGGTAGCTTTCCTTGATTTAATTTTAATGGGTATCATGCTTAAGTTCAGGTTTAATCCCGAAATGGTAATTGGACTTGGAATGCTCAACCCCCTCCAGGTATTCCGTACTGCAGTTCTGGTATTATTCGACCCCAAATTAACAGTCATGGGAGCCGCTTCATACTATATCCTCGACACTGTTAGCAGAGGCGTATTTATTATATTTGCAATCTCCTATCCTATAATTTTAGGTTTGGTGTTTGGTGTTTTTGGAAACAGAAATTTCAATAGAAAAGATATTATTTAAACCATGATAAGAAGAATTCGTTCCGGTGTTTTAATCCTTTCGTTTATTTTAATTCTATCAATATCATCCTCCTGCTTCTTTATAACTGAAGACAATTCTCACTCTATTTTATATGAACCTGTTCCCGATACATCTAACATGTTTAAACTTGCCAATTTTACAAGCAAATCAATTCGCAAGGCCGTTGTTAATGAGGAGATTTTTCTTGAAAACGGCGAGAAACGTAAAAAGGGTATTACATCCTTCCCTCAGGATAATGACGACTTTAGGCTTGCCGATCTTGATGAGGTTTACTGGAATAGGGAAAATGTTCAAAATTCTGACTTTAGAGGAGCGAGTTTTCGTTCGGCACGTGCCGAAAATGCTGATTTATCAAATTCCGACTTTCGGTTTTCTGATATGAGGTGGTCAAGCTTTGATAGTTCTGATTTATCAAACTGCCTATTCAGCCGTGGTACGCTTTTCAGGATTTTCGTAAACGACGCAAGCCTTGAAAATTCTGACTTCAGAGGTGCAAATATGTTTGGCGTAAGAGGTCACCGGACCAACTTCCGGAACAGTGACTTTACCAATGCCCTGATGAAAGAATCTGAATTTACCGATGCTGACTTTACCGGAAGCAAGATGGTGCATATTAAATTTATTATTACTGTTTTCGCCGGTGCAAAACTCGATTCGTCCGACTTTAGTTATTCTGACTTTACAGGTGCGGGGCTTGAAGAAACAAGTTTTGTAAACTCGCGTCTGTGGAATGTTGATTTTAGAGGTGCACATTTGCAAGATGCAGACTTTACGGGTGCCGACATTAAAGACTGCAATTTTTTTGCAGTTGAATTTGTAAACACTAATTTTACGGATGCAATTAATATACCGCCGGAAATTCAGGAACTTATTGTTGACAATAGAATTACCGGCGTTTGTAGTGTGGGAAGTAACGATGACTAAAATATGCTAGTGAGATTCATCATAACAACTATTTTACTTTTCAGTACCCTTATTCACTTTGGTACTACTAAAACTAATAGTTCTTTTTCACCGTTAATTTCTGAACCGGATTCCACAGTTTATCAGGTTGATACCGATCAAAGTCTGGTTAAATGGTTCATCGATATTCATAATGGAATTGTTCTTTTGAAAAAGGGATATTTAATTATTAATGATGATCAGATAATTCAAGGCGAGGTTAATATTTGTATGGATAGCATTATCAATAAGGATATTGATTATGAGTTGATGCGGTTAACCTTACAAAATACAATACGGTCAGATGTTTTTTTCGATACAGAAAATTTTCCGTGCAGTACTTTTACTATTGATCATGTTTCACAAAAAGACAATTCAGAATATATCATTACGGGTGATTTAATGGTAATAGGGATTAGTAAATGTTTAAGTTTTAATGCGAACATTGTATTTGAAGACGACAAGCTTATAGCAATTTCTGACACCATCTTTATTGACCGGACCGACTGGGGCATCAACAGCATGTCGAAAACTGATGCTAAAAGCGATAAAAGTTTTATCGTACCCGATGAATTTAGAATTGTGGTTACTTTATATGCAACAAAAATATCCGAATAAAATACACTATTCATTTTCTGTTATCCTTTAAATGTTTCTTTTTGAACGCCA
The DNA here is from genome assembly GCA_030596395.1 of Chlorobiota bacterium. GTDB lineage: Bacteria > Bacteroidota > Bacteroidia > Bacteroidales > F082 > JAADID01. The sequence goes on along the minus strand of JAUVKF010000054.1, from coordinate 11,531 downwards.
TAAAAATTCAAAAACAATCTTTGTATCAAGTTCTTAGCCTTGATGTTGTGCTGGGTTCTATATCAGTGGGACTTTTTGCCATAATTATTTTGGGCATTGATGCAAATCCGGTTTGGTGGGTTGTACTTCCTCTCGCCGTTTGGTCAATATATACCTTCGATCACCTGGTTGATGGCTTTAAAAAAAAAGGGCAAAGCCATATTTATCGACACAGGTTCCACTATCATAATCGAAAAATACTTTTTCCATTAATCATAATATCAGGGTCAGCAGCGATAGGTTTAAGCTTCATTTTTCTTGATGAACAAATCATATTTTTCGGACTTGGATTATCGGTATTTGTCATATTCTATTTTATTCTGGTTTCATTACAGGATAAATTAAAGATCAGGTATATTCAAAAAGAGTTTTTTATCGCAATTGTGTATATTCTGGGGATACTCCTCGCTCCGCTTGTTTGGCACCATGAACCCCTGTCTTTTTCTCAATATTTTATATTCGGTATTCTGTTGTATCTGGCATGGGCCGAAAGTGTCATCATTTCTTACTACGATTTTCACCTCGATAAAGCAGATGGGCTAAAATCATTTTCAATTTTTCATGGCCTGAAAAAAACCCGAATTATTCTGACTATTCTTTTTTGTGCTGTTGCTATCATATTAATAGCAGGTTTGTTTCTTTTCGATGATAAAGTAATTGTAGGGGCATTGATTATCGAATTACTGATGAACCTGATTTTGTTTGTTTTGATTTATTTCCCTGTGTCCTTTTCGAAATCAAACCTTTTCCGGTGGGTTGGGGAAACGGTGTTTGTTTTGCCTGTATTCATCGCTGCCTTATAGTCGTTAGGCGACTATTATCCGCGCCATAAAGTCGCCAAACGACTGTAGGCGCTCGCTTGCCTGCCTGTCCACTGTAAAACTGAGGCAGACGGACACGTAGTCGTCGCTGCGAAGGCAGGCAATTAAACGAAATACAAAAAACACACGTTTAATTCAGAGGACTGCGATAGCAGGACGAAAGAATCCCCTAAGTAGGAACCAGAACTGTACATGGAGATTGCCACGCTATTCCAACACACAGCCCAACCCAAAGGTAGCTCGCAAATAAACGTAAGTTGTTTTTGGGAGGTTTTACAATTTCAGGATTGACTGGCATCAGAGGTCGCAATTGCACGTTTATATTTACTTATCTCAATGGTACTTCATTACTGCTTTACTTCAGGCATGGGCAGCCGAGGAAGGTTTCGGGAAAATTTATCAAAAAATACTTGTACAAAACAGGAAGTATTACTTTTGCGCATTAACAAAAAGTCCTCATGGAAATTGGCCCAAACAAAACAGCAAAACTAATTTATACGCTTACCCTGGCTGAAAACGGAAAACTGATAGAAAAAGTAGATGCTGAACAACCGGCAATTTTCAAATTTGGTATCAACCAGATGCTTCCGGCATTTGAAGCTAATTTGAACGGCTTAAAAAGCAAGCAGGATTTTGATTTCGTATTGAAAGCCGAGGATGCCTATGGCCCGGTTGACCCATATGCCGTATTTGATATACCGAAAGACACTTTTGAAGTTGACGGAAAAACCGATGAAAAAATGTTACGGATGGGAAATATCATCCCAATGACTGATAATGATGGCAACAAGCATATGGGCAGGATTGTAAATGTGCTGGACAAAGTAATTACAATGGATTTCAATCATCAATTGGCAGGCAAGGATTTGCATTTTTCAGGAAAGGTAATTGATGTGTTAGCATCTTAATTAAGTAAAGTTAGTATGAGAATAATCTATTTATTGGCGGTTACAAGCTTTATTTTGGTTGTCACCTCTTGTATGGAACAACGTTCAAAAAAAGCTGTTAAAACCGAAAAAAAGGAATATACACCTCTTGTTATAAAACCTGATGTAGTTGAGCGCATTACTATGAATGACAGTGTAAGAAATGCACTGGTGATCAGGGGAAGAGAAGTTTCTATTAAAGCTAAAAAGGCGCTGAAGTATGAACTGCAAAAAGCAGTTAAAAAACATGGTCTTGAATATGCTATAAGTTTTTGTAGTGAAAGAGCCCAGGAGATAATGGATTCTATCGGCCAGGCCGAACAAGTGATGGTCAAACGTCTTGCCAAGAAAAACAGGAATCCAAACAATGAAATGTCCGAGAATATAAGTAATTTATATAAAAGTTTTGTTATTCAGAGTTTAAATTCAAACAGGGTTCCGGCACAAATCGGATGGGATAATGATGGAAGACCTGTTTACTATAAAGTTTTTTATACAGATGCACTTTGTTTAAATTGTCATGGTAACCCAGGCACAGATATTGACCCGAAAGTAGCTGAAAAAATAGCCCGGCTTTATCCTGATGATAAGGCCATTAATTTTGAGGTTGGACACCCGAGAGGTATGTGGGCAGTAACCTTCCCGGAATATATGGTAGTTAAAGTGGACAAAGGTGGAGTTTTTCAATAACTATTGGATATCAACTAATTTGGAGTGATGAATAATTGGAATAATGACATATTAAAATCTTGCTTAAATAAAATGCTTGACCAAAAAATATACCTTTTTGTACATGTCGTTACTACTAAGCTGTATTTCCAAACTCCAAACTCCAAACTCCAAACTCCAAACCCAACCTCCTTATGGGCGTAAAATGTATCCATTGCGGTGAAGATTGCGGGAAACATCCTGTTATGTGGGATGATAAGCCATTCTGCTGTCATGGTTGCAAAACTGTTTACCAGATATTGAATGAAAAAAAACTGGACAAATATTACGATATCCAGCCCATGGCCGGGATCAGGGTTGAACAACAGGAATATGGCGATAAGTATGCTTACCTCGACCTGGATGAGATCAAAGAAAAATTATTGAGCTTCTCGGATGGTGGGATCAGTAAAATTGACCTTTTCATTCCAACCATTCATTGTGCCTCATGCATCTGGCTACTCGAAAACCTTTATACGCTTAACCCGGCTGTTGTTCATTCCAATGTAAATTTTCCCAGGAAAACAGTCAGCATTACTTTTAAAGATCAGGAATCTTCGCTTCGCCAGCTGGTTGAATTGTTAGCATCAATACATTATGTACCGGAAATAACGCTCGACCAACTTGATGAAAAAGATAAAAAAAGCAGTGACCGAAATTTATTATTAAAAATTGGTGTGGCCGGATTTAGCCTGCTCAACGTAATGCTATACAACTTTCCCGAATACCTTCCCGGTGGTGACCAGCTTGAGGATAGTTTTATCAGTTATTTTGGATGGCTGAGTTTTGTACTATCACTACCTGTAGTTTTTTATAGCGCGAATGACTATTATTTATCAGCTATTAAAGGCCTGAAGCATAAAATAATAAATATAGATGTCCCTATCACGCTTGGTGTTTTTATGTTGTTCGGGCAAAGTACTTTTGATATTTTTTCGGGAAATGGCATTGGTTATTTTGATTCACTGGTCGGTTTGGTTTTTCTTCTTCTGATTGGAAAATGGTACCAGGGCAAAACCTATCAGGCCCTGTCGTTCGAGCGGGACTATAAATCATATTTTCCCGTGGCTGTTACTAAAATAAATGAAGGCAAAGAGGAACATATCGCACTTGCAAACCTTAAAAAAGATGACCACATCCTGATAAGAAACCAGGAGTTGATACCTGTCGATTCCAAAATTCTTAATGGAAGTACCAATATTGATTATTCATTTGTCACGGGCGAATCTATCCCCGTACCAAAACAGAAAGGTGATATGGTTTTTGCAGGAGGCCGGCAGGTGGGTGGAATACTTGAACTTGAAGTGATAAAAGAGGTTGAACAAAGTTACCTGACGCAATTATGGAACCAGGATGCTTCAAAGCGCGAAAATGAATCTACGCTTAAAAACCTGATCACAAAAGTGAGTGAATATTTTACGGTTATCATTCTTCTGGTTGCAGCCTCAGCAGGCTTATTCTGGCTTTTTGTTGATCCTTCGCTGGCTCTATTTGCTTTTACATCTGTGCTTATCATCGCCTGCCCTTGCGCCCTGGCATTAACCATCCCATTCACATTTGGGAGTACAATGAGGGTTTTCGGAAGACATGGTTTTTATATTAAAAATACTGAGGTAATTGAGAATTTGAATAAAGCAAATACGGTGGTATTTGATAAAACCGGAACATTAACCTTAAACCAAACCATGAAAGTTGAATGGATGGGTCAGCATCTTTCTGATCATCATTTGGCAGTCATTAAATCGCTGGCATCCAATTCAAGCCATCCCCTCAGTACCACTATCGCGAATTCGATAACGGTAAAGGGAGAAACCTCTATTAAGGATTTTATAGAGATTCCTGCAATGGGTATTACCGGTATCGCAGACGGGGAGCGCATCAACCTAGGATCAAAAAAGTTTGTATCGGGTAAAGAAGACGAAAATCCTGAATCAACGAATGTTTATGTTTTTATCGGTGATGAAATAAAAGGATACTTTCAAATTGAAAATCAATACCGAAACGGGCTGGAAACAGTAATCGGCGATTTTAAAACTAAATACAAAATGTATTTGCTTTCAGGCGATAACGAATCAGAAAAGAAAAACCTGCTTCCTTTATTTGGAGAAGACACCTTGCTTCAATTTAACCAGAGCCCGACGGATAAAATGTATTTTATCAGAAAATTAAAAAATGAAGATAGTAATGTGCTGATGATCGGTGATGGACTAAATGACGCAGGTGCCTTGATTGAAAGCAATATCGGACTTACGATCGCTGATGACATCTACTCCTTTTCTCCTGCCTGTGATGGAATTATTGAATCTTCAAAATTTAACAAGTTGTATAAGTTTATCAGGTTTACAAACATCTCAATGAAAGTAGTTTATATAAGCTTTACCATATCGTTTCTATACAACCTTGTTGGGATTTATTTTGCAGTACAAGGCACACTTTCACCCCTTATTGCAGCAATCCTAATGCCCATTAGTTCAGTTAGTGTTGTTGCATTTGCCACCTTTGCTATTTCAATAATGGCCCGTAAACAACTATCCTAACAGGCTCCATTTATACTACTTACAGTCTTATTAAGAATAATTCTCAAATACTGACATATGTTGGTATTTACATATATTTAACATATTTTTGGGGCCGTATTGCTATTTGTAACTACCACAATTCTATGTCTGTTATCTTTTTTCTAATTATTCTTGGTGTCGTAGTCGCCGGAGGTTTCCTTGCTGGATTTATTTGGGCAGTAAAAAGCGGACAGTATGATGATACTGAATCTCCTGCCATGCGCATGTTATTTGATGATGCCAAACCAATAAAAAAAAAGATGAAGAAGAGTTAAGTGAACCTGATGAAAAAGAATCAAACAACAACAAACCAGATAATAACAAACAAACCTATCAACAATAAATAAATTAAGCTTATGCAGTTAGAAAAATTTACCTATGACAACAGGCTGACAAAAATGTTTCTTTTCGCCACTGTATTGTGGGGAGTTGTAGGCATGTTAGTTGGTTTAACAGCAGCATTTGAGTTGATATTCCCTAATATGAGCGGGGGTATTTCATGGCTGTCATTTGGCCGCTTAAGGCCATTGCATACAAATGCAGCCATTTTTGCCTTTGTAGGGAATGGTATTTTCCTGGCTGTTTATTACTCAACACCCAGGCTGTTAAAAACCCCTATGTTTAGTAAAGCACTAGGCAACATTCACTTCTGGGGATGGCAACTGATTATTCTTCTTGCAGCGATTACATTCCCTTTAGGCTTAACACAATCAAAAGAATATGCAGAATTGATATGGCCTATCGATGTACTGGTAGTAATCATTTGGGTTGTCTTCGGGCTTAACCTGATCATGACCTTGGTTAAGCGCAGGACCAAACACATTTATGTGGCCATCTGGTTTTACATTGCAACCTGGGTAACAATTGCTGTACTTTACATTGTAAATAATTTGCAAATACCAACTTCATTTTTACACAGTTACCCTATTTATGCCGGCGTCCAGGATGCTTTGGTACAATGGTGGTACGGACACAATGCAGTTGCATTTTTCCTCACAACACCTATTTTGGGTATAATGTATTACTTCATTCCAAAAGCATCCAACCGACCAATTTATTCCTACAAATTATCGATCATCCACTTCTGGTCGTTGATTTTCCTTTATATCTGGGCCGGTCCTCACCACCTTCTTTATTCAGCACTTCCTGACTGGGTACAAGCCCTCGGCGTTGTATTCTCTATCATGCTGATCGCTCCATCATGGGGCGGTATGATTAATGGATTACTAACCTTAAGGGGCGCCTGGGACAAAGTTCGCGAAGATCCTGTTTTGAAAATGTTTGTTGTGGGTGTAACTGCTTACGGTATGGCAACATTTGAAGGCCCTATGCTTGCACTGAAAACGGTTAACGCATTAAGCCACTTTACCGACTGGACTATCGCACACGTTCACATTGGCACACTAGGCTGGAATGCAATGCTTAACTTTGGTATGATCTACTGGTTGGTCCCCCGTTTGTTTAAAACTAAACTATGGTCAGTAAAATTGGCCAATACCCACTTCTGGATTGCCACGCTGGGCATGTTGTTCTTCTCAATACCGTTATATTTCGCAGGATTTACACAGGCCTTAATGTGGAAACAGTTTACAGAAGAAGGTTACCTGGCTTACCCTAACTTCCTGGAAACAGTAACACAGATACTTCCGATGTATTATCTACGTGCATTTGGCGGATCACTCTATTTCATCGGAGCTATTTTGTTTGTGGTTAATGTATGGAAAACTGCAAAATCCGGAAGTTTTGTAAGATATGAAGAAGATCAGGCTCCAGCAAAACCTGCTCCGAAAGCAGGCGAAGGATGGCACAGAAAACTGGAAGGAAGACCTTTACAATTTACCGTTGTAGCCTTAGTGGTTATCTTAATTGGCGGGCTGATTGAAATCGTACCGATGTACCTGGTTAAATCCAATGTACCAACAATATCAAGTGTTCAGCCATATACGCCATTAGAACTAGAAGGACGCGATATTTATGTCAGGGAAGGTTGCTATTTGTGCCACTCTCAAATGATCCGTCCGTTCCGTGATGAAGTTGAGCGTTATGGTGATTATACCAAAGCCGGTGAAACAGTATATGACCACCCGTCCCAGTATGGATCGAAACGTACCGGACCGGATTTGGCACGCGAAGGTGTAAAAACTCTTCCGAATTACAAACCTGATTCGTGGCATTATAACCACATGATTGATCCGCAAAAATTAAATGCGGAATCCATAATGCCTCCTTATCCCTGGTTAGCCAACAGAGACCTTGATGTTTCTACACTCGAATCAAAGATCAGTGTTTTAGAGGGATTAGGTGTTCCTTATGATGACTACCTAAAGGGACAGGATCCAACAGAACATTTAAATATACAAGCTGCTAAAATTGCAGAAGGCTTACGTGCCGGCGGAATCCAAGTTGATGATAACAAAGAGATTATTGCAATCATCGCTTATTTACAACGCCTTGGTAATGATATATATAATGAGTAAACTAAACTTGTACTTTATTAAGTAAATCATGAAGATCGTTATTCATACTATGGAACAGATAGCAGGAGTAGAAATATTTCCTATCATTTCTTTATTGTTATTCTTTGTCTTTTTTATAATTGTTGGCTATATGGCGCTGACAGCTGATAAAAAGTACATTGAAGAAATGAAGAATCTTCCTCTTGATAAAGTTTGCGATCTGAATGATGAAAATCATTTAACCTGAAATTTTAAAAAGAAAAATATGGCTAAAGAAAATATTAATCAGCATCATAACGAAGATTATGAATATGACACCCTGACTAATGATAAGCTAATCAAAGATCATGATTATGATGGCATCAGAGAACTTGATAATGATCTGCCACCCTGGTGGAAATGGCTGTTTTATATTACTATAATCTTTTCAATAGTTTATTGCATTCGTCTTTTTGTCTTTCATTCTGATGATCTTGTGCAAGATCGTGAATACGAAAAAGCAATGGTAGAAGCTGAAATGAATAAACCGGTACAATCTGAAGCAATTGAATTTAAATTGGTTTTACTTGAAGATGAAACATCAATAGCAAGTGGTAAAGAAACCTGGGACAAGATTTGTGCAGTATGCCATTTGGTTGATGGAGGCGGACTTGTTGGCCCTAATATGACTGATAACTATTGGATACATGGTAATACCGTTGAAGACATGTTTAACATTATAACTACCGGTGTTATCGAAAAGGGAATGATACCCTACAAAGACCAATTATCAGAGCAGAAACGCCTGGAAGTGATTAGTTTTATACTGGTTAAATTACAGGGCACAAGCCCGGCTACACCCAAAGCCCCTGAAGGAACTGAGTATTAACGTGATTTCACACAAACACATTTGATATGGAAGCCGGACCAAATAATCCGGCTTCCTGATTTTAGATCACAATCTAAAAAGTATATATGTATATTTATACATAACAACTGAATTACAATGGAAGAGAAGAAAACCAAAAAAGATCAGACCTATTTTCGTGACAAAATGTCCACTGTAGACAATGAAGGAAAACGCAATTGGATATACGCAAAAAAACCTAAAGGTAAATTGTTTAACCAACGAAAGATTGTCGCTGTCATTCTACTTGCTTTTTTATACCTGGTACCTTTTATCAAATATAAAGGCGATCCGATTTTTCTGTTCAATATCCTGGAGCGAAAATTTATCATCTTCGGCGTCATTTTCTGGCCGCAAGATTTTCATCTTATTCTGCTAACATTTATTACAGCTCTGGTTTTTATTGCCCTGTTCACTGTTATTTTCGGCAGGTTATTTTGCGGTTGGGTATGCCCGCAAACCATTTTTATGGAATTTGTTTACAGACGTATTGAATACCTCATTGAAGGTGATGCTGCTGCCCAAAGAAAATTAGCCGATGCCCCATGGAATTTCAACAAAATATGGCGAAAAACCCTGAAGCATATTATATTTTATTCATTTACGCTTGTTACTGCTTTTACTTTCCTGTCCTATGTCCTTAGTATGGATGTGATCCTACAATATATTTCTGAAGGGCCTGTGGTCCATTTCAATGGTTTTATTGGCATGCTTATTTTTTCAGGAATTTTCTACTTCATATTCGCTTTCTTCAGGGAACAGGTTTGTATTATTGCCTGCCCTTACGGAAGGCTTCAAGGGGTTCTTACAGATAAAAAAACAATACTTGTTGGATATGATTATAAAAGAGGAGAACCCAGAGGGCCTCTTAATAAAGTTGAAGGCGATTGCATTAATTGTAGTGCCTGCGTTACTGTTTGTCCAACAGGAATTGATATAAGAAACGGAACCCAGCTTGAATGTATCAATTGCACAGCTTGTATTGACGCGTGTGACAGCGTTATGAAAAGAGTTAAAAAACCAAAAGGGCTAATACGGTACGACTCTGAAGATGGCATAAGAACAGGACATCATTCTATTTTCAATGCACGTTCAATTGCCTATTCCACTGTTCTTACGCTACTTATCTTTTTCGTTACAGGATTATTTATGACCAGGGGTGATTTTGAAGCTACTATCCTGAGGGCACGGGGATCACTATTCCAGAAATATGGTAACGACAGCATAAGCAATATTTATAATTTCAATGTTGTAAACAAGATCAGGTTGCCAATTGAGGTTGAATTCAAACTCGAATCGCATAGTGGGAAAATTAAAATGCTTGGTGATAAAGCAGTTGTTCAAAAAGGTGAAGTAGGAAAAGGTACTTTCCTTGTGGTTATTCCTAAATCCGAAATGAAACAGTCCAAATTCAATATTGATATCGGAATATACACCAATGGTGAAAAAGTGGAAGATTATAAGAGTGCATTCATCGGACCAAGTGATTTGAATACGCCTTAGTTTAGAATAGCAATCAGATTGAATTGGACTAAATTTGCAATTAAATAAAGGAATAATATGAAATGGAACTGGGGATCGAAGCTGTTGATAGCCATCATCATTTTTATGAGTTTTATTTTTGTACTCGTTTATTTGACTACAAAAATTGATACCAATCTCGTTGAGAAAGATTATTATCCAAAGGGACTAAAATACCAGGATAGGATTGATGAGATCAAAAATGCAAAACCATATAAAAGCAGCTTTAAAATTTTCAAAACCGAAAAGGCTATTGCTATTCAATTTCCCGCAATTCAACCCGATTCAGGAACAATTCTTTTTTTCAGACCTTCACACACGCAGTATGACCGATTGTTTAAAATAGATTTCGACTCGACCTTTTTGATGGAGTTTCCCAAATCAGAATTTGTTAAAGGTAAATATTTGGTTAAAATTTCCTGGTCAGAAAATGGAAAGCAGTATTATTTTGAAAAACCATTTAACTTCAATTAACAACAAATGAACGAGATGTATTTACTGGCCCTGATGACCGGGCTGGTGGGAAGTTTACATTGCATCGGGATGTGCGGTCCTATTGCCATTGCCTTGCCTTTAGGGAAAAAAAGCTGGAGTAATAAACTACTGGGCGGACTGACTTACAACATTGGACGAACACTAACCTACGGATTATTGGGTGGTTTGTTTGGCCTACTCGGACAGGGTATTGAAATGGCCGGTTTACAACAATGGGCCTCAATAGGTATTGGGATTATCATGATTTTATCAGTGCTTTTCCCGGTGTTGTTTCGTGGAAAAGTACAATTTGAGCAATTCTTTTTTGGATATGCCGGAAAGCTCATCGGCAAATTTCGACAACTGTTCGCAATCAGCTCGATTCCCTCCTTATTTTTGATCGGCCTGTTAAACGGGTTGTTGCCCTGTGGATTGGTTTATGTAGCCGTTGCAGGTGCCATTAATACCAACGATATTTATCAAGGTATTATTTACATGATTATCTTTGGCCTCGGAACAATCCCGGTTATGTTAGCCATCCCTTTGATTGGCAATATGATAGGGTCAAGTATCAGAAAAAGATATAACTGGGTTTTATCTGCGTTCATTATTTTACTGGGGGTGCTGTTTATCTTAAGAGGCCTTTCACTTGGAATTCCATACGTGAGTCCAAAAAAGAAAATGCTGAAACCTCATGAGAAAATGATGCATCAAAAAGAAGATCAGAATATGATGCAAAGCACTTTTTATTTACGATAAAATTTTACAATCAATTAATAACTAAATTCTATAATTATGAAAAAGTACAGTTTACTAATTATCCTGGCAAGTATCATCGTATTTGCCGGTAGTTCTTTCGATTTCAAAGCTTCCGAAGCCAATAACACAGAAACAACAATTTTGTTACCGGATGATCCGGCCGATGCCAAATTTCCAAATGGTGCAAAAATATATGTAGAGAAATGTGTTGCCTGTCATCAGTTAACCGGTGAGGGACTTCCCGGGGCGTTCCCTCCGCTAAAAAATGCTGATTATTTATTAGCAGATAAAAAACGTGCAGTTGAACAGGTATTAAACGGTTCAAACGAACCCATGACCGTTAATGGCAATGTTTATGTAGTTCCTATGCCACCACAGGTTGA
>JAUVKF010000060.1 GCA_030596395.1 Chlorobiota bacterium | reverse complement strand
TTTATCAGAAACCTTTTCTGTGTTGCAGGATATGATGGCAAACAACAGTAGAAAATAATAAATCTTCATTTTATAAATAATTAGAACTTAGTTTGTGTACGAAGCCCCTTGTTGGTGATGACACCAACAAGGGGCTTTTTTATTTGGCGACTAAAGTCGCCATTACACTTCATTTCAGCGCAAATGTGCATGTTAATTATTAAATATTCTTTTGGCGACTAAAGTCGCCAATACAAGTCTAAAACCTTAACGACAGACAACTTACACCACCATCCAGTTTTTGGAATTCTGTCATGTCCACTTCAATTACAGGGTATCCGGAATCACTAATCAATTGTTTAGTAACCGGAAAACCGCAAGGTATGATCACCCTGCCATTCACCCAGATACAATTGGCTGCATAACTTTCACCTACTGGTATTTCAATCAAATTATATTGTCTAAATGCTGGTTTTGATATGAACTCACCACAAACAACCAGGTTGTTGTTTTCGAGGTAAGCAACACCTGTTTTCAAGTGAAGCACTTCTTCCAGTTTTACTGTTGAACCAATCATTCCATATTTTTCCAGAACAGCAATCAACTGACTTGCTCCTGCTTTATTTGTCCTTTCGGATAAACCGATAAAAAAATGGTTACCAACCATCATCACATCACCGGCATCCAATGTTCCCGGAGCAGAAATAAATTCGATGTTTTGATAATAATTTTCAAGTACTTTTTGCATTGCAACTGTTTCGCCTCTTCGTGAAACGGATCCAGGTCGTGTTACAATAGCACAATGAGGCGTACACAAAGCAACATCTTCTACAAAACAGGAATCAGAGTAGTTCTCATCAGCATCCAAAACCTCCACTTTGAGTCCACACGATTTTAATACTTCAACATATTGTTTGTGCTGAACAAGTGCCAGTTCGTAATCGGGTATGCCAAGGTTTGCATCAGTCAAACCATTTACCATATTCCGGCAAGGTTTCCTGACTATGGCATGTTTAAATCGCTGTTTCATATCCAATCATTGTATAACTCAGGACGTCGATCCTGTAAAAATAGTTTATGCACATGCGACTCTTTTACAGCAGACAAATCAACCTCACACATAAGGATTTCATCTGTTCCAAAACCTGCACTGGCAATTACTTTCCCATCGGGATCACACACGAAGGATTCGCCTGAGAATTCGAGTTTTTCTTCCTTCCCTACCCTGTTGCACAATGCCGTAAAATAACCATTCTGAAAAGCTGCCACCTGCATTTCGGCCTGGTAAAGGCCATCAGTCCACTCACCTACTGCACCTGCCTGTGGGATGGACACTAATTCAGCACCCTTTATTGCCAGCGATCGCATATATTCAGGATAATGCCTGTCGTAGCAAATGGCAATCCCAACCTTACCAACAGCTGTATCAAAAACCCCTGCGCCAAGATCCCCTGGAGTATAATAGCATCTTTCACGGAAGTTCTCATAGTCAGGGATGTGGACCATTCTTGTCTTGCCAAGCAATGTTCCATCAGCATCAATTACAGGTGAAGTATCATAAGTAAATTCACCTTCCTTTTCGAATAAATTCAGAATAGTTACAATTTTATATTCTTGTGCTAATTGCTGAAACTTTTCAGTAGTTGGTCCCGGAATTGTTTCTGCCAGGTGAGTTTGACTCCCACGTGCTGAATGCTGCGGAAAGAAGGGTTCAAAAGCCAGTTCAGCATAACAAACGAGCTCTGCTCCTTGTTCTGCTGCTCTTTTAAAGGCTTCAATCCCCCGCTTAACATTATCCTGTTTGTTTTTGGTAGCGTGTTGTTGTATTAATGCGATTTTCATTCTTTCGTTTTTATATCCAACCATCCTGGTAAAGGTGCTGATGGAGGCTTTCTGCCATAAAAATAATCATCCATTCTCAAGGCCACTGCCCTAAATAAACTTGAATTTTTTAATCCTGACCTTACCAGGTTATGCAGCAAATTGTCAGGATGTGAATATGGACAAACACTGATGCACCTGCCACAATCCGTCCCCAGCTGACACCACAAAGTGAAGCAGGATTCCTGGTTGATTTGCCATCGTTTTACACCATCAATTTCCTCTTTTTCATTGAATGAAATAGCCTTGCTCGGACATGCATCTGCACATTTTTTGCATTTCCCACAAAAGTCGATCATGGAATAATTGTAAAGAGGTTGGTCAATTAAAAGCGGGAGATCGGTGGTAACAACTGATATTCTGACTCGTGGGCCGAGTTTTGGGGTCATCAATAAACCCATACGCCCAATTTCACCAAGTCCGGCATCGCGGGCAACCAATGGGCAAACCACCTCATAATTTCCGTCAATATTTGCCCTGGCTTCATAGCCGAGGTTTCGAATGAAAGAAGCCACCTGCAAAGCGATCTTGCCTGATTCAAGGTATTGCTGCCCCGACTCCATTACAATAGAACCGGACGGTGCAGAATCCATCATGGTTTTATCCATTTCAACGGTAAATGCCAGCGCGTATTTGTGGCTGTTGACTACCGGTTTATTCCTTCGTTCGGCGCGACCGCCAACCGAATAGAGATGATAATCCTTCAATCCGGAAATTCCGCAATCAAGTGCTCCAAGCTTTTTCGACCATTGCCTGATGTAATTTGTTATTCGTTCTGGTTCAACCTTGACCTGATCCGGATTTACCGGTCCATTGACCTTGTTACGCAAAGCCTCAATGGTTTCGAAACTGGCGTTGGCAGAAGCAAATTGAAAAGGATTGTATTGTGATGAACCGGGTTTTAATAATCCTACTTTTGACCTGAATACATCATCAGCCGCTTTTTTGTCGGGATTGTTTCGATAGTATTCTTCAAATGCTTCTGTCCCAGATTTTAATTCATTGCGGGAGAACATGGTATCGCGTTCATCGATCCTTGTTGCAGGGTTTGTTTGCTGATATGCAGTGTTTCGGCTAATTGGCAGAAAGAATATTAAGGGGAGGAAAATAGTGATGGCGAGCAAGACAAGTTCCAGTTCGAACTGATATGGAAAGCTAAATAATGAAATCATCAGGTAGGGAATTGGACTTATGAACGATAAAATAAAAAATCGACTGGATGCTCTGAATTCATTTTCTTTAAATGAGACAATTCCTGCCCAGAACAGGAATATAAATATTATAGCCGCAACAATAATTAACAGAACCTGGATGATTTCGAACATAAACGCGGCTTTGCCACAAATGTCGGAAAAATTGAGTGATAACCAAAGCGACATAACTCAAACCACGTTTATCAGGAAGGAGAAAATTTTTAATTGAACTGTTTTTTATCCCCGGCGCTGCTTCGGGCGTCCACGCCCGAAGTTATCGTTTATTCACTGATTCTTTTAAAAACACCCGCTTCTAAAGATGGCAACAACACCTGTCCTCTTGTGTTCAAACCATCAAGCAGGTTTACAAACATCTCTCCTTCCGGTAATTCAAACTCACTGTCTTCATCTTCGAGATTGAATATCACAATGATCTCATCGGTATCATTCTTTCTTTTGTAGGAGAGTCTTTTACCCGATGCAACCAAAAATTCAAATGATCCGTCAACCAAAACAGGGTTTTCTTTTCTGATTTGAATGATTTTTTTATAAAACTCAAAATGCTCCTTATTGAACCCAACCTCATCGAATTCTTTTTTGCCGGGTTGAAAATTATTTCTGTATTCGGGATCAAACTCAAATTCAGGCCACCAGAGTGGCTTGCGACAATCTGGGTCATCACCTCCCCACATTCCTAATTCATCCCCATTCCAAATCTGGGGTGCGCCAAGAGTGGTGAATTGATGAATCAAATAAAGCTTAACCCTCTGGTAAGTTTCATCATCGGGTTTACCAGTTATATAATCAGGATTGTCATTGGGTTTGGCCTGGTATTTATATTTTGTTGAATTGGCGAAAGATGTTAATAAACGTGGAGAATCATGCGTCGCAGCTGTATTCATCATTGCTTTTACAGTTGATGGTCTGAGTCTGTTCCACTGTAACTCCAGACTGTCTTTAAACTGTTCAGCATCAATTTCATCATTCATTTTACCAAAGAAACTTCGTGCCGGGCGGTAAACCTGGTAGAACATTACGGCATCAAAAATATCTCCGCTTACATAGGGAACAGGATTCATCAGTGCATCCGGCCATTCTTCCCACCAGATTTCACCCACCAGGTAAGCATCCGGATTGATTGATTTTACATATTTCTGCCAGTCGCGCCAAAAAACCATTCCGATATGATCAGCGACATCCAGCCTGAAACCGTCAATGCCTCTTGCTGTATCTCCATCCGGGGCTAACCACCTTTTTGTAACATTATAAATATGCATTTTTGCCCCTTCGTTAATATCACCTTCATACGGATGGCCTATTTTTCGTTTGGTAGTCAGGTTCACTTTTTTAATTTCCGGAAGACTATGAAGATTCAGCCAACCTTCATATTCAAACTCATCTTCACGTGTTTCAGGATCATCAAACTCATTAATTGCGTACCAATTTCTGTATTTTGAATTTTCCTGGTTCTTTACAACATCTCGCCATGCCCAGAATTCGACACCTGTATGGTTCCATGAGTAATCAAGAATAACGCGCATCCCCCGCTTGTGCATTTCATCCACTACTTTTAAAAATAATTTATCCGTTGATGTCCATTTCCAGGTTGATGGGTCATTTGGGTTTTCCGAGGCAATGATCTCATGATCTCTTTCCGGATCAGGGCCAAAATTTACATCGATGTGATGATAATTTCGTGCATCGTATTTGTGTAGTGACGGGGCATCATTTAAAGGATTGAAATAGATGGCTGTAATTCCCAATTCTTGTAAATAATCCAACTTATCAAGTACCCCTTGTAAGTCGCCACCAAATCTGCGTAGGCCAAGACCGCCATAAAAGTCAGTATCCAAATTTTTTGTCCATTCCTCTTGTTTATACCAGTTGTGGATCCACGGTGTAACCGACCAACCATCAGGTGTTTGGCGCCAGTTAGAAGCTGCATAAATATTATCCGGTTTTGGATCATTGTTTTTATCACCGTTACTAAATCGTTCCACGAAAATCTGGTACCAGATGGCATCTTTAGCCCAGGTAGGTGCTTCACTAATATTTTGACTTTTCTGGTTTTCTGGTTTTTGATCACACATGGTTAATATTAGACTTAAGAAAACAATAATGGATAATGAAATGTATTTCATGGGGTTGATTTTGGATTTAAAAGTAAGGAAAAGATAAACTAACAATAATTTGGTTTTAACAAATTAATCTTTATAATCCCAAAATTATTATTCTACGTTTAATTCCGAGGGAGTTCATTCCGGTTAGCAGGAATGAAACGACCGCGGGAATCCTTTTCAACTGAAAGATTTACCTTCGATTAGAATAGTCGTTTCATCTCCTTGGGATTCTCACGGCACTCCTGCACTCATACCTACCTGATTGTGCCTCAGAATTGAACGTTGAACTCGGGTGCGAATACTGAATTCGGGCGCGAATACTTCGCGTCCGCCATTATCACTCTATATTTCTCAGTTCAACCTTCGCTTGCTTTATATTATCTGATTTAGCTGTTATTTTTATTATTCCTGATTCAGACAACGTCCTGATGATTAGCATGGCTTTGCCATTAAACAATTTTCGATGACTGGAAAAAAATGGTTCCAGCGATTGCGGATTGCCGTTTCCAACGCCTTCGATTACCCCAGGGCCGGTAACTTCAAACTGAACAAGGTTATCAGCCAGCGGACATGGATTTCCATCGCGGTCATAAGCTTCGATCAAAATATATGACAAGTCATTGCCGGTGGCATTTAAAACAGTCCGGTCAGGAGTGAGTTTTAAACGGTATGGTTCGCCTGAGGTCCGAACGACTGCATTTCCGATTTCTTCACCACTCTGATAAGCTACTGCTTTTAATTCACCTGATTCATATTTTATATTCATCCACATTAAACGATATCGTTCGATTGAATTCTCAGAGTCTGTCTTTTTGCATCTTTTGCCCTGCGATATTCCATTCAGGAACAACTCGGCACAATCACCATTGGTGTAAACAAAAACAGGAATATTTTCTCCCTCCTTTCCTTCCCAATTCCAATGCGGCAAAATATGGACAGTTGTTTTATCAGGTTTCCAATAGCTCTTATAAAGGTAATAACGGTCTTTAGGAATTCCGCACAAATCGACAATGCCGAAGTAAGAACTTTTCGCACTTTGTTCCTGGGTGATGAACCCGTCTTTTACTGCTTCATCATTGTAAGGGGTTGGCTCTCCGAGATAATCAAAACCGGTCCAGACAAACTCACCGGCAACATAAGTATCTTCCTCCTGCCACATAAAATCATCGTCAGCTACTTCGGCCCAGGAGGGCGCATTTAAATCGTATGAACTTACCTGAAGTGATTGAGTGAATTCTGTTTTTTCTTCAGGTAGAGGCAATTCGTAAAAACCGCGGGTGCTTAATGTTGAGGCCGACTCGGAAATGATTACAGATTTTTCAGGTTCTAAATGTCTTGCAGGAAGGTATCTTCTACCATAATTCCAGGCATGCACATCATAATAATCGAAATGCCTCAGCGAGGCAGAACTTTTTGCATCGCAAACCATGGTAACAGGGCGAGTTGAATCGTAGGTTTGAACCAATCTGATCATTGTACTCAGTTTGTTAAACCCACTGTCAATGTTATACTGGATATCGCCCATCTCATTTCCCACACTCCATAAAAACACACAGGGATGGTTTTTGTCGCGCATAACCCAGTTGCGAATATTCCGTTCGGCAAAGTCATTAAAGTCCATTTCAGGCAAATAGCCCGCTTTTGCATCCCACTTATCAAATGCCTCATTAAATAAAAGCAAACCCAGGCTGTCGCATAAGTCAAGTAATTCAGGTGCAGCAACATTGTGGCTGTTTCGAATGGCATTTGCACCCATTTCTTTCATCATCACTAATTGGCGCTCCATCGCCCTGCGGTAGAATTTAGCGCCCAACGGACCATGATCATGGTGAAGGTTAACACCTTTTAGTTGAATCCGTCTTCCATTTAACCAAAAGCCATCGTCAGCAGTAAATTGGAAAGTTCTGATCCCGAATTTTGTTTTTGAGGAAATAAACGTCCCATCTTTGCTTTCCAATTTTGAGACCAACGTATATAAATAAGGGGTTTCAATATCCCACCTGACAGGATTATGAATGGTTAGCCACTGATCATGTATCTTTTTTGAATCGGGGGCAATTTTTAAAGTAATAGCAGTCGAAGTTATAATGTTACTTTCAGTATCAATGATCTCATTTATAAGATCAATCTCTTTTTCTTCACCACTTGTGTTTATAATATTCGAGTATACATGAATCAGGGCACTATCCTTATTGATCACAGGTGTTCTGATATCTATTCCCCATATTTCAAAATGCACTTTCGGTACCAATAAAAGATGAACTTTCCGGTAAATTCCTGCGCCGGGATACCACCGGCTATCAAAATTGCGCGTATCAACCTTTATAGCAATTTTATTTTTTCCGATATAATCAATAAAGTCAGTTATATCAAGGTAAAAGGAATTGTACCCATAATCCCACTTGCCTACCAGTTGTCCATTGATATATACCTCAGGAAAAGCCATAATCCCATCAAACAGTATATACACTTGTTTTCCCATGCTTCTTGAGCCCAGATTAAATTCATTACGATACCAGCCTACTCCTTTCCAGGGAAGTTTACCGATATTGGCTGGCAACATCTCATCAAAAGGGCCTTCTATTGCCCAGTCGTGCGGTATTTGAACAGTCCTCCAACCGGAATCATCGAAATCAATTGTTTCGGCAGAATTTGATTCATTTAGCTTAAACTTCCAATCATTGTTTAAGTTTATTATTTGCTGACTACTGGCCAAAAATGGCAGAAGAACAAATGCACAGAGAAAATATTTAAACAACTTTTTCATTACGAATGGATATTTTGGATTAAGTCTTCGTCGAGAACTTGATAACAATTTGATGACAAAGTTAATACCTTGTGAATTCATCAAAAACTTGTATTGCAGGTAAAACATTGCCATCAGTATCAAACATATCACGTGTAGCGATTCCACGTCTGTCACCCACTGCCGGTTCCCACCAAAAAATTCCGGCTCCCAAAAAATCAGGTGTTTGCAATACAACCTGGTTCACAGATTCCAGAAATTCTCTTTGTCCCTCAGGGCTTTCAGGGTAAGGTGCAGGCTTATCCTTATATTCAGTAGGTTCTGAGCAATATGCAACTTCTACTAACATGATTGGTTTTTTGTAGGTCCTGGCCATAAAATTCATATTCGTTCTTAAATCGAGTAAGCTGCCATGCCACCATGGATAGTAAGACTGACCAATAACATCGAATTCAATTTCATAAGATAAGATATGATCGAAGAAATATTTTGTTTTTACCATGTTACCGCCCTGGTCAATCTGGATCATAATTAAGGGAGGAGGATTATTTTCAAATCCTGCATAAACACCATTAATTCCGGCATTTATTAAATCTGCCAGGTTATCCCAGTTCTCAGGTATTTTGCCATCCGGCCATAACATCCCGTTAATTATTTCATTTCCATTTTGAACCATATCCGGCAATACACCAGCCTGGTTAAAAGCCAGTATTGACTGTTTGGTATATTCAAAAACAGAATCAACCAATAACTCATGTGACAGTCCTTCCCATGCTTTTGGTAAAAATTGCTTTTGTGGATCGGCCCAGGTGTCGGAGTAATGAAAGTCGAGGAGAAATTTAAAACCCATTTCTTTAGCTTCCTTTGCCAGTGCTATTGTATATTCCAGGTTATTCGGCAGGCGAGTCGGCGAATGAAATAACCTGAGCCTGATCCAATTAAATCCATGATCTTTAAATATTAGCAAACCCTTTTTTGCCTGTCCATTTTCCTTGAACTGAAACCCTTCATCTTCTGCAAGCTTTAAAAATGACAGATCGGCACCAATTGCGTATTCCTGAGCAACTATACCTGAACCAAACGCGATGAAAGTAATGATGATTGTGAATTTTACAATCATTTTGAAATAATAATTTACCTGAGTCATTTATTCTAATTTTAATTGTAAAAGTTTATGCTAATATCCGGTTTTAATCACAGTTTACCAAAAAAATGATTCAATTAATTAAGATGTGACTAACATGCTCAAAACTCTGCATCTAAATCGTTTGCAATAAATTTTTCTTTCTCAAGGAAGCAATTATTAGAAAACATATTATAAATGCTTTGGCGTCCAGAACTCTTTATTGGCAAGGGGTTCAGAAACTTGAGTGAACTAAGTCCCTACTTGAAAATCAATTTGTAGCAATTGTTCAAATGTAATTTTAAGGTTTACAACTCTAAATTTTGAAGTTAAAAATACCTATGGATTCGGTACCATGCTTTAATCAACTTATTTCCTGACAATTATGCAGTTTTTTTTCTTTATTATCCGGTTGGTGATATTAAACAATTTCTTATTTTTGTTGTTACTTGGTAATGGATAATGCGAGAAAAGAATAGTTTGAAAAATCCGTTTCAGACTATTTAAATACATTCCAAATAATCATAATACTAACAAAGTTTATTTTTGTATTCATTCCATTGCAAACCATACACTTGAGACAATTAATTGAAATTATATATAAAAACAAAAATCAATAATCAAATCATGATGTTTAAACAATTATCCACAAGACTATTATTGCTGCTGGCAATAATTGTTTTTGGTTCTTTCATGGTAATGGCACAAACCGGGCCGGTTTCCGGCACCATTTCCGATGCCAATGACGGAACCACGCTCCCCGGAGCCACTGTTGTGATAAAGGGCACTGCAAAAGGAACTGCCGCCGATATAGATGGTAAGTTTTCAATGACAGTTGAACCAAACACAACATTGATTTTTTCGTATGTGGGATATACAACCAAAGAAATGGTTGTTCAGCCCAATACCACAATCACGGTTAGCCTCGATCCTGAAGCTACCGGTCTGGAAGAAATAGTAGTAATTGGTTACGGCACCCAGAAGAAAGAAGATGCGACCGGATCAGTAACACCTATTTCCTCTGCTGATTTCAACAAGGGTGCAATCACATCCCCCTCAAACCTGATCACGGGTAAAGTAGCAGGAGTTTCTGTTATTTCGAGTGGTGGAGCTCCGGGTTCAGGGACCCAGATACGCATCAGGGGTGGCTCATCACTTTCAGCCAGCAACGACCCGCTATATGTAATTGATGGTGTGCCATTGGACAATGAAGACATTTCAGGTAACCGAAATCCATTAAACCTGATCAATCCAAGTGACATTGAAACCTTCACGGTTTTAAAAGATGCTTCAGCAACTGCCATCTATGGATCACGAGCTTCGAACGGTGTAATTATTATTACAACCAAGAAAGGGAAGATCGGAAATCCATTCAAAATCAATTATACGGGTACCTTTTCCCTGTACACACCAACCAAAACAATTGATGTGCTGGATGCTAACCAGTTTGTATCAGAAATGAAACAACAATATCCTGCTCAGGTTGGCGGTACAGGATCTTTGCTTGATACCACCAATCTTCATAACACCAACTGGCAGGATGAGATTTTCAAAAACGCTTTCGGTATGGACCATTACCTGAGCTTTACCGGTGCAACAAAAAATTTGCCTTACAGGGTTTCGTTGGGTTATACCAACCAGGATGGTATTTTGAAAACAGACAATTTGCAACGATATACCGGTGGTTTTGCGTTAAACCCTGTTCTATTTGAGGATCATTTGAAAATGGATTTCAATGCAAAAGGTTCTTATGTAAAAAATAAGTTTGCAGATAATGGTGCCATTGGTGCCGCCATACAGTTTGATCCCACAAAACCTGTTTACGATAACAACACGGAAAGCAGATTTGGAGGATACTGGGCATGGTTACAGGATAATGGAAATCCAGTTGCACAGTCAACCAGCAACCCGGTTGCATTGCTTAATCAACGAGAGGATCTTTCCAATGTTTATAATTTCACAGGTAATGCACAATTTGATTACAAAATTCATGGATTTGAGGACCTCAGTGTAAACTTAAATCTTGGAATGGATTATTCGAAAAGTAATGGCACCGTGGTTATCGACACAACCGCTGCATTTGCTTATGATCCTGCAACGGGTGGTGGAACTGATAACCAGTATGAACAGGAAAAACGGAACCAGGTATTCGATTTTTATCTTCATTATACCAAGTATGTCGAATCTATTAAAAGTAAATTCGATGTGATGGCGGGATATTCGTGGCAACACTTCTGGAGAAGAAATTATTCTATTAATTCGGATATCATGAAAACCCCTTCAAAAACAGACACCATTGATGATCCGACCGAAAGTTACCTGGTATCTTTCTTTGGAAGGTTTAACTACACTTTGATGAACAGGTATATGTTGACTTTCACGTTGCGAAATGACCATACATCACGTTTCTCACCCGAAACCAGGAGCGGTTTGTTCCCTTCAGTCGCATTTGCATGGAAAATCAACGAAGAAGGCTTCCTCAGGGATTCAAAAACAATTTCACAATTAAAACTTCGTCTGGGGTGGGGTGTTACCGGTCAGCAAAATATTGGCCGGGGCGATTATCCCTACCTGCCCATTTACACATCCAGCCAGGTTAACGCACAATACCAGATGGGAAACCAGTTTTATATTACCTTACGGCCAGATGGTTACGACCGGAACATCAAATGGGAGGAAACAACTACATGGAATGCAGGACTGGATTTTGGTTTTGCTGCCGACAGGTATTATGGATCACTTGATGTATATTACAGGCAAACCAAAGACCTGCTTAACTTTATTCCGGTACCGGCCGGGACTAACCTATCCAATTATATCCTGACCAATATTGGTGATCTTGAGAACAAGGGTGTTGAATTCTCCATCTTTACACGGCCAATTGTTAAACCAAACCTCTGGTGGGAAGTTGGATTTAATGCGACTTACAACAAGAACGAAATTACCAAACTAACTGCTACTGATGATCCCGATTACCTGGGTGTTGAAACAGGTGGAATCAGCGGCGGTGTTGGAAATAATATTCAAATGCATAGCGTTGGGCATCCGGCCAGCTCGTTTTTTGTTTGGGAGCAGGTTTATGATGCTGATGGCAATCCAATCCAGGGCTTATACGTTGACCGGGACGGAGATGGAGAGATCACTACTAGTGATAAATATCATTTCCATAAACCGGCAGCCGATTTCTGGTTTGGCATCAATTCAACGCTCGACTGGAAAAACTGGGAGTTTGCATTTTCCGGGCGCGCCAATTTCGGAAATTATGTGTACAACAATGTGGCATCTGAAAATGGCGTTTATGAGCGTTTATACAGACCTGAAGGACCATATTTAGGGAATGTTGCCTCATATGTTTACCAAACAAATTTTCAAAACCCGGAATACTTATCGGATTATTATATCCAGGATGCTTCATTCTTCAAAATGGATTATATGACACTCAGTTATATTTTCAGAAGTTTAGGAAACTCTAAATTGAATCTGCGTTTGACCGGTACTGTAAACAATGTATTTACAATTACCGGTTATGAAGGTATCGACCCTGAACTCCAAAATGGTATTGACAACAATATCTATCCACGCCCAAGGGCATATGTACTCAGTGTTAACCTTCAGTTTTAACGCCTAAATAGAACGATAATGAAAAGAATATTAAATATAACAATCGCACTTGCAGCATTTATGCTGTTGACAACAAGCTGTTTGAAGGATCTGGATACTGTTCCTATCGATCCGGATCAAATGATTTCAGAAAACGTATTTGAAGACCCGGCTTCATACAAACAAATCCTTGCAAAACTTTATGCAGGACTTGCAGTTACAGGCCAAACAGGCCCTTCCGGCAATGCCGATATCAGCGGTATTGATGAAGGCTTCGGCCAATACCATAGAATGTTATGGTATCACCAGGAATTAACTACCGATGAGGCCGTAATTTCGTGGAACGACCAGACCATTAAAGATTTCCACTGGCAAACATGGGGAACAACAGATGTATTTATCGCAGCATTATATTACAGGATTTTTTACCAGATTTCTGCTGTTAATGAATACATACGTGAAACATCTGACAGTAAACTGGATGACCGTGGAGTCACAGGTCAGTTAAGAACCGACATTGGATATTTTCGCGCAGAAGCCAGGTGGCTCAGGGCATTGAGTTACTGGCATGCACTGGATCATTTTGCCAATGTTCCGTTTGTTACCGAAGATGATGCTGTTGGCGCTTTCTTTCCGCAGCAGATTAAAAGGGCTGATCTTTTCAAATATGTTGAAGATGAACTGAAAGCCATTGAGACTTTGCTGGTGGATGCAGGAGTCAATGAATATGCACGTGCTGACAAAGCCGCTGCATGGATACTGCTGGCCAAACTGTATTTAAATGCAGAAGTTTATAACGGCACAGAAAGAAATACAGATTGTATTACCTATTGTAATAAGATCATTAATGCCGGCTATTCACTTGAACCGGAATATTCATACCTCTTCCTGGCTGATAATGACCTCGCACGTAACGAAGTGATATTCCCTGTAGCATTTGATGGTGCATTTACCAAAACGTGGGGAGGCACAACCTTTCTTGTTCATGCTGCTGTAGGCGGTGATATGAACCCCGAAGAATTTGGTATTGATGGTGGCTGGGGTGGTACCCGTACAACCAAGGCACTGGTTCAAAAATTCTATCCTGATATCACTGAAGGACTGTTTAGTTTTAACGGACGATCAGATAATGATTACCCTATTCTTTATGTTCCTGGTTCATACCAGGGATGGGATCCTTCAAACACCAGTACAGTCATTGCTTCGGTAAACGATGATGGTAATTATGAAGGTTACTTGCATTTTGCTGATGTCAATACTGCCTTTAAATTCACTACCATGCCAAACTGGGATTATAACTGGGGTGATGATGACGCAGATGGAACGTTGGATGTTGGAGGTGCTGATATAGTAGCTGCCGATCCGGGGTACTATAAGATCAATGTTGACACCAATGGTTTAACCTACACCATTGAAAAAACCGAATGGGGTGTTATTGGCGATGCTACTGAAGGTGGTTGGGATTCGGACCAGGATATGGAATACGATCCCGAAACCGGATTGTGGACTGCCGTATTAGATCTAGTAGCAGGCAATATAAAATTCAGGGCAAATGATGACTGGGCTATCAATTATGGTGATGATGACGCAAATGGTATTTTAACGGAAGGTGGTGCTGATATTCCAATTACAGATGCTGGAACCTACACAATTTCACTTAAGCTTGGTGCTCCGGATTATACTTACACCCTTGTAAGGGGAAGTTTCGACAAGCGTGCCATGTTCTTTACCGAAGGTCAAAATCTTGATATTGAAGATATTGGTTTATTTACCGATGGCTATGCGATCACCAAGTTCAAAAACGTTGACAGGGATGGTGATGCCGGTATTGATCTTACACATCCCGATACCGATTTCCCCATGTTCCGCCTGGCAGATGTTTACCTGATGTATGCCGAAGCTGTCCTGAGGGGCGGACAAGGTGGCGACCAGGGAACAGCACTTAATTATGTTAACATAGTAAGGGAACGTGCATTTGGCGGAAGTACAGATGGTCATATTACATCTGATGAACTTGACCTCGACTTCATTATCGATGAAAGAGCACGAGAATTATATTGGGAAGGACACCGTAGAACCGACCTTGTCAGGTTTAAACAATTTACCGGCGGCACTTACTTATGGCCATGGAAAGGAAACCTGAAAGAAGGAAGATCTACAGATTCTAAATACGACCTGTTCCCGATTCCTGATTCGGATATTGGCGCCAATCCTAACCTTGTTCAAAATCCTGGTTACTAAACTTAAATCGTAAAAAATTATATCATGAAAAATATAGCAATTATTTTACTGGTAATATTTGGGATCGGGCTGGTTTCCTCCTGTAAAAAGGAACCCAAAGAACCGGTACTGAATATGAACCAAACAAATGCAGCATCAATTACAAATCCTGCAAACGGATCAAAATTGATGATTACAGAAGAAAATCAGGATAGCACCCTGACCTTTAGCTGGACTTCATCTGTTTATAATCTGACAGAGCTTGAAACAACAAAGTATTTGTTGCAGATGGCCAAATCAGGTACAAATTTTGAAAGCCCGACCGAACTGACATCTACAACTGGAAACTCTTATGAGACTACTAATGGTTTCATCAATAACAAGCTCCTGATTGCGGGAGATTCTGCCGGAGTTCCTGTAAATTATGATTTCAGGGTTGTATCTTTTATAAATAATTCAACGGAGTACACAAATGCTTATTCTGCGCTAAACACAGTTGAAATTGTTCCATTTGAAAAAGTAATCATAATTTCTCCTATTTATTTATTGGGAAGTGCAACCACAGCTGGCTGGGATAATATGCTTGCTCGTGAATTGACTTATCTTGAAGAAGGTAAATTTGCCATCGTAGAAACGCTTTCCGGTGGTGGAGAATGGATTAAGTTCATCTCAGACCTGGGAGCATGGGCACCTCAATGGGGGACTGATGACACAGGTACAAGTGAAAATGGGCCATTGGTTTACCGACCTACTGAAGATATTGATGATCCTCCTGCAATACCCTCACCTGAAGAAGCAGGAGATTATTACATCCTGGCTGATACAGCTAATTTGACATATGAAGTATCGAAAACGTCAGCAACACTCTTCCTGGTTGGTGATGCTACAGATGCAGGATGGGATAATGCCAATGGTATTGAATTTACCAAAGATTCACCTGGTATATTCTCGCTGGTCACCAACCTGAAAGCTGAAGGTGGAATGAAATTCCTTGAAGTTAGCGGCGTAAGGGCTCCACAATGGAGTACTGACGAAGAAGGTACTGCTAGTGGCGGCATACTTGTTTATCGTCCGGATGAAGCAACTGCAGATCCAACGAATATAGTTGCTCCTTCAAGTGCAGGAAGTTACCTGATCGAATTGAATTTGATCACGAAATCGTATACGATCACACCAAAATAATTATTGATTATTGTAATAATAGCAAAACCATCCGTCTTCTGACGGATGGTTTTTTTATTTTGGTCATTTGATCTAATATTAAATCAACGTACTATTTTTTAATCAGTCATCCCGTGTAACCGACACAAACCTGATCGGAAGTACATTTCGTTCATTTACTTCACCTTTCTTTTTTCCTGATAAACAATAATCATACGGGCAAATTACAATTCAACTCGTAATTATCCCTCTCCAAAGTTTAAAACTACAACTCAGCAGAATTTTAATATAGTGCGCTTAGAGACCTTATAGTTTTGCGTATAAAATTAAAATTAAACAGAAAAAACCAGGGCGTCTTTTTGAAAATGCAAAACTGTAAGGATGAAAAATAAAACAATTCCAATTTCAAAAAATTGCAACCCCTAAAAAACTAACCTGTCATTAAAACGAATGATTCATTCACGCATGGCAAACCGGCCGTCTTATTTTCTACGCTTGTCCAAATTTGTAATCTGGACATAAAGAGAAACAGATTTAATATCTGTAGTAATTAGGATTAATAAATCCCATATTCATAACTTTCAGATTACAAATCTGAAAGAGCATCGCGTGAAAAGAATTAAGACAGCAGACACTAAAAAACAAGAACAATAAAATGTGGTATATCAATAACAAGGCAAACCTCATAACAGGAATATTAATCCTGGTCATTTTAGCGATTTCGATAAGTACCAGCTCGCAATCAATTACGCAAACTGTTAAAGGAAGGGTTTTTGACGCACAGGTGCAATTTGCGTTACCCGGAGCTACTGTAGTTGTAGCAGGGTCGGAGCCATTGATTGGAACGGTGACAGATGTGGAAGGGAACTTTACACTTCTGAATGTGCCTGTTGGTAGGATTGATTTGGTGGTCAGTTTTGTTGGATACGAAGAATATACTTTGACGGATGTTTTAGTGGGCTCAAAAGAAATGCCAAATGTGAAAATCCCGATGAAAGAACTTGTTACCGGTTTGGACGAGGTTGAGATAAAATCTGAAGTTGTAAAAGAACAGGCTCTAAACAGCATGGCTCTCCTTTCGGCCCGATCCATTTCCCTTGATGAGGCACAGCGATTTGCAGGGAGCATGGAAGATTTTTCACGACTTGCTTCTTCGTTCGCAGGAGTATCTTCCGGTTCAATCGACAACAATGAAGTAATTATCCGTGGTAATCCTGCCAAAGGTATTTTATGGCGGTTGGAAGGTGTTGAAATCCCGGTGCCCAATCACCTTGCACATGCTTTTAACGGAGGTGGGGTTGTTTCCATGTTTAGCCCTTTTATGATGGCAAACTCAGATTTTTTTACCGGTGCTTTTCCTGCCGAGTATGGTAATGTTTTGTCGGGCGTCTTCGATATTAATTTTCGAACCGGAAATCCTGACAAGGGAAAATATGGTTTCCTGATTGGTTCTTACGGAATGGAAGCTGCCGCTGAAGGACCGTTTAAAAAGGGTGGAGGATCGACTTACCTGGCCAATTTCAGGGTGTCAACATTTAGTATTTTACAAAATATCATGCCAATAGAAACAGGTCTTCCTGATTATACAGATCTTTCATTTAACATGAATTTTCCTACAAAAAAAGCGGGCGTTTTCTCCTTATGGAGTTTGAACGGTTACGGCAGAATCGTGCACGAGCCATCGAATCCACCAATGGAATGGGAAACATCATTTGATAATATTAAATACGAATTTACTTATGGATTAACAGCTTCCGGATTAAATCATAAAATTATCATTGGTAAGAAATCGTTGCTTTCCTCGTCTCTTTCCTTTTCGGGATACACAAATTCAAATGTTTACAGACAGCTGGACTCATTGTTGAAAAATATACCGGTTTCTGATATTTCGGAGAAAAATTATACGATCAGGGCAAAATCTGTTTTGAACCATAAATTTGGTGCTCGTCACACCAACCGATCAGGAATCATGTTCAACCAAATTTGGTATGATTACAACAATATGGCAAATTCAGATCCTGCAATTCAGGATACCCTTGATTTCAGGATGCGTGAAAAAGGAAATACGTACATCGCACAGGCTTTTAGTCAGTCACTGATACAATTAGGTGGAAACGTAACAATGAATGCAGGTCTTCACTTTTTGTATTTTGGATTGAATGGCAACTTTGCTATTGATCTGCGAATAGGAGTAAAATGGCAGGCAGCACCCAGGCATAGTTTAGGTGTTGCTTACGGAAAACACAGCCGCATTGAGCCACTCCGAATCTACCTGATTGAGTTTCCTGAGAACGACAGTGAAGTGTTACCAAACAAAAATCTTGAAATTACAAAAGCCCATCATTTTGTGTTTGCCTACGACTGGAATATTAATTCGAATATGCACTTTAAGGTGGAACCTTATGTTCAATTGTTGTTTGATGTTCCTGTCACGCCCGATAGCTCATTCTCAATGATCAACTACCAGAATGACATGTTTTTCCAGGCCAGGTTGGATAATTCAGGAACCGGGATAAATTATGGTATTGATCTTACTTTTGAGCGATTCATGAAGAAAGGCTATTACTACATGGTGACGGCATCGGTTTATGAATCCAAATTTAAAGGCGGAGATGGCATTGAACGAAACACACGTTTGAACCAGAATTATGTGTTGAACTTATTGGGAGGTAAAGAGTGGAAAATAAAAGAGAATAATTTTCTGAGTATAAACGGTAAATTTACCGTTGTGGGTGGAACCAGATACACACCTCCTGATCAGGAAGCTTCGAGAGCTGTAAGTGCGGTTGTGTATCAAATGGATAAATTATACGATGGCCAATGGACTACCAATTATTACTTCGATCTTTCAGTAAACTACCGTATCAACAGACCGAAGGTTTCACATAATATTATTCTTCAGGCTAAAAACCTGACCATGCAATCGGATCTGATTGGATTTGCCTACAATTATTCTGAACAGTACTCCCAGCCAATGGAATTAGCAATTGTTTTTCCTTACTTCAGTTATAAAATTGAGTTTTAGGCCCCGCTTCAGATATTCACTCCTGTTCCTGTTAAAAGAAATCCAATTATTCTTCCTCCCGTGTAAACGGCACAAACCTTACAGCAAGTTTATTGTGTTTTTTGATCTTCCCGTCTTTTTTCTCAACCAAAATTAAATATTGCGTACCAAATTCCGGTCCAACCGGAAGAATCATTTTTCCGCCTTCTTTTAATTGTTCAAATAATAGAGGTGGAATCTCCTCGGCTGCGGCCGTCACAATAATCTTATCAAATGGTGCATGTTCCTCCCAACCAAAAAAACCATCACCCGATTTAACCCAGATGTTTTTATAGCCAAGTTCCTCTAGTTTCTTTTTAACTTTTATTGCCAACTCATCAACAATTTCCACGGTGAATACGCTATCAACTATTTCGGCAAGGATAGCAGCCTGGTAACCCGATCCCGTTCCAATTTCAAGTACTTTATCACTTTTTTCAGGTTCGAGTAAAGCAGTCATGTAAGCCACAATGTATGGTTGTGAAATGGTTTGTCCGTAACCAATTGGCAATGGGCCATCCCAATAGGCTTTATCCCACAAATATCCAGGAATAAAACGATGGCGTGGAACTTTTTCAAGGGCCTCCAGTATAGCCCGGTCTTTTATTCCCCTGGCCTTTATCTGCCGGCTCACCATATTTTTACGTTGCATAGTATATTGATCTTCCTGACTACAACCCGTACCCGAAAAGAAAACCAGGCATAAAAGATATAGCAGTTTTTTTTTGTGATTGATCATGATCTTTTGATTTGTCTAATGTACGAAAAAACAGCTTGTAAATCAAGCCTTTGTCTTTTATACTTTCAGAATGAATATCTTCACAGTATCAAATTTTAAAATATTGTCACGGAAACCATCCTACATAAATGCTTTTAAGAATGGCACTCTGCGGGCTGTGAATCTTGATTTGCAGGAAGCCCTGTCACATTGTGAGCTTTGTCCGCGGAAATGTGGGGTTGACAGAACAAACAATGAATTGGGCATCTGCAAAACAGGACTAAAAGCCAAAGTTTCCAGTGCTTCCCCACATTTTGGTGAAGAACCCCCTTTGGTTGGGACAAGAGGTTCGGGAACTATTTTCTTTACCCATTGCAACCTGCTATGCACCTTTTGTCAGAACTACGACATCAGTCACGAGGGCTATGGCCGTGAAGTAGATGATAGCGAATTGGCAGACCTGATGATCCGTTTACAGCTATTGGGATGCCACAATATTAACCTGGTTACTCCGTCACATGTTGTACCACAAATATTAAACTCACTTGAGGTAGCAATCGAAAAAGGTTTACAAATTCCACTGGTTTATAATACCAGTTCATTTGATAATGTTGACACACTCAAATACCTGGACGGCATTGTAGATATTTATATGCCCGACCTGAAATTTTTCGATCCTAAGCTTGCACAGAAAACTTGCGATGCACCAAACTATCCGGATGTCGCTCGTGAGGCAATACTGGAAATGCACCGACAGGTTGGAAACCTAAAGCTAGATAGTGGCGGAATTGCTCAACAAGGATTACTAATAAGGCACCTTGTAATGCCCGGACTTTTGGATGACACACGCAGAATCATGAAATTTATTGCCAATGAAATTTCGCCGGAAACCTTTGTGAATATCATGCCGCAATATCGTCCTTGCGGAAATCTGGATAAAGTACCTGAATTAAACAGAGGGCTTTACCAGGATGAATACGATGAAGCAATTCGCATTGCAAAGGAAGAAGGTCTTTTTAACTTTTTGAATTGAGACTGCCGCTTCACCTGTCGTTTCAAGCGTCCACGCTTGAAGTTAGGGCCGTGTGTTGCTTCAAGCGTGGACGCTTGAAGCGGGATAAATTAAAACTTAACAACTGCCTGAAAGGTTATATTCTTGGGTGGCTGAATATCTCCTGGGCGCCCCATATATTCTTCGTTAAACAGGTTTTTCGCAATAATAGATAAACGAGTATATGATGTGACAAGGTATGATACCCTGAAATCAAAGACCCAGTTTCCGGTGTTGTTTTTTAAACGGTATTCCTTCAATCCCGGAAAGATTTCCTGCCCAAGTATTTCCTCTTCAAATGCCTGATCAATCCGCTCTATAAAACTTCTGTAAATAACACTTACCCCCATTGATAAATGTTGAATATCAATCGAAATATCTCCTTTTACTGAATGCCTGAACCTGTATTTTAGGATGTCGTTACTGAGTGTGTCAGATGATAAATCCACAGGATTCATATACGTGTATCCAACGAACAAATTCAGTGGTACTTTTCCGATTGCTCCATTTCCTGTTATCCCGATCTCAAAACCAGTAATGCGTGCTTTACCTACATTAAGTGATTTAAAACCAACATCTTTTAAAGACGGAATACCCACGGTATCGGGTTTATAAACACCAAATGTAAATTCGATCATATTGTTATATTCCGTCCAGAAAAAAGCAGCATCAATAAAACCTGTCCAGTTTTTTATGGATACACCCTGCCTTAATCCCAGTTCCGAACTCCATCCGGTTTCCGATTTCAATTCAGGGTTTGGAAAAATGTTGATACTACCCAGGCTTGTTGCCGTATATTTTTCAGCAATTGATGGGAATCGATATCCCTGTCCGAAGGATGCCCTGATAAAAGTAGCTTTTGCTGCCTGATAATTGAGCCCTGCCCTGGCCACAAAACCTGACTCTTCATCTGTATCATCAAGTGTATATCTCTCCCAACGAACACCTGCGCTGGCTGACAGTTTTTTGAAAAATTTATAGTCTAACTGAGTAAAAAGTGCAATAGTGGAGTTGAAATGGTCACCGTACAGTTCTGCTTTTGTTTTTCCTGCAAGGCCAGAGAAACCAGCAGTAAGGTTCAGCTTATTTTTAAACGCTCTGTGAAACTGATATTCACCATAGTACAGATCGGATGCATTGTTTTTATCGGGATCCTCTTTAAAATCGTTAGTCACCTTGTAATATCGCATCCTCAGTGCATGTTTATTTTGTCTTTTGTCAAAATAAGACACCCATGGGTCAACATTAAACCGTATTCCTTGATTTGGTGTTACCACATCCGGGTTTTGCATAAAAGCGCCCGAATCGGCGTCCACCCATATAAAAAAGTCGGATTTATGCTGCCACTGTAGATTGGTATTAATCCCATACGAAAGTCCCTTAACTGAACTGGGGGTATGCCTTATTTTGAAATTAACCCTGATCCGTTCATCAAAATTATACGTTCTGTATCCGGGATCGATTAATCCGTTTGCTCCAACTACAATATCTACATTTTTGATTTTTCGTGAATGTGAAAAACTCACCCCGGAAAATAACGGATAAGTGTCCCACCACCAGGCCATTTCCTCCCGATCAGGTCTGAAGTAAAATCCGCTATAAAGCGAAATATTTGTTTGCGGTTTTATTTCAGGATATGCAGTTCGTATGTTTATGATGCCGTTTAATGCCGAAGATCCGTACAATGCTGATGACGCACCTTTCAGGACTTCAATTTGAGCAATATTTTCAACGGGAAGGTAATTCCATTTCACATCACCATCAGAAGCTGTTAGAAGCGGCAAGTCGTCAACCAGAACAAGCACCCGGCTTCCGGTTCCATAGCTGTAACCGCTTCCTCCCCTGATACTTGCCTGGCCATCCATCACATCCAGCCCCGGCATATAATTCAATGTCCTGTCAATACTTATAGTATTGATATTTTCAATAAATGCGGGTTTCATCACACCAATTGATACCGACACATCTGCCAGGCGCTGCTCAAATCGTGATGCCGTGATTACAGCCATATCAAGTTCCACCGACACAGGTGACAGCATCACTTCAAGAATAAGCTGATCGCCACTTTTCAAATTTACTTTTTTGTAAACAGAAGTGTAACCAATATATGAAAAAGTAAGTTTGTGTTCCCCCGGTTCAATTTCCAATTGAAAATATCCACTCAGGTCGGTTGATATACCTGTTACATTATCCAACAGTACGTTTACACCCGGAAGGGTTTGCATTGTAGTGGAATCTTTCACATATCCTGAGACAGAGGCACTTTGCGAGTAGGTGTGTAATGATACAACCGATGTAAGCACAATAAATAGCAGAATAGTCAAAAACCATTTTGCAGGACGAATGAACGCATGTTGGATGCGAAGAATCATATATAAGGATATTTGTAACTAATCTGAGCCTAAATCAATTCTTAATCAGCAGGTTAAAAAATAGATTTTCTAAATAATATAGTGGGTATAAGGGTATAGGGGTTTTAATTGATTCTATTCCACTTATTACCCTATACCCCATATTTCCACCTATTCTGGAATTCAATAATAATATTTGACACGAAAGTTTCAATGTTCAATTAATACTGATTAGACACGAATATTATTATTCCTTAATTGTATTTAGCTACCATTTGCATATACCTTTTACCACGATATTTTATACCAAGCATGAAAACACCTTCCGGTAAAAATGATAAATCAAGGTTAAAAACAGTGCTATTGCCATCGTATTGCTGATGAAACATACGGCTTCCCATCATATTAAAAACCTCGACTTCAACAGTTTCGTTGATGTTTTCAGTTAATTCAACATACAACTTAGTTGAAAAGGGGTTCGGCCATACCTTATTGATCAGATGTTGCTCCTTGTTTTCCGCAATATCATCAGGATCCCATTTAACATGGATGGTTAAGGAGGTGGAGTCGATTGATTGACCTAAAAATATCGGATTGCCTCCAATACTGCTATAAACATCAACTACGATCTTAATTGGATAGATGCCTGCATCAACCTGGGTTGTACCTGATAGTAAGATACAATAATAAGTACCAACCAGAAATTCATTGTTTATCGAATTGCCTTCCCAGCTTATTCCTTCGGGAAGATTTCCAATTTCAATAAGTGTAATATGGTGAAGCGGGATGGTGATATCATTGGTGTCCAGCACAGGAGGAGCAAGAATAGTCACTTCCTGGCTATATTCAACACCAACAAAGACCGGGGTCAGGATATCAGGGCAAATTTCTCCGTTGTTTTCAGGATCAGGGCAAGATATTGAATCACCCGGCGTGCATTGTGAATTTACTTTCTGTATTCCGAAAAAAAGGAGGAAAATGACGAACGTTAATTGAATAAATCTTTTCATATTAAATTTTATTTTATGAGTATCGGTAAAGTTACAGAAAAATATACTATCTTAAAGGAAACAATTATGACATGAATCTAATCAAATTTATCGATCGTTTTCCAGATGAAGACAGCTGTAAGCTAAGGTTTAAAGAGATAAGGGATCAAGAA
>JAUVKF010000044.1 GCA_030596395.1 Chlorobiota bacterium | reverse complement strand
TAAACAGAAAATTTCAACTAAATTTGATGTCTTAAACATAAGGATTGATTTTGTAATGATTTGTAATTCAACACTATAAATATACAAAACAATCCTTTTTGTTTTACGTTTTTTCTGTTTTTTTATATCGAACTCAGGTTATTAATAAATTCTATTATGCTTTTGAAATTAGTCATGTTGACGAATTTTTTCCGAAAGATACAATAGTAGAGTTCATTTGTCAGCAATACTATAAAAGTAGATTTGGTTATATGTTTCACGGATGTACTCTTCAAGAATCTCAAATGATTTTGGATGAGGTGAATGCAGGATGCAAACAAAATGATTATAAACTTGTAATTCCAACAAAACAAAAAACCTCCCAATAAAGAGGGAGTATAGAATAGATTGTCTAAACGAGAACTTAGAGGTGATTTTCTCAACCTTAAAATTGAGCCCTCCCACTCCGACGCAAGTCTGAAGCGTGGGTTTGCGCGCTGGGACTTGTGCCATTATTCAATTGGTGTTGATAGGCTGCCTGCAACCATTAGCTTAAGTAAATATTTAACCGGTAACGACCTGGGTCAATTGGGAAACCTTGAAAATTTACCTTCGGTAGCTGAGATTGAAAGCCTCAGCCAAGAGTTTGAAAATCCTGAACTTTTTGATAATGAGGAAAAAGTACATCTGTATGCTAAATCGCTGATAGAAGAAGGAGAACCATATGAAGCCCTCAAAATATTGATGATCAAAAATCCAGATTAAGCTTCTTTTTGGAATAACAGTACCTGATAATTCCACAGACTTTTTTTTAAAGCCTTAAACTGATAATACCCTGATTTATAATGATTTTTGGCAAAGTGGCTTGTGCTGTTGAATAGGTTGTACACCATTGATGGAATAGCCCCCAGAATTGAAGATTGATACATTATTTTTGAAGTCTTGTAGATCAGGTCTGTAACATCACTTTGATTAACCAGGCTTAAACCCGATCGGTCAAATTTATCAACATACTCACCTAATTTTAAAAAGGGAGCCATGCTCCAGTTTTTCCGCCATTTGTCTAAATAATTTGATTGATCATGTGCCCCTTCATCGCTTTTAAAATAATCAGCAATAATCACCCGTCCGCCGGGTTTCAGAATTCTGAATGCTTCCTCTGCAAATTTTATTTTATCAGGAGCTGAAGTAATGCTTTCAATTGCCCATATCAAGTCGAATGATGAAGCTTTATATTGCGTTTGCGTATAATCCTTTATCTCAAAATCGACAAGATCAGTAAGATTTAATGCCTGTGCTTTTTTGATAGCATAATCAATTTGTTTCTGACTGAGAGAGATTCCGGTGACCCTGGCATTTTTTTCTTCTGCAAGAAAGAATGCTGATCCGCCCACACCACAACCCGCATCAAGTATCCTTTCATTTTGTTGCACATCAGCTATTTGCATTAAATAATGGTTCGTGTTTCTTAATGCTTGTTTAAAGGAACGGGTACCTTTCCCCCAAAAGCCATAATGAACTGCAAGAGATTGATCAAGGTGCCACCATCTTTGGTAGTGATTTAGGGTTTGATCGTAATAATCTGCAATATCCCTGTTGTCGAAATTCTTCAATGCCTTTTTGTATTTGTTTTTTATTTGTGTTTTCCAGAAGAAACCTTCTAAATCATTGCCATTCCATTTTCGATGAGTTGACCAAACTCCGGATTGGTATTTCGTAACTGATTAAGATGTGTTTCCACTTTTTCTTTTAATCCGTTATTGATTTTGTGATTCATTACCAATTCAAGTATTTCAACCGGTAATAACCAATCATTTGGAAATTTTGGCTTCAAATCCTGCCAGATACCGGAAATCAATTTTGCGTTCAGCCCGGTTTCCCTGATTTCCCTGATGTCATGATAAAGCTTATGCAGGTAAATTGCATCTTCTTCATAGTGGATCTGATGTGTTTTTTCTTTCGGTGCTTCATATTCAAGTCCGTAAGCTTCCGGGTCAGCCGGCCCGTTGAATGCGGAAACGATTTGTTCGCCGACAGCCATATCATAAATCCCCCAGGTGGGTTCGAAAAGTATTTTTCCTTTGTGCATTACCAAACAATCGCTGAAGGTAAGCATTACCAGCATACCATTAATACGGGTGATTCTTTCCAATTTGCCTTCAACAGTAACCCCTGATTCAAATTGGAACTTTGATTTGATGCCTTTTTCAATGCCAATGCTTTTCAGGTCGGCATCACTTAATAACCTGGTGGGTCTGAGGGTGCCCAGTATCCTTCCAATGGGTGAGCCAAAGCCATCATTGTGATGGTTTTTTGAGTGCCCCTCAAGCATTTTGTTGTTGTAATTCAGGGTAGTAGGGCTATTTGTTTTTACATACACAGCGTGTCCCCGGTCGACAATTACATCACTAAAAATTCCTGAAACCTGCATACCCGAAGAATATTCAATGGTGGCAGTATTCTCCGACTCGATGGCTTTCATAATTCCATCAACACCTCCTGTTCTGATTGCCATATGGTTAGCAAATTCATCGAGTACGTGTGTTAGGGTACTGAAATCAGGAGTTACAAACAATTGCGGTTGAGGTTTGGTAATATCAAAACCATAATCTTTAGCATCAATCGTATAAGGTAATTTGATCACATCATCTTTTAATGCCCCTACACTTTCTCCAATCGATGAAAGCAACCCGGCACCATAAATTTTAGGTTTATCCAACTCTCCAATGAGTCCATATTCAACGGTCCACCAGTGCAGATTTCTGATTAGCGACATCTCAGACATGACACCAATTTCCTGACTTACGTGCTCAAGGCAAGCTTCGGCTTCTTCTATTTCTTCTGACGGTGTGTTTGGGTCTGCTTTTAAAATGGACAAATGCCTGATTACTTTGTAAACATCATAATCTTTTTTTGAAGAGAAGGCTTTACAACCAATCTCCCCAAAATACCGCAGGTATTCAGCATATTCAGGGTCAGCGATAATAGGTGCGTGGCCGGCTGCTTCGTGTATAATATCTGGTGCCGGAGTATATTCAATCTGATCGAAAGGGCGGATATCGGCTGCAATAACAAGGACATTGTATTGCTGGAACTCCATGAAAGCCGCCGGGGGAATAAAACCGTCAACCGTTACCGCTGCCCAGCCGATTTGGGCTAAAATTTCATTCATCTCTTCCAAACTGGGAATGCACTCAATTGAAATGCCTGTCTTTTGTAAACCTTCCAGGTATGATTGGTGGGCAACTTTTTGTAAATACCTTACGTTTTGCCGCATTACATACCGCCATACTGCCTGGTTTTGTGAAGTGTATCTGCTGTATTTCTGAGGTATGATGAATGATTTCAGGTGTTTGGGAAGGCTATTAATTATTGCGTTTTCAGTCATTCTCATTTATTTAGAATATATATGAATAAGCTCAAAAATATAGATTATTTTCGTATGCTATCCAGAGTGAGTTAACTTTCGATGGTTTTTACCTGATGAAACAGCAACCTAAAATTTATATCGGCTTACCCATTCTCAATGAATTTGAAAACCTGACAAACCTGATCAAGTGTTTAAAAGATCAATCAGTTCAGGATTTTGATTTGGTGGCATGTGTAAATCAATATGATACCTGGTGGGAGAGTCCTGACATGAGACTACAGTGCCATGACAATCAGAAAAGTATTCAACTACTGGAGTCACAAACAGATATCAGGGTGGTTGTTATCGACAAAAGCTCAAAAGGTTCAGGATGGCCCGAAAAAAAGGGAGGGGTTGGCTGGGCCCGTAAAACGGTAATGGATTATATCAGCAATGCAGCCAACTCAAATGATCTTGTTGTCAGTATTGATGCTGATACCTATTACCCACCCGATTATCTTGAAGCGGTTATTAATAGTTTTACGAACATCCCTGAAATTATTGGATTATCCTTACCGTATTACCATCGGTTAAATGGAAGAACAAACCGGCTGATATTGCGGTACGAAATCTATATGCGTAATTATTTACTGAATATGTTAAGGATCGACAATCCGTACGCCTTTACAGCACTTGGCTCTGCGATAGCGGTTCCTGTTTGGGCATATCGAAAGATCGGTGGATTGACACCGGTAAAAAGTGGTGAGGATTTTTACTTTTTGCAAAAATTAGCAAAAACCGGTAAGATTGGCATATGGGCTGATACCAGGGCCTATCCGTCTGCCAGGTTTTCTGAACGGGTGCTGTTTGGTACCGGACCAGCCTTAATAAAAGGGGAGAAGGGAAACTGGGAATCGTATCCAATTTATCCCGGTAATTTATTTGACAAAGTGAAAGAGACTTTTGATTTGTTTCCTGACCTGTTTATAAAGGACATCCCAACTCCTATGGATGATTTTCTGAAAACCCAGTTCCGGTCTGAAAACCTTTGGAGCCCGTTGCGGAAAAACTATAAGGATAAGAACAACTTTGTAAAAGCATGTATGAATAAAGTTGATGGACTCAGAATCCTGCAATTCCTGAAAAAGGAACATCAACATCTTATTGAAGATGATGTATATCGAATTGATAAAATGCTACTTGCCGATTTGAATCAATTAAGAAATACCCTGTTCGAAAAAGAAATTACCATCCGTAAGCAGATAGAAATAACAGGCATATAAAAAAACAACCTGCACGGAGTAAATGCAGGTTGTTAATACAAGTTCCTCCTTTGGGAAAGGAGTTTAGAATGATTATTTAGATGACTTTCTCTCTAACCCGGTTAGTCAATTTTCTATATTGAATCGGGCAGTCGCTTTTTTGTCTGTTCAGTGTATATCTGATGCCATCCTTAAACTGATTACTTACAAAAACTTCGATCGGAGCCAATGAATGGGATTTGCTTAAATTATCAGTAGTAGTAACTCGAGAAAAATTATGAAATTTGCTATGAATAGAATAGATAATCACACAACATCCTTCCACTGGTCCGATTCGAAGTTCTGGATGGTCAATCTGTATTGAAATTAATGATTCAACTTTATGAGGTTTCTTAAGTGACTTAGTTTCTTCAATGAAATCTGCGTCATTTGCAACAACGACGCTGCAGAACAAAATAATGATCAGCAGTATAATCAGACTTTCGTATAACCTGGAAGATTTCATTGTAAGCTCTCGTTTTTAGGAACTATCTCGTTTTCCAAATGTAAAAGTACTGCGACACGGTTAATCAGAGTTAATACTAACGTTTCCAATGCTATCACA
The DNA here is from genome assembly GCA_030596395.1 of Chlorobiota bacterium. Classification (GTDB taxonomy): domain Bacteria; phylum Bacteroidota; class Bacteroidia; order Bacteroidales; family F082; genus JAADID01. The sequence continues at coordinate 25,613 of JAUVKF010000044.1, read as the reverse complement.
AATGTTACTTGAATACAACATATGTTTCAAATTGTAACACAAATGTTACATTGTGTGGAAAAACAGGTTTTTGGGAGTAATTCCAACCATTACAAATGATCGCTCTAAACTTCATAATGCAGTAGAACTATCCGTATTTCGGATTATTTGAACAGGAATAGTAGTAAATTGCAGACCTTGATAAAAATGATCGCAATACTTGGCCCGACAGCGACCGGTAAAACCAGGCTGGCTGCTAATTTAGCTGCCTTGATAGATGGTGAGATAATTAGCGCCGATTCCCGGCAGGTTTACCGTGGAATGGACATAGGTACAGGTAAAGACAAGGCAGATTATTTAGTAAAAGGAATGCAAATCCCGCATCACCTCATCGACATTGTTGATCCCGGATATGAATATAATTTGTTTGAATTTCAGAAAAATTTTGTTCAGGCTTTAAACAAGGTTATTACAGGAAATAAAATCCCGGTGTTTTGCGGAGGGAGTGGATTGTATATTGATGCAGTTCTTCGTCGTTATAAATTAACGGATGTAGCAACAAATGATAAACTGAGAAAAAAACTGGAGAAGCTTTCTGATAAAGAATTAATTGCTCTGCTTAAACAATATGGGCAATTACACAATATAACTGATACAACTGATCGGGAAAGAACGATTCGTGCTATTGAGATTGCTGAACAGCAAAATAAACCCGATAATCCGGTTGATGGATTCCCGGATTTGCATTCCATAAATTTTGGAATCCGTTTTGAACGTTCTGTGATCAGGAAAAGAATAACACAACGTCTAAAAGAAAGGCTTAAGAATGGCATGGTTGAAGAAGTAAAAGCCTTGTTGGATATGGGGTTGTCACCGGATCAGTTAACATTTTATGGCCTTGAATATAAGTATGTTACCCTTTTCATTACCGGTGAATTAACATACGATGAAATGTTTAACAAATTAAACACGGCTATCCATCAATTTGCTAAACGGCAAATGACCTGGTTCAGGCGCATGGAGAAGAAAGGTGTGGCTATTGAATGGATTGATGGCGAACTTTCTTTAGAAGATAAACTGTCCTTAATTTTAAAACGGGTTGGATACCAATAAAAGGTTAATCAGATGTAATTTTGAGACAGCCAGTGAATTCATTCTGTCCATTCAGGATGACCACCTGTTAGTCCTGAAGGGACGATAGAACCAAAAGACCACCCAATTTATTGGTGGGCTATTAATCATTATTTCAAAGCCCAGGGATAAATCCCAAGGCTGTTTTCATTCTGTCCTTCCATAACGAACCCCAAGTCCTGAAGGGACGAGTGATTGATCAGACAACCTGATTTATCGGTTGGCTGGGAAACATATACTATTTATTAATTGAACACCTGACACCTGCATATTTTACTAATCCTCGGCTTTATTTTTTAAAAGGGGAACAAAACGAAAAGCCCCGAACTTTTCCTGGTGCAAACTCCCATCTTCTTTTTTCCCGATCCTGATCATTGTTTGAACATCACTGCTACCCAACGGAATTACAAAATATCCACCAACTCTTAATTGATCGGTTAATAATTTTGGAATTTCAGGTGCGGCTGCCGTTATAAGTATTTTGTCGTAGGGTGCAAATGCAGGAATACCTTTGTAGCCATCTCCGTAAAAGCACTTAATTTGACGGTATCCGATAGTGAGTAAAAATGCTTTGGTTTTTTGAAACAATTTTTTTTGTCTTTCAACGGTAAAAACTTTAGCACCCAATTCGGCCAAAACGCAGGCCTGATAACCCGATCCAGTTCCAATTTCAAGTACTTTATCGCCTTGCTTTATGTCAAGTAATTCAGTTTGAAACGCGACAGTATAAGGTTGCGAAATGGTTTGTCCTGATCCAATTGGGAACGGTTTATCTTCGTAAGCGAACTCCAAAAAAGATGAGTCGAGAAACAAGTGCCTGGGGATATTTCCAACAGCTTCTAAAATGCGATGATCCATAATTCCTTTACGCTTGATTGTATCAACCAGTTTTTTGCGCATACCTTTGTGGCGAAAAGAATCAACCATACAAGTTTTTTAAAAGTTAAAGCAGTATAAATTCCGATTGCGAAGTTAAAAAATTCGGACGGAAAAACATAACCGGATTGGAGATTGATATTTCCTTCAAACGTTTTATTTAGAAAGGTATTAAATGACCTGAACACATTAAGTAATAGCTTAAAAAGGCTACTTTTGTAAAAATTTTTTTCCATGATAAAAATTGGTGTTCTTGGTGTTGGCCATCTGGGTAAAATACATGTAAAATGCATCAGGATGATTGAGGAGTATGAACTGGTTGGTTTTTACGATTCGGATGAAGTTAAATCGAAAGAAGTTGCTGAAGAATTTGGGATAATCAATTTTGAAAGTGTTTCTTCTTTGATTGATGCTGTTGATGTTGTTGATATTGTTACACCAACACTTTCGCATTTTGAAATCGCATCCGAAGCCATCAAAAAATCGAAACATGTTTTTATTGAAAAACCTATTGTTACTGCTCCCCAGGAAGCACTGGATTTAATTGAATTAGCATCGGAAGCTGATGTGAAAGTACAGGTTGGCCATGTGGAACGGTTTAACCCTGCTTTTACAGCAGTGAAAGGTTCAATTAATAAACCAATGTTTATTGAATCGCATCGCCTGGCAGAGTTTAATCCTCGCGGGACTGATGTTCCTGTTGTATTGGACCTGATGATTCATGATATTGATATCATCTTAAGCGTGGTGAAATCGAACATTAAAAAAGTACATGCCAGTGGTGTTAATGTTGTAAGTAATACTCCTGATATTGCCAATGCACGACTTGAATTTGACAATGGTGCAGTTGCCAATTTGACCGCCAGCCGGATATCATTAAAAAATATGCGTAAAACACGTTTTTTCCAGCGAGATGCCTATATCACGGTTGATTTCTTAAAGAAGGAAGCCGAGGTGGTACAGATGGAAGAAATTGATGAAATTCCGGATGATCCGTTTGCAATGATAATTGATCTGGGAGAGAATAATAAGAAAAGACGCATTTATTTCAACAAACCAGAGGTGAAGGAAATTAACGCAATAAAAGAAGAACTGGATAGTTTTAAGCAATCCATTTTAAGCAATACAACACCCCTGGTCAATATTGATGATGGGTATGAAGCCTTAAATCTTGCCCAGATGATCATGGATAAAATAAATGCTTCCTTGAACAATATTTAAAAGATATTAACATTGGCAATATCGTAAAAAAAGTTCCGTTAAAATATACAATAACGGTGGGAATACACACAAAAGACAATAGGTTAAACAAACTGGGAATATTTATCGTTTTGATTTTTAGCACGTTAATTTTTAGTAGCTGTTATAAATTTAAAGATGGCCAAACTGTGCCTTCTTACCTCAAAATTGATTCCATCGGACTTGATACATATTACCACGAAGAAGGCGCCAACACAAGTAAAATAACGGATGCCTGGGTTTATATTGACGACAATTTAATTGGTGTTTTTGAATTGCCCGCTGTAGTGCCGGTTTTAAAAAAGGGGCCGCAGGATATTGATGTGCGCGGTGGTATTAAATTGAACGGGATTTCAAGTACCAGGGCTCCATATCCGTTTTATGCACCTGTTGCCTTTGAAAATTATGAGCTATATGAAGACAGTGTTCAGGTGCTTGGTAAATTTAATACTGCATATTCATCACCCCTGGAATTTGGCTGGATGGAAGATTTCGAAGAATCAGGACTGACAATAGAAGAAATCTCGACAAGTGATACTGCTATCAAACGGACTGAACCGAATGATCCGGAAGCTTACCTGAGTGAGTATTCCAACCATTCAGGAATCGTTAATTTAACAGAAGAAAAACCAGTTTGGAGCGCTATTTCCCTTTCCAGCTTTCCAATGCCAAGGCAAGGGGCTTCTGTGTTGCTTGAACTTGATTTTAAAACCAATAATTATTTCAATGTAGGTTTGTTGTTGAAAGAGCATAGCCAATTTGTTAAAATTCCGCTGTTAACAATGAATCATTCCAACACTTGGAACAAAATATATATTAACCTGGGGCCCAATATTTCGTTGCACCCGCAGGCTGAATATTATAAAGTAGTTATTGAATCAGGGTTGGAAACAGACAGAACTTCAGGAACGATTTATCTTGATAATATTAAACTAGTTTACCGACCCATTTAAATTATGAATAAAAGGCTTCAGGTAATAAAATATGTGATGCTTGACTGGCTTGCTGCAGTCATCGCCTGGAGTGTATTTTACATTCTTCGTAAATTTTCGGAAGACCCGGAAATTTATAAACATCTGGAAAGAGTGACCCAGGATGATAAATTCTGGCTCGGTATCATCATTATTCCTGTTTTCTGGTTGTTTTTGTATTTGATGATGGGATCCTACCGCAGGATATTCCGAAAATCGCGTTTGCGCGAACTGGGACAAACACTCATTATCACACTTATTGGTGTCACATTTATTTTCTTCATACTTATTCTTGATGACGTAATATTAACCTATCGATCGTATTACCAGTCGTTCCTCGCACTTTTCTTTTTGCATTTTTTCCTGACCTATAGTTTCAGGCTGGCATTAACAACACTAACGGTTCATCGAATTCACAGTGGTAAAATTGGTTTTACTACGGTTATTGTTGGAAGCAACGGCAATGCTGTTAAGGTGTATAACGATATCATTAATGAAGAGATAAGTTCGGGTAATAAATTTATTGGCTTTGTTAATGTACACGATCATAAACGCTTCAAAGTTGAGCAATTTATGCCTCACCTGGGAGAGTATAAGGATTTGAACAAAGTGATTTGCGACCATAAGGTCGAAGAGGTTATCATTGCAATTGAACGCTCTGAAATAAGTACAATCGAAAGGATCATCACTGAACTTGAAACAACAAATGTGATTATAAAAGTTATTCCGTTGATGCAGGATATCATTTTTGGCTCGGTAAAAGTATCGGGTATCTTTCACACACCATTAATCGAAATTTCACCTGATCTGATGCCACTCTGGCAGCAATCACTGAAAAGGTTGATCGACATTTTTGCATCGCTCATTGCCATTATTATCCTTATTCCGTTTTATCTTTTTACTGCAATTGGCGTGAAGATGTCATCACCGGGGCCGATACTATACGGACAGGAACGTGTGGGTAAATGGGGAAAGAATTTTAAGATGTATAAATTCAGGTCAATGTTTGCCGATGCCGAAAAAAATGGCCCGCAATTGTCATCGGACCACGATTCGCGCATTACACCATTTGGTTTGTTTATACGTAAAGTCAGGCTTGATGAAATACCACAGTTTTTTACGGTGTTGAAAGGTAATATGTCGTTGGTAGGGCCTAGACCCGAAAGGCAGTTTTATATTGACCAGATAGTAAAGCGTGCTCCACATTATCGCTTGTTACTAAAAATAAAACCCGGGATTACATCATGGGGACAGGTAAAATTTGGATATGCTTCTAATGTAAAAGAAATGATTGAACGATTGAAATATGATATTCTTTACATTGAGAATATGTCGCTGGCCATGGATTTTAAAATTCTGATTTACACAGTTTTGATTGTAATGCAGGGGCGTGGGAAATAAAATCCGGCAGTCGTTGAGCGAAAAAAAAACACACACGTATAATTCTGAGGGAGGTACGACCGAAAGTCCGCCTGCCGGACGGGCAGGAATCTCCTGAGTTGAAACAAGAACTGTACAGGGAGATTGCCGCGGCAATCCATCACACAGGCTTGCCTTTTAATGCCTCGCCTGCCTGCGCGAAGCCGCTCCGCAAAGGCAGGCAATTAAACGTCTATTGGCTAAATCTGCCCTCTTTCGATCAACTTTACAATAACCTCAAGTTGCCTGTCTTCGCCCAACGGATCATACCTCACTTTGAGGTTGTAGCCCCACAGTTTAGCAAACGCATGGTACCAGAACGCAGTGAATTTTCCGCGTAATTCCTGCACCAGTTCAAAAGAAGATTCACCGGTTTCACGGTCAATTAATTTGATAAGGATTTTTCCCTGGGAGAAAGTGAGTTTCTTCAGGTCGCCACCATATTGTTCATTAATCTCTTTCTCGGCCTGTTTCATTAGTTTCTGCCTGGCCTTGTCATTTTCGGCCTGTAGGAGCAGGTGTTCGTATTTCCTGAGTTGGATGCCGGCCAGTCTGGCATAAGGATAAACCTTTTTTACGTTTTTAACATACCTGGTTAGTTTTCTCTTTCTTTTCTTGCTTTTCGGAACTATCAACGAAAAAACTTCTACTTCCTTTAAACTGATTTGCGGTACAGTATCGCCATCAAGAATACTCGCACGAACCACAATAAGGTTGTCCTGCGATTTTAATCCGGTAATACCTGCAAAAAGAAAAAATAATATGATAATAGTGGTCTTCATTGGCTAGGCATATTCCAAAGATCATGCCCCGGTTAAAGCGGTGCTACACAGCTGCTTTTAATTTGGCGAGGCTGGCTTTGCTTAATTTCGAAGAAGCATAATCAAGCGTAATTTGCAATTCTTTTGTCTTCTTACTGGATGGGAGTTCAAACATTGCGTCAATCAATATAGCTTCCATTATCGATCGTAATCCCCTGGCGCCTAATTTAAACTCGATGGATTTTTCAACGATGTATTCAAGTGCTTTTTCCTCGAAATGCAGGTTAATATTATCCATCTCGAAAAGCTTTTCAAATTGCTTTGTCAAAGCATTTTTCGGTTCAACCAAAATACGTTTTAAGGTATCTTTTGATAATGGATCAAGATAAGACAGTACTGGCAGCCTTCCTACTATTTCAGGTATTAATCCGAATTTCTTCAGGTCGGCAGGGGATATATATTGTAAAAGGTGTTCCTTATCAAAATCTTCCTGGTTGATTCCTGCAAATGAATATCCAACAACATTGGTTCTTAATCGTGCTGCAATATGGCGCTCAATACCCTGGAAGGCACCGCCAGCAATAAAAAGGATGTTTTTGGTATTAACAGCGATCATTTTTTGTTCAGGATGCTTTCGTCCACCCTGAGGAGGTACATTAACTTCCGAGCCTTCAAGTAATTTAAGCAATGCTTGCTGAACACCTTCACCTGAAACATCACGTGTGATTGATGGATTATCACTTTTCCTGGCAATTTTGTCCAGTTCGTCAATAAAAATGATGCCTTTCTCGGCAGCAGCCACATTGTAATCAGCAGCCTGCAACAAACGGGTAAGAATACTTTCTACATCTTCACCAACATATCCGGCTTCGGTTAATACAGTAGCATCGGCAATGGCAAATGGAACATGCAGCATTCTGGCGATAGTCCATGCCAGCAGCGTTTTTCCTGTACCAGTTTCTCCCACCAGAACAATATTCGATTTCTCAATCTCAACCTCGTTCTCATCAGTTTTTTGGGCAATTCGTTTGTAATGATTATACACCGCAACTGCTAAAACTTTTTTTGCATCATCCTGACCAATGACATACCGGTCGAGAAAAGCTTTGATTTCAATTGGTTTTAGGACTGATTTCTCCAAATCAGGCACCTCAAATTGAGTAGTAGATTCCTCTTCAAGAATAATTTTCGCTTGTTCAATGCAGAAATTGCAAATCTGTCCTTCGAGGCCGGAGACCAGAATAGTAGTATCTGATTTTGGTCGACCACAAAACGAACATGTTTCCTCTTTTTTTCCGGCCATCGTTTAGTGTTATGTGTTAATTGTTTACACGAATCAAGGATAAAATTTCCTCTGATTACCAATTTGTGTTAAATACTGGTTTCGGATTTCGTGGTACGGGTTTCGGGTTAATTAAACACTGTAATCATTTACCCTGCAACTTGTACCCCGTAACTCTTACTTGTTAGTATTTTTTAGATCGTTTGATATAATTTTACCCTTTATTGGTGTTATTAACGAAACGTTTTTTCTTTATTTATGTTTTACAAGTACTTCATCAATCATACCGTATTCTTTGGCTTCTTTGGCAGTCATCCAGTAATCACGATCAGAATCGTTCCAGATTTTTTTATATGTCTGCTTCGAATGTTTGGCAATGATTTCGTAGAGTTCTTTTTTCAGTTTTTGAATTTCGCGTGCAGTAATTTCAATATCAGACGCCTGTCCCTGGGCTCCACCCATCGGTTGATGAATTAAAACCCTTGAATGCGCAAGTGAAGTGCGTTTTCCATCAGAACCTGCACAAAGGATAACGGCACCCATTGAAGCAGCCATGCCTGTACATATTGTTGCAACATCAGGTTTAATGTATTGCATGGTATCGTAAATACCAAGGCCTGAATATACAGATCCGCCCGGTGTATTCAGATATATCTGGATGTCGCGTAATGGATCATTCGATTCAAGAAAAAGAAGTTGAGCCTGAATAATATTGGCAACATAATCATCAATAGGCACACCTAAAAAAATGATCCTGTCCATCATTAATCGTGAAAATACATCCATCTGCGCTACATTCATCTGCCGTTCTTCGATAATGGTTGGGGAGATATAGTTTCCGTAAATCGAGTTGTATCTTTCAAGCGTAAGACTGCTGATACCTAAGTGTTTGGTGGCGTAATTCCTGAATTCTTTACTGCTGTCCATGTTCATTATTATTTTGTGTTTGAAGCAATTTCAAAAAATTTCTCCGAATCTACTTCTTTTTCTTTCAGCTTGATTTTATCTTTAAGAAGTTTTATGAATTTTTCATCCATAATTCCGCTATAAATACGCTGTCTTTCTTCGGGACTTTTAAGTATGTTGTCAATAATGCCTTCAATTTGTGGGTTGCTCTCTGTTTGACCTCCAGCACCCATAAAATATTGTTTCACCTTGTCGCGTACTTCTTCATCACTAACGATGATATCGTTTCCGTATTCTTCCTGAAGTTTTGCTTCGATAAGCTGCCAGCGGATAGTTTTGCCATAGCTTTCGTACTGTTCGTCAACTTGTTCGGCAGTAATTTTACCTTTATTGCTTTCAACCAGCCATCTTTTCATGAATTCGTCCGGCAGTTTGATATCTGCTTTTTTGATCAGCTCATTTATCCCATCTGCAAGCATCTGGCGGTCTGAATCGCCCAAATGATGTTTTGACAATTCATCTTTTATCCTGTTCCTGAATTCTTTTTCTGTTTTGATATCATCGTTAGGATAAACCTTTTTAAATAATTCTTCACCGATCTCAGCTTCGTGCGAACGCACCACTTTCTCAACTACAAAGCGGTAGTCAGCGTTCATTTTATCTTCAGGCCTGTCGTGCAAATGCAATAACGATTCAACTTTAGCTTCATCTTTAAAAGCTTTCATTAAGTTGAAATCAACTGTGCTGTCAGCACCAGCGCCAATAAATTTTTTCTGAATAGTTTTTAGTTTAATGTCTTCTATCCTGAAAAAGCCATTGTGCTCAACACCGCCTTCAACTATATTACCTTCTGCATCCAGTTCGGAGAACATACCCTGCAAACCATCAGTTTCTTCAGCAGTATCAGGATTTTCTTCCGTGCCAAAACGAACTTTAATATCGTTAACGGCTTTATCAACATCCTCATCTTTAGTTTTGATTTTATAATAAGGTACACTGATCTTATCCGACAATGAAGTCTCAAATTCAGGTGAGAGGCCGATATCAAAATAAAAATCAAAAGAATCCTGCTTATCAAAATCAACCATTGCAGATTTTTCTAAATTAGGCAAAGGATACCCTAAAACTTTCAATTTATTTTCGACGATATAATTGTTCAATGCCTCTGAAATTATTTTATTTACCTCTTCGGCCAAAACACTTTTACCATACATTTTTTTGATCATTCCCATCGGTACTTTACCTGGCCTGAAACCTGGCATAGTGGCTTTTTTACGATAGTCGGATAGTTGTTGGTTTACTGATTCAATATAATCTTCTTCAACAAGATTAATGTGGATAACGGCGGTTAATTCACCATTAGTTTCCTGTGTTATATTCATTTAATAAAATTTGATAAAAAAAGAAGTGCGGATGAAGGGACTCGAACCCCCACGCCTCGCGGCACTAGATCCTAAGTCTAGCGCGTCTACCAATTTCGCCACATCCGCATTTTTGCCCTAAAATTCAGGGGTGCAAATATACTACTTTTTCATTCCTGATTTTGATAAAAATGGGATTGCATTTAAAAGGTTAGAACTTATATGATCAAATCGTTAATGACCTGATCCATTGCGACTTTTGTTTTTTGTATCTCCTTATAAATAATAGGTTTCTTGCGTTTCAGGAACCAAAGTTTCCATTTCATTTTAGTGGCCACCAATGAAGAGAAATAATAAAGGGCAAATGCGCCTGTAATTGGTAAACTTAATGTGAGAATTAATCCGTACCAGAAGGAAGCACTGAAAACAAAAAACAATATGGATAGAATAATATAGAATAGTGGAAAAACTACCAACGATAAAACAAATTTGAAGGAACTTTTAAACTGCAGGTCTTTGATTTTGTTTTCGGAATATTTGACGATGGCAATTGGTAAGAAATTAATGATAAAACCATACAGTGCTATCGGGAAACCAATAACTAAGCACATTGAATTAACGATCAACGAAAGAAATTTCACAGGGTTCTTAAATGCTTCTGCTTTTATACCGGTTTTGCGAATTTGATCACGAAAAGAAACATTTAATTCGCAAAGAATCGTAAATTGTTCAGGTTCATTACCTTCAAGCTGCTCAATCAACTTAATGACTTTTTGTTCGGCATTAATTCGGTTGGTTTTATTGCAATTTTCCTTCTCGCCGTTTAAACATATATTCTCCCAATACATCACCCTTAATGAGTCATAAACATCATAATGATCAATACTTTCAATATGAATCATCAATAGCTTGATCTTTTCGGCCAGGTCCGATGTTATTTTGTTAATAGCTTTAGCAGGAGCTTCTTTATATAATTCATAGTAATTGGAAACAGGGATAGGTTCACCGAAATTGATATAAAGATCACTTCTCGACTTTATGTAATTGCTATAGTGCAAACCCAGAGGAACAATTTTAATGTCGAGCAAAAAATTACTGGCCTCTTCTGTTTGAAAAGCAATACGGGCAAATCCTTTTTTTAGTGTTCTTAATCTGTGTACACCCTCATGATATCCTTCAGGTAAAATAACCAGGCCATTTTGCGCTTTGATCACATCAATGGTTTTCTGAAATGTATCCTTGTTCTTTTTAACCGAACTGTATCCATCTCTGATCCTGAAGACTGGTAGGATCTTTAAAAAATAGAGTACTGAAGCGATTGCTTTTTTTTGAAAAATATCAGATCTGGCTAAAAACACCAGTTGTTGATTGATGTTACACAAAGGGGCTATAGCATCCATCAAAGCATTTTGATGGTTAGGGGTAAAAATCAAATGTGAGTTTTTTGGGATACGATCAGCATTTGATATATATACTTTCCTGTAGAAGATTTTATTGTGGATAAAAATAACGAATAAATGCAGGAGTTTATACCACCGGTCTTTTTTTTCAATGTTGTTAAATCCCATTGTATTAATAAATTAAGCTGTTCGCTTAGTGCGAAATCCGAATGAAAACCTGGTCCAGTAACCTGCCATTAACAATCCGGCCAAAATATGCCATATACCCCACCAGGCTGCAATGATAGCCATACCGCCCAACTCCATTTCAGGGGGAAATATTTTGGGATTAAAAATAAGCACAAGTGCCAGGCCCGAATTTTGAATTCCGGTTTCGATGGATATTGTCCTTCTGTCAATTAATGGTCGCTTAAAAACCTTTCCGAGGTAATAACCGGTTGCAAATGCAATAGCATTGTGTATCAGGACAATTAAAAAGATAAACTTGATTGCCTGGAGAAAAAAGCTGAAATTATTTTTAAGTGCCAGAATAACAATACCGGCGAAAATAAATATTGATAATTTCTTTATTGGTTTAACAATTTTAGCAGTTATGGATGGAAATTTGTGATTAACAAATATTCCCACAATTAAAGGTAATCCCAGTATAATAAAAACAGTCTGGAACATTTGATAAACATCAATCTCAAGCGGCCTTACCAGCGAGGCAGCGTCATGTTGGGCGTTGAATTCAATAAACCACCCACCCCATAAAGCGAAATTAAGCGGCGTTAAAAAAACAGCTCCAACCGTCGCGATAGCAGTTAAACTGACAGACAATGCAACATTTCCTTTGGCGAGTGATGAAATAAAATTAGAAATATTACCACCTGGGCAAGCTGCCACCAGTATCATTCCCAGGGCCATAGTTGGTGTAAGGTAATTGCGAAAGGCGATGGCCAATAAAAAAGTAATTATCGGCAGAGCCAGAAATTGTGATATAAATCCTATTACAGCACTTATAGGATTAGCAATTAGTTTACGAAAATGGTCAAGCTTAATTTCAAGCGCTATCCCGAACATAATAAAAGCCAATGCAATGTTTAACATATGCAGGCTTTCAGGACTAAAATTTAACCGTATATGGTCAAGTGATTCTAAGGTGGTCATACAATATGTTCTGTCCGCTTACGCGGCTTGCAAAGTTAAAAATCCTTCAGAATTAGTAAGGTTGAACAATAAGCTGCATTTTTATCGGTTCTTTTTTACTTATAACATACTTTCTTGAAGCATAAATACCAATGGGTTATCAACGTAGTACACATTATAATTTCTAATTATTCGATTAGTAGGTGTGCATTATATGAAAATTTTAACTTTGGCGTTTATTTATTTTGAGAATATAAGGTCAGAGTTGTAATGACCAGAAGTAAAATCAGAAATAGGTTACAAAATTGGTTACTGATCTTTGTGTTCAGTTTATCTGCAATTTCAGCCTCAGGGCAGGAGATGTTTGGAGTAACATTAGGAAATTACAATGGACTTACCGGTTCAATGTTGAACCCTGCCATTATGACCAATACCAAAAATTACCTCGAAATCAATTTCGTGTCTTTTCACTTTTTTGTTAATAACGATGCCTATTATATTCCAGGTTCTGATTTGAGTATTTGGGATATATGGAAGGAAGGCACAGATTTTCCTGTTTATGGTAAAAAGCAGCACAATTATTTAATGTACGACAACAAGAGGCCTAAATATGTCGCAAATGACATTAGGATTCTTGGCCCTTCAGCTATGTTCCAGTATGGAAACCATGCCTTCGCGATTACAACAGGCGCACGAATGTTTACATCTGGTAACAGAGTACCTTACGAGATTCCAGTTTTTGGTTATGAATCATTACAATATGAACCGCTTCAGGATATAAACTTCAATGATTACGATTTTGATGCGGCCTCAATGGCATGGATGGAGATCGGCCTTAGTTATGCTTATAATATTTATCAGTTTCTCGATGACCAGGTAACGATTGGTGCTTCTGTGCGGGCATTGTGGGGTTACGCGGGTGTTTATGGTGCGGTTAACAATGTTGATTATATCGTATTAAACGACTCAACGATTAACTTTAATAACATCAACGGCAGTGTAGGTTTTGCAGTTCCTGTAGATTACAATACAAATGATTATCCGATAAATGATCCTTTTTTTAAAGGTCACGGGTTTGGTATTGATATTGGCGTTGTCTATACCAAACGAAGGTATATTGATAATAAGCGGTGGGAGAGGCCTTGCGATCAACGTTATGAAGAATATGAATACCGCATTGGTTTTTCGATACTTGATATTGGAAGAATTAAATTTAACCGAAACGCTCAATTACATAGTTTTGATGATGTTTCGGTTTTTTGGCAGGACTTCGACACCCTCAGTTATTCCAATGTAAACCAGATAGTTGGTGAAATAAGCAATACGTTGTATGGCGATCCGGATGCATCATACCGTGATAATGTGATGAAAATCGGGTTACCGATGGGAGTAAGCTTGCAATTTGATTACCGGGTTAAACAAGTTAAAAATGTTTATGTTGCAGCTATATGGGTACATCCGCTCAGGTTTAACCTTCATACCCTCAGGAGATCCGCTCACCTTTCAATCATTCCGCGATATGAGTTAAAGCATTTGGAATTCAATTTACCAATTATGCTTTATGAATATAAATACCCAAGAATTGGATTTTCAGCAAGATTCTCTTTTTTAACGATTGGAACTGAACGACTGGGTACTTATCTGGGCCTTGCCGATTTAAACGGGATGGATATTTACTTTTCAATCAAATTGAATATCGCAAAAGGAAGCTGCAGAAAAATAAAAGTCCCGAATGAATGCCTGAATTACGAATACGGTTACAGCGATAAACAAAAAGCCAAATTCAAAAAGCGGTAAAACCGACCCCATCAGAAATAGTTAATAAGCTTTCGCTTTTTAAGTTAACAACTATTTTGTTCAAAAATAGTTTAACGTTAATGTGTATAAACATTATGAGGTTATAGCTTTGTAATAGTTGTGAAATTAAAGTGCCATAAAATATCACTAAAAGTAATAATCAGGCTTTTTGTAACGTATGTCCTGTTGTTTTGTTCAAGCCATATCAGGTCGCAGGAAATGTTTGGCTTAACATTAAGCGACTACAATGGTATTTCTTCAACATTACTTAATCCTGCATTAATGACCGGGTCAAGAGTTTATTTTGATGTAAACCTGGTTACTGAAAATACCTTTTTCGAAAACAACCTGTACTATGCTCCTGTGATAAGAAACGTAGTTTCAAACTTTGCAAATGGTGAGTACAACCTGTATGATGGCAGTTTTAAATATGGCCGTGCCTATAATTATTTCGATAATGAAGCTAATAAATCTTTTGCTGCCATTGTTAGGGTTATGGGTCCTTCAGTAATGATACAGGCTGGTAAACACGCCATCGGATTAACTACTTCTGTCAGGTCATTTCAATCAGGAAACAAAATCCCTTACGAGATTCCAATCATTATGTATGAAGAAATCAGGGATGATCGGTACCATTTGATCGAGTTTGATGATCACAATATTAATTTTACCGGAATGGCCTGGTCAGAAATCGGATTGAACTATGCTTATGATATTTACGACCGTTATGATAATAAACTAACGATAGGAATTGGAATAAAGGCCTTGTTTGGAATGGAAGGGGCATACCTTTCGGCCAGGAACATTGATTACATAATTGTTGATCATAAAACAGTTAATGTGATAAACATTGATGCAGATATTGGATATTCACTCCCGATAGACAGTCAAACCAATGACTTAAGATTTGACCCACTGATTAAAGGTTATGGAATTGGTGGTGATTTCGGGTTGGTTTTTACAAAAAAAAGATCAACAGTAAATTTTAATGGCGAAAAGCGTATATGTGCAAAACCATACCACGACTATATCTTTAAATTAGGGATTTCATTATTAGACTTTGGGAAGGTTACATTTACAAATAGCAGCGAACTGCATTCGTTTAGTAATGTTAATCATTACTGGGAACAATTTGATACCATTCAGTTTATTAGTTTTAACCGCTCGATGCGCAGTTACAGCGAGGTGTTTTATGGCAATGCCGATTCGTCACTCATCAGTAATAATATAAATATTGGTTTACCCACGGCCATTAGTTTACAATTCGATTACCACTTAAAAAATAGTATTTACCTGGGTTTTATTTGGGTTCACCCTTTAAAAACCTATCAAAATACCATCTGGAGGCCTGCGCAACTTGCTGTTATTCCAAGGATTGAAAACAGGTATTTTGGTTTGAGTTTGCCGGTTTCATTATATAATTATACGCAGCCGAGAATTGGGTTTACAGTACGCATTTTATCATTCTCAGTAGGGACAGATAACCTTGTGTCGTGGTTTGGTTTAACCAACTTTACAGGAGTGGATATTTATTTTTCATTCAAGATTAACTTGCTAAAAGGTAATTGTTTAAGTACAAAAAAAGACGCCTGTTACAATAGAAACTTTTAAGTTAATAAATAAATTCCAAATTAGGTTTCCTGCATTTTTTTCCTTTTCATATTGATTTCTACCCCCTTTCAGACAACTTTTTATTTTTATTTTCGGTATACTATGATAGTAATGCGATAACCGGAAAAATGAACAACATATTAAAACAGGAAATTTGGGTAGAAAGGCGGTTCGTTGAAAACCAGTTGTTGAATTAATGAAAAAGTTATGAAAGCAAAAATTTACCTCAGACTATTAGTACTAGGTGCAACAATGATTTATTCCGCTCAATTCATCGGGCAGGAAATGAACGGGCTTACCTTTTCTGATTACAGTGGCATATCAGGCGGTATGTTAAACCCAGCTTTATTAACCGGGTCAAAAGTATTTTTGGATATTAATATTGTAGGTGGTTCTGTTACCGCTTCAAATGATGTTGCTTATTTTTTACCTGAGAATAAGACACTTTACAGGTTTATTTCGATGGATACCTTACAGCTAAACGATGGTGAGTTCAAGTTTAATAGAAATTACAATTATTTCGATAATAATAAGGATAAGTACCTCACAACGAATGCAAGAATATTAGGGCCATCGTTTATGCTCCAGTATGAGCACCATGCTTTTGGCTTAACTACGGCTATAAGGTCAATGCACTCGGGTAATAATATTCCTTATGAAATGCCAATCCTTTTTTATGAGGGGCTTGAATACCCGGAATACGATGATGTTGTTTTTGATGATTCAAACTATTCTTTTGTTAGTATGACCTGGTCGGAGATAGGATTAAGCTACGCTTACGATATAATTAATTACTACGATAATAAATTTACTGTTGGATTGACTGCAAAAGCACTTTTCGGCCATGAAGGTGGTTATGTGGCTATTGAACATGCCAATTTCCAGATACATCAAAATGTGGTTCCTGGTGGAACACTTCCTACGGATGTTAATTTTTTCGATCTTGATGCTGAAGTTGGATACTCTATACCTTATAATGAAGAAACAGGAGAAATAGAAATAGAGCCACTTATGCGGGGATACGGCGTAGGGTTTGATGTCGGTTTTGTTTTTACAAAAAAAGAATCAATTTATGATCACCAGGGATATCGGTCGTTATGTTCAAATCCATTTCAGGATTACAAGTACAGGATCGGGTTCTCAATACTTGATATAGGTGCTGTTACTTTTAGTGAAAATGCCACATTGCATAAGTTTGAAGATGCCAGTGTGTATTGGGCTGATTTTGATACAACACATTTTGTGAGTTTTGAACAGTCGTTAAGAACATATAGCGAGGCATTTTACGGTGATCCCGATGCAACTTATGCCGGTGACAAAATCAAAATCGGATTGCCAACCACTTTAAGCCTTCAATTTGATTACAAGCTTAAAGAAAAATTCTATCTGTCTGCAATGTGGATGCAGCCTATTCGTTTTAATCTGCACACCCTCTGGCGCCCGGCACAAATTAATGTTACACCACGCTACGAAACCAGATTAATTGGCGTTAGCGTTCCCTTATCATTGTACAATTATAGTACACCCAGGGTTGGATTGGCCGTTAGGATTTATACAATCACTTTTGGTACCGATTGGCTAGGATCACTGATGGGAATATCTAAATTCACCGGTATGGACTTTTATTTCTCAATGAAATTTAACCTGGTGAAGGGTGAGTGCTTTAGCTTTGGCGGATCAGACTGGTAGTCGCAAAAAAGTTTATTCCATCACTTTCACATCAAGGGCATCGCGTAAAACATTTCCGAGTGTCATAAATGCCAATACCAGAATAACAATTGCGATTCCAGGTGTTACAGCTAAATATGCTGAATCAAGAATAATAAAACTATAATATTCTTTTATCATTCCTCCCCAGGAGGGCATTGGAGGTTGAACACCAATTCCGAGGAAACTCAATCCAGCCTCTATCAGTATTGCAGCAGCAAAATTAGCAGCCGAAATAACAATTACAGGGCTTAATATGTTGGGAATGATGTGCCTCGTTATAATTCTGAAATTTGAAAACCCGAGTGCAACCCCGGCTTCTATGAACTCCTTTTCGCGTAAGCTAATGATTTGACCCCGTACCACACGAGCAACTTCTACCCACATTGTCAGGCCTACAGCGATAAAGATTTGCCAGAAACCCCTGCCAAGGGCGAAAGTAATGGCAATGACCAGTAATAGCGTTGGGATTGACCAGATTACATTAATAAACCACATGATCGCATCATCAGTCCGTCCACCGAAAAAACCACCGAGAGAACCAATTAGTATCCCTATTACAAGTGAAATGATAACAGAAATAAAGCCAACCGACATACTTATTCGGGAGCCAATAATTAACCGGCTTAACAAATCCCGGCCAAACTGATCAGTACCCAGGTAGTATTTTTTTTGAACAATATTTTTTTCTTCAATTATTGATTTCAAGCTATTAAGATCAATTTTTTGGTGATTGTTGTTAACGTCAGTAAATTCCACTATTGTGCCGTCAAAAGTTGTTGCTCCCTTTACGGGGAAAACAACGTCTACCAGATCATATGATTCTGCAACTCCAACTTCATCAGCATCATATAAAACAACATCTATTTTGTCGTTTGTAAAATCATACGATTGTATGGGAATTTCCCGAAAGTTGCTTTTCGCTCCAAAAAGCATTTTCTTAAACCAGTTGGATTCATTGGTAGGTTCATTCTTCCTGATTTTTAATATTTGAACAGAAAAACCGGGCTTTTGTGTACTGATCTCCAAAATTTGTTTGTTTGAAAAGGGCGTAGAATCTGGTGCAATGAGATATCCCAGAAAAGCGATCAGCATGGTAACAAGTATAACTGTGAGGGATAACATTCCCAAATTATTACTGCGAAACCTTAACCATGCCAGTTTACTTAATGAACCCGAAGAAGTATATGTTTTCTTTTGAAAAAGCATCGGCAATCAAAAGTAGAAAAACAATTGGATTTGATGCAACGGCCTTGCTCCATAAAATTGTTTATTCCGGCTAATGGAAGAGGAAAATTATGTTGTATATTTGCCAGCCCAAAATGGTGGATGTAGCTCAGCTGGTTAGAGCACTAGATTGTGGTTCTAGGGGTCGCCGGTTCAAATCCGGTCTTCCACCCAAAAAAAAGACGCATCGAATACGGTGCGTCTTTTTCGTTAAAATTATTATTGAATTAAATATCAATATTCGCATACTTTGCGTTGTCTTCAATAAATTTTCTTCTAGGGGGAACTTCATCACCCATCAACATGCTGAAAGTATGGTCAGCTGAAGGTTCATTTTCGATTGTAACCTGGCGCAGCGTACGGGTTTCAGGATCCATCGTTGTTGACCAGAGTTGTTCTGCATTCATTTCACCAAGACCTTTATATCGCTGAACATGAATACCTTTTTCAGTACCATCAGGTGACAATTCAATTGTGACCTGTTCACGTTCTTCTTCCGACCAGCAATACCTTTCTGCTCTTCCTTTTCGTAATAAATATAGCGGTGGGGTAGCAATATAAACATATCCTTTTTCTATTAATTCGATCATGTGCCTGAAAAAGAAAGTAAGGATGAGCGTGGCAATATGGCTTCCGTCAACATCGGCATCAGTCATGATGATGATTTTATGGTAGCGCAGTTTATCCAGATTTAGCGCTTTGCTATCTTCCTCTGTTCCAATGCTTACGCCCAGGGCAGTGAAGATATTTTTTATTTCTTCGCTATCGAAAATTTTGTGAGGCAATGCTTTTTCAACATTTAAAATTTTACCACGCAATGGCAAAATCGCCTGGAATTTCCTGTCGCGGCCCTGTTTGGCAGTTCCTCCGGCCGAGTCGCCCTCAACGAGATAGATTTCTGATAATGCCGGATCTTTTTCAGAACAATCAGATAATTTACCGGGTAATCCTGACCCGGATAAAACATTTTTGCGCTGAACCAATTCACGGGCCTTGCGTGCAGCATGGCGTGCAGTAGCTGCCAGGATTACTTTCTGAACAATCGTCTTTGCATCTTTGGGATTCTCTTCGAGATAATTGAACAGTGACTCACTAATCATCTGGTCAACAGCACCCATGACTTCCGAATTACCCAATTTTGTTTTGGTTTGTCCTTCAAACTGGGGTTCAGCTACTTTAACCGATATTACTGCGGTTAACCCTTCCCTGAAATCATCACCGTTGATGTCAAATTTCAGTTTGGCCAGCATGCCCGAACGTTCGGCATAACTTTTTAAAGTCCTTGTCAACCCTCTTCTGAAGCCTGACATATGTGTACCTCCTTCGTGCGTGTTGATGTTGTTTACATAAGAGTGGATATTTTCTGTAAACGAGGTATTATAACGCATTGCAATTTCGATGGGTACGCTATTTTTCTCACCTTCCATCCTGATCGTGTCCTGAATCAGTTTTTCCCGGTTCTCATCGAGGTACTGGATAAAATCCGCCAATCCATCCTCAGAATAAAATGTTTCCGTAACAGGTTCATCTCCATTCCCATTCTGGTCACGCTCATCGGTTAGTGTAAGTGTGATCCCTTTGTTAAGAAATGCCAGCTCTCTTAAGCGTGTTGCAAGAATTGAGAAATCATAAGTTGTTGTTTGGAAAATAGTAGCATCGGGTACAAAGTGTATTTCGGTGCCACTGACTGAGGTTTCTCCAATAACACTTACATCCGCAAGTGGCTTACCTCTTTCATATTCCTGTTTAAATATCTTGCCTTCGCGATAAACTTTCGCAATAAGTTTTTGAGATAGCGCATTAACACAACTTACACCAACGCCGTGTAAACCACCCGAAACTTTGTATGATCCTTTATCAAATTTTCCACCGGCATGCAACATCGTCATCACAACCTCCAGGGCCGATCGGTTTTCTTTTTCATGGATCCCTGTTGGAATTCCACGGCCATTATCCACGACTGTTATGCTGTTATCACTGTTAATGGTAACCTCTATGCTATCACAATAACCTACTAAAGCTTCATCAATTGAATTATCAATTACCTCGTAAACAAGGTGGTGCAAACCCCTTACATTTACGTCACCAATGTACATCGCAGGACGTTTTCTTACCGCTTCAAGTCCTTCTAAAACCTGGATGTTATCCGCGGTATAATTTTCGTTTGCAATCCTGTTTTTCTCTTCTGCTGTCATATGTTGTTTAAGTGTTTTTTCTCAGATGTTTAATACTAATACAAAGGTACAAAAAAGAAGGCTTTACTTGCTTTAAAACAGCAAGTTCGAAGCTTAAGTTATTAACACATTTGCAACATTTTATTGTATATTTTTTCATATGCTTTATGCAATCGTTTGCGAAGATTTTGTATTAATCAGGCAACAGGAAAAAATGATATTAAAATCCAGATTTTATCATACTGTTTGAAGTTAAAATAAATAAAGCGATAAAGTATTATATTTGTATGGAGTAGGTTGAGAAAACACATTCAATACCAAATGGATATCAAAATGCACCTTTAGAATTTGAATTATTTTTTGTCTGAATGATGAATAAAACCTTTGCATAGCCGTAGCTACGGAAATATTTTATGAAGAAATTCAGGCGAAAAAGAAACACATTATATGGTGTGTTTTGGTGTTTATTTGGTATAATATTGATTACCAAAGCGTAAATCATGAGCGAAGAAGGAAAAAGATATCTCGGTTTTTCGGAAAAAGGAAAGCTATTGCCCCAGGAAGAATTGCTGGAGGTTGTACCAGGAAAAAATAAAATGATAATTGGCATTCCGAAAGAAATATCGGTGGATGAGAACAGGATTGCTCTGGTGCCCGATGCTGTTCAACTTCTTGTTGAGAATGGCCATCAGATTCTGGTTGAAAAGGAAGCCGGGCTGTCAGCAAATTTTACCGATGAAAAATATGCCACGGCGGGTGCTGTTATTGTTAATAGCGCTGATGAAGTTTATAAGGCTGATCTTGTGGTAAAAATCGCACCGCCATCCGAAGAGGAAATTGAAAAACTTGAAAGACAGAAAACACTTTTTTCGTCTATTCTTTTGCCACACCGCGACAAATCTTTTTTTCAGAAATTAATGGCAAAAAGGATAAAGGCAATTGCTTATGAATACATTCAGGATAAAACCGGGGCCTTCCCTGTAATTAAATCAATGAGTGAAATTATTGGTAACACAAGCGTTATGATTGCCGCTGAGTATATGAGCAACACCAAGTACGGTAAAGGAGAGATGCTGGGTGGATTTCCCGGCATTAAACCCACTGAAGTTATCATTATCGGTGCCGGCACTGTTGCTGAATATGCAGCACATGCAGCATTGGGATTAGGGGCACTGGTGAGGATATTCGATGATTCAGTTTATAAATTACGGTCTATTCAGAATAACCTTGGTAAAAGGGTTTATACCAGTACTTTACAGCCTACTTTATTGCTAAAAGCAATGCGTGAGGCGGACGTGATCATATCTGCTAAACATTTTACAGGCCATATTGCACCATACATAATCACTGAAGAAATGGTGAGACAGATGAAGCCCGGATCGGTAATTGTGGATGTAAGCATTGACCAGGGTGGTTGTTTTGAAACTTCAAGGGTTACGACTCATCATAATCCGGTTTATCAAACTTTTGGAGTAACACATTATTGTGTGCCCAACATTGCATCAAGAGTGCCGCATACTGCATCCTATTCACTCAGTAATTTTTTAACACCATTAATCATGAGGATTTCAGATTACGGTGGAATTGACAAGATGCTTAAGCGCGATGCGCCTTTCTGCAAAGGGACTTACATCTACAATGGCATTTTAACAAACAAATACATTGGAAATCAATTCGGATTGCCTTCCCAGGATCTGGAACTGTTGATGGCGGCTTTTCTGTAAAAGTAAGTCCTTAATTTAACCGGTAATTATAAAGTGTTTTCCCTACGCTGGTAACCAGGTTTATTTCGCCATCGTTATATAAGCTTCCAACTGTAAAAGCGTTTTCTCCCACCAGGCCTGAATTAATAATTGGGTTTCCATCTTTATCGAACAGGTAAATGGTTTTATTCTGCTTATCCACCACGCCAAGAACCGTCTGCTTACGCCCAAGCTTAAAGAAGACAGGTTTAATGCTAATCTCTGCAGGGAATTTGTAATTAAATAATACTTTTTTGAACCTGTTAAAAACGTTTAACTGGTTTCCTTCGATATAGATGAAATCCCGTGAACCATTTCCGGTAAAATCTTCATAAAGGAAAAAATGGTCAGCACTATATTCGCCAAACTCTGTATGCTGTATTTTTCCGGTTTTTGAAAGATATGTCAGTCTGCCGTATTTGTCAGTCGTTAGGATAATGCCTTTGCTGTTCGTTTGGTTAATATAATACGTTGAATTCCGTGCTTTATCGAGTTTCTTGCTTAATTTGATGCGTTGTTTGCCCCTGCGGTTTACGATATTTAAATTATTGTTGATATCGGTAATGATAATGTAATCAAGGCCATCAGCATTCAGGTGTACAATTGGTTCGGTAACTATATTATCAGTCCTCGGCTTAAGCCAGCCTTCAACTCTTTTACCAGCCTCAGTATAATTATAAGTCCGTTTATCAGCCTGTGCTAAAAGAATGCGGTAAGTTTTATTATTATCATAGTCGAAAAGGCTAAGCCCGTTTGTGGCAGATGGATTAATTTTTTTCGGGTAGTTTTCTACCCTGGTGCCATTTTTATCGAGGAGGTACATAAAATCGCGGGTATTGAACAAATACTGGATTTTTCCATTGTTGTAATAATCCATTTGCTGAATACCACTTTCCGGAATGTTGTCAAGCTTTTTCTTCCACAATATCTGGCCATCGGCACTAATGAGATAGATATTCGCTTCAATATCGAAAACAATGATATTGTAAGTATTTGATGAATGGTCTTTTACCAGGTATGGTGTTCCCGAAATTTCATTATCAAGTTCAATACGCCAGAGATCCAGATTTTCCTTTAATGCTGATTTATCGTTTCGTACATAAAAATTTGTATAAAATACTGAATCCCTTGAGGCAAATTGAAATGAAAGACCCTGAAAATCATTTAGTACTGCCTGGTTTTGATTTATTTTCCGCAATGTGTTACTGTTCAGGTATTGGTTTAAAAATCCGGTAATATGCCGGGGGCTTATATATAGAAACACATTGGAGTTGGCAGTGATATTATCAGTAAATAGTTTGAAATTTTCATTCAGGTCAAGTGTTTTCCCCGATTCGTAATTGCTTATCAGTTGATTAAGACTGCCCGGTGTGTTGGCAAAAACAACATAATCACCAATGAAAGTGTACCAGGTATTTTGAATGATTGCATAAGGTTTTCCAAACAAATCAGGGATAAGTCCTTTTCGCTTTATTTCCCTTATAGTATATCTGCCTCTGGTGGTGCCTTTTTTTACACCTGTATTGGATGACATCAGGTTCAGGTATTGTTTTGCTTTGCCTGCATCTTCGAGCGCTAAAAACAGCCAACTGTTGCTTTTAACCATGTTTTTGTCGGACGCATTGCATACGCTTGTAAGTTCATTACCACAAACTGCAAGAAACTTAGATAAATCAAAATTAAGCGACTTACTGAGCCTGGATAAAGCATTCAAATCAATTGTTGCATTAATGTCAGAAAAGATAGTAGCAAACAGCAAGCTGGTATTGAACGGTGCTAATTTAAACGATTCGATGCGGCCTGGTTTTTGGGCCGAAAACATACCAAGGTAACTATCGCGGTGCGAAAAAGTAAATCCTGAAAACAATAATTCATCATTTTTAATCAACAAATCTGTTTCGCTCCATCCAGCAAAGTTTTCAAAACCATCCAGCAAATGTTTTGATGAGTTATCGAGTGAATTTTTCAAAAATTTTGAAAGGCATTTGAAATTGATAAAAATTCGGGCATCTGTGTTTTTTCCTGCCGTATTACGCAATTTCACGAATTCTTTACTACGGCTGAAATGCGTTTTTTTATCATCCTGCGACTGTAAGACATTGTTGATCAGCCAATCTTGCTTCGAGACCAATAATATCTTGTTGCTGAAGCCGGCAAAAAGTGACAGGCCAATTTCATCATTAGAAATAGCGTAAACGTCCTGATAATGTTCGGATGTGCTTATCTTGAAATGTTGCTGCAAATCCTGAATAATTTGGTCGGGATTGTTACTTTTAAGTTCAACTGTAAATAATACCTGAGTTTCGTTAAAAGTTGTATCGAAATGGACCGAAATGATTGACTGTCCTGTTTTGATACCAGAAAAGGATTTTTCATGCTGAACAATACTATCAATTAATACAAGCTGATCGAGAATTGTTGCTGTAGCTTTTCCCTTCTTCAGACTTTCCCATATTTCATTATCAGTGGCCAGCTTTGTGTAAAAATCGCCCGGGTTGTCAAGTTGCATAACCACAACAGCATTCTCCGGCACGAGTTGGATAGGATCGTTAATGGCAGGTTTTAATATGAAAAAGAAATAGTATCCAATTGCAAGGATTAACGCAACTGCGATAAGTCCCCATACAGCAAATTTATTCGACATTTATCAGGTATTCATAACAAACCAAAGATACAGCATGTATATAGGGTAGAATAACCGAAGAACATTTGATATTCAACAAGAGATTGTTAATTGAAGATAGAAGATTAATACTAAAACTTTATCTTCAATTGCAAATTATAGTTGAATGATTTGCGGTGGTAGGGAGTTAAGCCATGCTCCTGCAGTGCAAGCTTATGTGCCATTGTCGGGTATCCTTTGTTTTTAATCCAATTGTATTCAGGGTATTCATGGTGGAGT
>JAUVKF010000111.1 GCA_030596395.1 Chlorobiota bacterium | reverse complement strand
ATTTTCCTCACAGAATTCAAAGGTAACCAACCAATACTACCATCCTGAATACGGATCTTTACCCATTCCTGTACTTCATCGAGGATATAGATTTTTGTGCCTTCATGGACAACGAAAAGGTCAACGGCATTTGTGGTTGGAGAGCTTTTAACCGTAATGGTGGGCGTAAAAATAATGGCTTCGCGTTGTTCTTTGCCGTAGTAATATTTTTGCGATGCCAGGCCAAATGTAGCTACGCTTGTGAATAAGAATATAAGTCCGAAATAAAATGCCAGTTTCCTGCTGTTACGCGATTTGGAAATAATGAACATTCCGATAAAAATTACCAGGATTAACCATGAAATTAATGAAATAATAGTCCACGTGTTGGCATTGAATACATTGTAGAAATAGTTCCACCATTTTTTAAAGAAAAGTTCCGGAACACGCTCAATCTTGTCAACGATCATGCTGTTAGCGATACTCAGGTTGTAATCAATATCTTCATCGTTCGGAGCCAGTTTCCTGGCTTTTTCATAATAAAGAATTGCTGATGTAATATTATTCTGTTTAAAGTAGGCATTGCCCATATTGTAAAACAATTCACTCGATTCAAGGTTTTCCTTCTCGATGAGGTGATAAACATTCAAAGCTGAATCATACATGCCTTCGTTATAGGCGTTGTTTGCTGTGTTGATAAGGTTTTGTTGATCTTGAGTAAATGAGTTAAAAGAGATAAAAAACAAAAAAAAGAGAACTGTAATCCTGAACGCAAGCGAAGCCTGCTTCGCCGTCAGGAAGGGATCTTTACGAAGGCCTACTAAAGATTCTTCTCCGCCTACTGGCTGATCAGAATGACAGACACTATGTGAGTTGTTTAATTTCATTTCTTTACCTCAATGCTTTTTCGGCCCTGGAAATGGCATTCAGGGCTTCGTTATAAACTGTTTCCATTTTACCGCTGGCATCACCTGGTGCAAAGCGAGCAAAATCAATGTTGTGTAACGTGTTCACAAAATTGTCAATTACCTGTTCATCAGCACTTTTACTGGTAAGTATTTCTTTAACAGTGTCGATGGATAAACTGGCCTGTTTAATATTGAATTTGTCGGCAATATAGCCCCAGAGCCCCTGTGCAATTTCATCATAAAAGGCTTTGTCATTACCTTCCTTTTTAAACTTATCAGCTTTTTGTAAGCGTGTTTTGGCTACTTTGTTTGCCTTACGGGTTTTCATCATACTCACATTGCTACGTCGCTTTTCCTGCTGTTTCCAAAGGATAATGAAAATGACAAGCAGCAGTATTGGAAACGCGATGAGAATATAGTAAGTAACCGAACCAAAAAGGTAAATTCCAATCTGTTGTAATTCAACCGGACCACTCTTAATATGCCTGATATCTTTGCCAATGAATTTGATATCTTCCTGGGCTGATGAGCTATAGGTAATCCCTGAGCCGCTTTGATCACCTTTTTCCACTTTAATATTGATCTCACCGGTTGAATATGAATAGTATTTCTTTTCGATCGGATTAAAAAAACTAAAAACCACCGGATCAACTACGAAATCTCCGGGAGCACGAGGAATAGCCAGGTATTCAAACTTTTTTGTTCCGTTGATTCCACTCGAAGATGTTTTAATGTTGCTTGACACTTTTGGGTCATAAGTCTCAAAATCAGTTGGGAATCTTACATCCGGGAGATTTACCAATTCAAGGTTCCCTTTTCCTGATATTGATAAGGTTAGTGTAAGTGCATCATTGGCAACCAATTGATTCCTGTCGAGACCACTTTTAAAGGTAAAATCACCAACAGCTCCGTTAAAATCAGCCGGCTTTCCCTGTTCAGGCAAAGTTTTGACATTTATTGTTATCGGCTTTGATTTTAGTGTCGTTTCAATATTCCTCACATTTCTGTTAAAGAAGGGATCGTTGAAAAAATCTTCAAATGGATCATTCGACCTCGACCGTTTCTGCTGTGTCCTCAACTGTGCTACACATTCCAGTTCGGCGGGTTCGATAGTTAATTTACCTGTTTTTTGCGGAAAGACTGCATACCTGCTAATTTCAGCAACAGTATATTCTTTGCCGTTTATCACCTGCCTTGATTGTTGCAATTGCTGGTTGTTGTCTGTCAGGTTTTTCGACCAGAACCCATTGAACGAGGAAGCTTTTTTCAAAGACAGGTTAGCGATTGGAACACGTGTGTACAACCTGTATGTAACGATGATCTGTTCGCCAAGATAGGGATTGGTTTTCGAAGCAAAAGCCTTAATATATAGATCATCATCCTGGAGAATCCCATCTGTGGTATTCCTGTTCTGGCTGGAGCCTGATTGGCCGGTATTCCCCCCCGAAGCTTTAACAACCTGTATTTGAATTGTATTGGAGGTGTATTTTTTATCATCAACTTTTACTGTTGCCGGTCCGATGTTTACCTCACCCTCTTTTGATGCAGAGACAATAAATGTGTAGGTAAGTGAATAATTTTGCTGCATCTGCCCATTGATGATCTGGATGCTGGAGTTTGAAGATGAATTTGGGCCGGAGAGTACCTGCAAATTTCCAAACATGGGTGAAGTGAAATTACGGCCTTCGCCATTCACCTCATAAACGATCCTGAACTTTTCGCCAACTTCAACTACCAGTTTGGAACTGCCAACCAATTTGATTGCATCATCTGCCAAAGAAATAAAAGGGGTGAGTAACAGCAAAATTACTGTTAACCAGTATAAATGTTTGATATTTTCTTTCAATTTTAACAAACCAACAAATTTAAAACTTAATCATCAAGTTGTTATTGTATATCTAAGATTGAATTCACCAAAAATTGTTTGTTCGTGTATTTTATTACAAATAGTTTTTACAAAACCGGAATATTGAAAGGATGGATCAGTAATTATTCTTCCATTATTCCAACTTTCCATCACTCCAATTCTCCATTAACCATTAACTATTTCCTACCAGTCAATCTCAGATTTCTTCCCTTTCACCGCCTTCGCCTTTTGCTTTTGTAATTCCTGTAAAGTATTTTTTTCGTCATTCATTAATGCATCAAGCATTTTTTGTGCATCTTCTTTTGATATCTGCTGAGGTTGTGGCTGCTGTTGCTGTTTTTGCTGATCCGACTTATCATTCTGCTGCTGATCCTGGTTTTGCTGCTGCTCTTTATCCTGTTCCTGTTCTTTTTTGTCTTGATCCTTTTGTTGATCATCTTTATTCTGATCCTGTTCCTGCTGATCTTGTTTATCCTGCTTATTCTGGTTCTGATCCTGGTTTTGTTGTTGCTGCTGCTGATCCTGCAGTTTCTTACGAGCATACTCCAGGTTATATTTAGCATCAACATCATTAGGATTCAGCCTCAGGCTGTTTTTATACGCTTCAATGGCTTCCTGGTATTTCTGTTCGCTCATCAGGCTGTTACCCATGTTGTAGTAGACACCTGATTTTTGTTCAGGTTCCAACTGTCGTTCAGCAAGCTCATTGAATATCTTCCCTGACTCCTCGTAATTTTCCTGTTCATACATCGCATCACCCAGGTTGAATTTCCCCTTGTAATAATTCGGGTTATCAGTTAATGCCTTCCGGTATTGTACTTCTGCTTCCGAAAAATTCCTTTCCTCATACTGGCTGTTGCCCTGGCGAACTAGTTTTTTGGTGCTTTGCGCGACTGATACATATGAGATCAGTGCAAGTACTAAAACCAAAGCTATATTTATGTGTTTAATCCTGTACATAATTATTTTCCAAAGAAGTCAAATTTTTGTGCCCAACTTGATTTTCGTGTAGCAATTAATAGTTCCAAAATTAGAAACAGGAGAGCAGCTGCGAGGTAAATCTGGAAACGATGCTCATAATCAGTAAACTGCTTTGTTTCTATCTCTTTTTTCTCAATCTGGCTGATATCGTCGAAAATTTTTCTTAATCCCGTTGATGCGTTATTGGCACGTGCATATGCTCCTTCACCCGCAGCAGCAATTTGCCGAAGCATATCTTCGTTCAGTTTCGTAATTATGGTCTGTCCCTGTTTATCTTTTTTAAATCCTGTCTGACTCCCATAATTATTGTAGAGTGGGATCGGTGCGCCTTCGGGTAAACCCATTCCAATTGTAAAAACTTTAATGCTTTGTTCAGCGGCCGCAGCGGCTGCTCCAATGGCATCATCTTCGTGGTTTTCGCCATCGGTGATTATAACGATTGCCTTATTATGCTCCTGTTCATCAAAAGATTGGATAGCCATTTCAATGGCCTCTCCAATAGCAGTTCCCTGGGTCGGGACTATCTTTGTATCAACAGCGGAAAGGAACAGTTTAGCAGCTGAATAATCTGTTGTTAACGGTAATTGCTTGTATGCGTTTCCTGCAAAAATTACTATACCAAGGCGGTCGCCCTGCAATTTATCAATCAGGTTGGATATGGCCATTTTTGAACGTTCAAGTCGGTTTGGCCTGATGTCTTCTGCCAGCATTGAATTGGATACGTCAAGCACCAGCATCAGGTCAATACCCTCGCGTTTTACTTTTTCGAGTTTTGAACCAACCTGTGGATCGACTATTCCGATGATTAGAAAGATAAAAGCAATCAGGATCAAAATAAATTTAACCAAAGGTTTGCCTTCAGATACTTTTGGCATAAGTTGGCCAATAACCTGAGCATCTCCAAATCGTTTTTTTGCACGTTTCTTCCAGTTATTGTAGAACCAATAAAGCAATACAAACACCAACACCAGGATTAGTGCGTAGAAATATTCAGTATTTGCAAATTGTATCATTTGTTCAATCTTTTTTACTTAAGCATCCCGGACCTGAAGGTCCGGGCAACTGAAGTTATGGTAATCTTCTAAAATACAGGTATCTTAAAAAGATTTCCAAAATGAAAAATCCAGCTGACAGAAGCGCGTAAGGAAGAAACTTCTCATGCTTTCTCCTGAACTCCTGCACATCGATTTTGGATTTTTCAAGTTTATCAATTTCGTTATAAATTTCTTTTAACTTTTTGTTGCTTTCAGCCCTGAAATACTGTCCACCTGTGGTTGCTGCAATTTCTTTCAGTAACTCCTCGTCAATCTGGACTTCCATCTGCTGCATCCTTGTCCTGCCAAACTGATCCTGAACAGGGTAGGGGGCAGTTCCCTGCGACCCAACACCAATGGTATAAACACGAACACCAAACATTTTAGCGATCTCGGCTGCCGATCTCGGGTCCACAGATCCTGAATTGTTCACACCATCAGTTAAAAGAATAATAACCTTTGAAATGGCTTCCGAATCCTGTAAGCGGCTTGCTGCAGTTGCCAGTCCATCGCCAATGGCTGTACCGTCTTCAATCATTCCGCTTTTGACTTCCTTGAATATTGTCGTGATCATAGCATGGTCGGTTGTAAGCGGAACCTGGGTAAAAGCTTCACCGCTGAAAATAACAAGGCTTACACGGTCGTTGGGCCTGCGGTGGATGAAGTCATCTGCAACTTCTTTTGCTGCTTCAAGGCGATCTGGATCAAAATCCCTGGCAAGCATACTGCCTGATACGTCGAGTGCCATCACGATGTCAATTCCTTCGATTTCTATATTCTGACGCGATGAAACATCCTGAGGCCTTGCAAGTGCAACGATCAGTAAAGCAATGGCCAAAAGTCTCAGAATGAACAAAGAATGGATCAGCCATGTTTTCGGGCTGCGAGGCATGTTTTCAAAAGCTTTCAAACCTGAAAAACGCAACTCAGGGTTGCTGTTGCGATGCCTGAACCAATACCAGACAACCAGCAGCGGTATCACCAGCAGCAAGTAAAAATATTCCGGGTTTGCCCATTGGTCCAATTCAAACATCTAAGCTTCCTCCTTTATAATAGTTTCCTCAACTTCTTTAGGTAAATTCGGTTCTGTTGTAATAACCGGTGTTGTTTCATTTACCACATCCAGGCAATGATTCAGGCTTAAATCATTCTCCAGCGGAGTGGGTTGTGCTTTGGCGAACTTTACAAGATCTGCCAGATCCAACACGCTTTTTATTTTACCAATTGCCTCGTTATTGATCTGTTTCCCATTCAATGCTCCAATGATCTCATCTGAAGTCATCTCCATGGCATCAATATCGAAGCGGCCATC
>JAUVKF010000066.1 GCA_030596395.1 Chlorobiota bacterium | reverse complement strand
ATGAATTGTCATCCAAATCAAATGAAAGCAGACTTGACTCGGCAATTGAGAAATTAAAAAGTGGATCATCATTTGAACAAGACCTCATAGAAGAATGAAGTACATATTTGTTGATGAATCCTGGGAGGACTATCTGTATTGGCAAAAAACCAATAAAAAGACCTTAAAGAAAATAAACGACTTGCTAAAAGACATTTCAAGAAATCCCTTTTCTGGTATCGGAAAACCAGAACCTCTAAAGCATAAATATAAAGGATTTTGGTCACGACGTATTAACAGCGAACACAGACTAATTTACTCGGTTAGGGAGAATGAAACACTTATTGCGAAATGCAGATTTCATTACGATTGAAAGAAAAAACCGGGCTAACAGCATCTCATACCCAATAGCCGGATTTGTGCTTCGTAAAGAAATTAATAGTAACTTTTAACCATTGAAAATATTAAAAAGCCCTTTAGATGATATTTCAGAAAATATAAAATTGAGTACCAAGAAGTTACTATAAAATGAATATAGAGATATAAACGGAATTTCCGTTTACACAATCGTTGTGTTTAATTTAAAAAAATGAAAAACCTTACTAAAATACAGATTGATAAACCAAATTATTCACTCACAGCCACCATTTTGCTATTTTTTATAATGATGGTTAGTTTGGTAGCTCAAAGTCAAACTACTGATAGTTCTCAGGTTTGGTTCACACCTAATGTTGGCAGTGTGGATATGTTAGACTTGTTTACCCAACCAGAACAATGGGACTCTGCCAGATCAAAAATAGATGTGTTCAAATTTTATACAGGACAAGTGGGTAGTGCAGGTTGGAGTTGCACAGTAAATTCAAGTTCCAACTGCGGAGAAAACCATCTACAAAATTTTGTGGATGTTCAAGCTTTTCCAAAGTTAGCGAGCTGGGGGATCGACATCGCCATCGAGTCGTTTTTTGCAGGTCCAGTAATGTCTGTAAACCCCATTGAATGTTCAACAAGCGATTATGTTTACTCTCTTTCACTTGATGGATCAATAAACGTTATTCAGAGCGTACAATCAAATGGTGGGACGGTTCGCTATTTAGCGATGGACGAACCTATTAGACAATGGTACCCTCACTACTATTATATCCATACAGGGCAAACAGACCCAAGACCATGTCTCGTTGATTCGTTAGGCGAATTGGCTGATCATGTAGCCGATTATATACAACAAATGCAAATTTGGTTTCCTTCAGTTTCTATTGGACATGTTGAACTCTATCCAGAAGTAGGAGTTGAACAGCTAAAAGAATGGGTTAACGCCCTTGAGGCAAGAGGAGTTTCTCTTTCATTCTTGCATATAGATGTTCATGGACCCCAGGTTGATCAATATATCTCATTTGGAATGAACATAGATGTTGTATCTGATATGGCAGAATTAAAAACATTTCTTAATGCACATAATATTGATTTTGGTATAATTTTATTTGATACTTATTATGATAGTCAATATTGGGATCCAAGTGAGTACAACGATAGTACATATTATGCCAGAACTATGAATTGGATTAACTTTATTCACGATGCAAATTTAAATCCAGACCACCGTATATTCCAAAGTTGGATATTCCCATATTATACAACTGGAACTGGTCCTAATGAAATTCCTATCAATCTTCCCGAAAATGACAGCTCTTTATATAGTCACACACGTTTGATCAATGATGGGTGCGATATTCTTAATTCACCACTATTAGGATTGTCCGAATCTTTATTAGATATGTCAATATATTCTATTCTTCATCAAAATTATCCTAATCCATTCAATTATGAAACTACGATTCCTTATTCATTGGGAAATTCAGCTCACGTACAAATTAGAATATACAACATCTTGGGTATGCATATCCATACGCTGATAGATGAACAAAAGCTTGCAGGAGAACATCAAGTTATTTGGAATGGTCAGGATGCAAATGGGCTAAGTGTTTCGGGTGGGATATATATTTGTAGCATGAGTGTAAACGGACAGATTATTGGCAGAAACTGTATTTTGAAGTAATTAGTGAAAGAATAGACGAAACTAAACACAACACGCAATAAAAAAACTACAGAATGTTAGAATCCAAATTTGAAGAAAAACTTTTTCTAAAGTATCTCAGATTATTGGGGATTCAAAAGCAAAAACCAAATTTAGAATACTTGAAAGAAATTGTCAGAGCACAAGTAACAAAGATTCCATTTGAAAACATCTCTAAACTGTTTTTCAAAAAGCGCTTAAACCTAAAACATCTGATTGACTTTGAATTCTATCTTGATAGTATTAAAAAATACAGGTTCGGAGGCACTTGCTATTCTAACAATTTCTTTTTAAACCAACTCCTTTGTTGGTTGGGCTATGACATAAAACTCTGTGGAGCTGATATGAAAAACCCGGACGTTCATATTGTAAGTGTTGTAACCATTGAAAATCGTGAATTTCTTGTTGATACAGGTTACGCCGCTCCATTTTCAGAGCCTCTCCCACTATATTTATTAAATGATTATTCGATTAATAAGGGGTATGACCGTTATATTTTAAAACCTCAGAATAACAATAACCGACCTCAAATTGAATTATATCGTAATGGAGAGTTAATACATGGGTATAGAGTAAATCCTCAGGCAAGAAATATTGGTGAATTTCGACAAGTTATCGAAGATTCCTTTAAAGAGAGTGCTACATTTATGAACGCATTATTACTCACTCGATTTGATTCTGACGATTTTATAATAATTCACAATATGACAATTATTGAATCTTATGGACTTGTATCAAATAAGTATTCTTTAGACTCTATTGACCAATTAGCTTCAGTCATCGATAATCGTTTTGGTATCCCCAGAACAATAGTTCTTGAAAGTGTAGAAGGGCTTCAAATGCTAAAAGATGGCTGGAATTGAGATTCAAAAAAATCAATAAAATTTGAATTTTCAATAATACAATGCCCTGTGTATAACACGCAATATAAAAAATTGGGCAGAAAGTGGTAAATATGAACATTTTAACATTAAAAAACAGCATAGTAAATTGAAAGATTGGAGTTTCAAAAAGCCCGCCTGTTCATACTTGCAAACCCTTACTCATCTTTCTTTATAAACTCCAACTTATAAAAATGAAAATCAGGATTTTCGATGTTGATTTTGAACCCCTCAATTGAACCATCCTCACCAATCTGAAAAGTAACAAAACCAGCAGGCAGAAAAGGATCATTTAATTTTACCCGAAAAGTATCGTAATGCCAATGTGCAAGTGTACTTGTAAAAAGTTTTTTAGCAGGTAATAAAGTCAGTGTTAGTTTATCATCCACCAATTTTATTTCGGCTAATCCATACATCTCATCCTCGAAAATTCCGGTGTATTGCTCTATACTTAGTGATGGTTTGGTTTCTTTTATCCTTTCTTCCTCGATTTGTTCGAGTTTAGCCTCTTCATTTTCCTTTTGTTTGATTTTGTATTCAAGATATTTCGAGGCGTAGCCTGTTATGGAATCGTTGAGAAGATAATCCAGGATTTCTTTGTCCAACGCAGGAACGAGTAAGGACAATTCGTTTGCAAGGATCACATACCCCAAACTGTCTTCAGGTATAAAAACCACTTTTGAATGAAATCCCGGCAGGCCTCCGCCATGCTGAATAATCTTCCTGCCTTTGTGATCTTTCATAAACCAGCCGAGCCCGTAAACCGAAAAATGTGTACCGCCAACTTTTTCTGCGTTCCCTGCATTGAGCATGGTTTGCGGGCTTACAAGTTGATAATATTGTTTGGCAGAAAATATTGATGAGTCGTTCCATTGTCCTTTGTTCAGCATCAACTGAGCCCATTTCAATAAATCACTTACTGATGTATTAATTGATGCAGCCGGACCTGAATTGTCGTAATTGAGAAATTCCAATGGTTCGCCGTCGAGGTGTGGCCATGCAACGTTCATTACTTTATTAAAACCAGCGTTAGTGGTTACCGTTCTGTTCATCTCAAGAGGATTAATTATTCTCTCATTTACAAACTCATCCCAGCTAAGTCCACTTACATGTTCTATTACTTCACCGGCAGCAGTATACATTACATTGGAATAACCGAATTTCTCCCTGAAACTGTATGGGTTTTCCCTTTTGCTCAGGCGTTCAATAACTTCAGCACGGTTGTAATCTGTTCCGTACCAGAGTAAATCTCCATCAAATGTCTGGTAACCCGAACAATGACAGAGCAGGTCGCGGATTGTCATTTCACGGGTAATGTAAGGATCATAAACCTTGAAGCCGGGATAATGATCAATTACTTTATCATCCCAATTCAGTTTTCCTTCATCCACCAGGATGGCGACACATGCGGCTGTAAATGCTTTTGAACATGAAGCTATACCGAATATAGTGTTTTCGTTAACTTTCTTTTTGGTTTCGGTGTTTCGGTAACCATAAGCTTCCAAAAAGACAACTTCATTGTTTTTTATAATGCCGATGGCAAGGCCGGGCATTTCAAAATTCTTCACAGCCTTTTTAATGTACCGATCAAGTATGGTATAATCCTGTTTATCCTGAGCATTCAGGGTTAAGAAACTAAAAACGAATATCATCAGAATCAAAGATGATCTTAAATAAAATTTAACCATGACTGTTAATTTTAATTATTATGAGACCTTTGCAAAACATCCTTTTTGTCATCCTCGAGCGTAGCGCCTTGCTTCGCCGTAGCTTCGCGAAGGCAGAGAAGGATCTTTAAGTACTTTATAAACAGAGTGTAAAGATTCTTCTCCGCCAACTGGCGGATCAGAATGACAATTTTCTAAAGTTTTGCAAAGGTCTCATTACATAAATTCATTTCCGCAAATTTCCCCATTAACTAATTCCCTATTAACCAATTCCCCATTAACCATTTCCCCATATCCAGACTCTTCCAGCGTCTTCGAAGTCTGGAAGGTCTTTCAACACTCCATTTACAAATCCATCTCTACCAGAACAGGACAATGGTCGGAGTGCATCGCTTGAGGTAAAATAGCCGCCCGCTTGATTTGGTCTTTCATGTTTTCAGTCACCATATTATAATCGATACGCCAGCCTTTGTTGTTTGCCCTTGCATTGGCACGGTAACTCCACCAGGAGTAATTATGCGGTTGTTTGTTCAGGTATCTGAATGAGTCTATGAAACCGGTATTCAGAAACCCGGTCATCCATTCCCTTTCTTCGGGGAGAAAACCTGATATTTTTGCATTCCTCACGGGATCATGAATATCAATTACCTCATGGCAAATGTTGTAATCGCCCGAAATAATCAGCTTAGGCCTTGTTTTTCTAAGTTCCGTTACATAATCCTGGAAATCAAACAGCCACTGCATTTTAAATGCCTGCCTTTCATCTCCACTCGAACCTGACGGATGATAAACACTTACAACAGAAATATCACCAAAGTCAAGTCTCAAAAAACGTCCTTCATCATCATACTTCTGAATACCTGTGCCTGCTACCACATGATCGGGTTCGTTTTTTGTGAAAATGGCTACACCGCTGTATCCCTTTTTTTTGGCCGAGTGCGCATAGCTTCTGTATCCCATCATTTCAAATTCAAACAACGGAATCTGGCCTGGCTGTGCCTTTGTTTCCTGTATGCATAACACATCAGGATCAGCTGCTTGTATCCATTCAATCAAGCCTTTTTTAATTGCCGCACGAATACCGTTTACGTTGTATGAAATTATTCTTGTCATTGTTAAAATTTGGGCTAAGATATGATTTTGAAACGAAAGAAATCTGCATTGTTTTATTACTAAATTTGCGCCTTTATGACCCGGCGCAGAAAGATCATATACAAGCTATTACGCCTCACTCACAGAATGCCATCAAAACAACTGATGATTATTTTAAGCATCATCATCGGTTTTCTTGTTGGTTTGATCGCTGTTGTTTTAAAAAACCTTGTCCGCATGATTGAAAGTCTGCTTACCAGCGGGTTTTCGGTTGACTATGCGCATTATCTATATGTAATTTATCCGGCTGTTGGGATTCTGGCAACTATCATTTTTATAAAATATTTGCTGAGGCAACCGGTACAGGACGGTATTCCCAATGTGCTTTATGCCATTTCAAAGCAGCATGGTATAATAAAGCCACACAATACATTTTCTTCTGTAATCACCAGTGTCCTTACCGTAGGATTTGGAGGATCTGTTGGTCTTGAGGGGCCAGCGGTTGTTACCGGTGCTGCCTGGGGATCGAACCTCGGCAAGCTTTTAGGCTTAAATTATAAACAGATTGTTTCATTGGTTGGTATAGCTGCAGCAGCATCGTTGTCAGCGATTTTTAAGGCACCCATAGCAGCAATTGTTTTTGCACTTGAGATCATCTTATTTGATATGACAATGACCGCCCTGGTCCCTCTGCTTGTTTCGTCCATTGTTGCTGCGCTTACCTCATATTTCTTTCTGGGGCAGGATGTGCTTTACCCTTTCGAGGTGGTTAGCAAATTCAAACTGAACGAAACACCATATTACTTACTACTGGGAGTATTTACTTCACTAGTTTCTGTTTATTTTATCAGGCTGTATGTTTTCAGCGGAAAGGTTTTCGACAAGATTAATGGCTGGTTTTGGAAACTTTTTATCGGTGCTTCGGCTTTAGGGGGTCTGATATTTTTAATGCCGGCATTGTATGGTGAAGGTTACGATTCGATTAATGAGGGATTGCGTGGCAATATGAAGTTCATTTTCGACAATAGCATTTTCTACAGTTTCAAAGACAATATGCACATTGGAATTTTGTTGTTGATGGGTTTGGTTTTATTTAAAGCAGTTGCTACTTCAATAACATTCCGTAGTGGTGGAATCGGTGGAATTTTTGCGCCAACGCTGTTCATCGGTACAATGGCAGGCTTGCTATTTGTAAAAACAATGAACCATTATGGATTAGCCAATTTGCCCGAAAGTAATTTTGCATTGGTAGGAATGGCAGGCTTGATTTCAGGTGTAATTCACGCTCCGCTAACAGCCATTTTTTTAATTGTTGAAATTACAAACGGGTATGAGATGATGTTCCCGATAATGCTTGTTGCAACAACTTCTTATTCGCTATCCAGGCTGATGTCGTCCAAATCAATCTATACGATCCAACTCGCTAAGAGAGGGGATGTGCTTACTCATCATAAGGATAAATCTCTATTGTCGATGATGGCAGTACCCGAGCACATCGAAACCGATTTCTCCATAATAAATATAAATGCCAATTTGGGAGAATTGGTTAAAGTCATCGCTAATTCTACCAGAAATATTTACCCTGTCGTGGATGATGCAAATAATTTCTATGGGATCGTTCTTCTTGATCATATCCGTCACACCATGTTTAAGCCTGAACTTTATGAAACTACAACTGTCCGAAGTTTGATGTTCAAGCCATCCAAAGTTGTGAATATTGACGACGATATGGAAACAGTTGCTGGTAAATTCCAGCATTCCGGCAAGTACAATCTGGTGGTACTGGATGGCGACAAATACATGGGTTTCATTTCTCGTGCAAACGTTTTCTCGCACTACCGCGAAATACTGAAAGATATTTCGGAAGAATAATCGTTATGTATGTATGATATTCTGGTTTCATAACTTATCAGAGGCTGTTTGAAATTTATCCCTGCCCAGCCGGTCAGGCGGGCTTCAGTTTTCTTATGTGTCTTTTTAGCCATCTCATCGTTATCCCGAGGCCTCGGGATGCCTCAATCTGACAAATAATACATCATAATAAATTTTAAAAACAAAATCCAAACAGTCTCTAACGGTTTAAGAAATACATATTTTTGCATTGAATTGATAATAAAAGGGTATGTCCGTTGTTCCCGTTCCTTCCAAACATAAATTTGCGCTGAACAGTACCAAACAACGCCGGTTGGTATTGCTTTTGAGCATGGTGATTGGTATCTTAAGCGGACTTGCTGCTGTTTTGCTTAAAAACACCGTGCACCTTACCAACGAACTGATAACAAGTGGATTTGATTTTGCAGAGGGTAATTATTTGTATTTGGCATTCCCCCTGATTGGTATTGGGCTTACTGTATTATTCGCCTCTTTTATTATCAAAGATGATATCGGACATGGAGTAAGCCGGATTCTTTTTGCTATTTCGAAGAAGCATGGCTGGATTAAATCGCACAACATGTACTCTTCAATGGTTGGAAGTACACTTACTATTGGGTTTGGAGGGTCAATGGGACTGGAGGCACCAATTGTTTTGACGGGAAGTTCAATCGGTTCCTTTCTTGGAAGGAAATTTCATCTAAACCAGAAAACAATAAATATTCTGATAGGCGCCGGCGCAACAGGAGCTATCGCCGGGATTTTTAAAGCACCCATTGCAGCAGTGGTATTCTCACTTGAAGTATTGATGCTCGACCTTACCATGGTTGCCCTGATCCCATTGTTGATTTCAGCTGCCACAGCAGCTACCATAGCGTTTTTCTTTATGGGAAGCGGGGTTATGTTTTCATTTGAACTGATTGACCCTTTTTATATCAGGCATCTGCCATATTATATTTTACTTGGCGTATTTACCGGATTGGTTTCGCTTTACTTTACCAGGATGACGCTAACCATTGAAGGAAAAATGCACATGATCCCAAAAAAATGGGTTCGCTGGCTGTTAGGGGGGGTTATGTTGGGTGTGATGATATTTGTATTCCCTGCCTTATACGGTGAAGGTTATGAATTCATGTTTGAAATGATCAACCAAAAAATTGACGGATTGATCAATGAATCGTTGTTCGGCGAGTTCAGTAGCATCTGGTTTATCATATTGTTTCTTGGACTTATCATGATATTCAAAGTCGTAGCGATGGCTGTCACCGGAAGTAGCGGAGGCGTTGGAGGTATATTTGCTCCCTCGCTGTTTATGGGTAGTGTAGCCGGGATGTTTTTCGGAAAGCTGATCAATCAGCTTCCTTTTGTAGATGTACCCGAAAGAAACATGGCATTGGTGGGGATGGCAGGTGTAATGGCAGGAGTAATGCATGCTCCGCTCACAGGTATTTTTTTAATTGCTGAAAGCACAGGCAGTTATGAGCTGTTTACACCCCTGATTGTTACGGCTGTAATCGCTTACCTGACAATAATTCTTTTCGAGCCACATGGTATCTATACCAAAAGACTGGCCGAGCGCGGTGAATTGATGACCCATCACAAAGACAAAAATGTATTGCGGATGATGAAAGTGTCAACGCTGATTGAAAACAACTTCAGGACTGTGGACGTGAATGCAAGCATGCGCGATTTTACAAAAGAGGTCGCTCAATCCAAACGGAATGTTTTTCCGGTGGTAGATGCTGAAATGAATTTTTACGGTGTAATTTTTATCAACGATGTAAGGAACATTATTTTCAATACCGAGTTGTGGGATACAACATCGGTTAAGGAATTGATGTATATGCCGGAAATTCTTGTCAACCCGGATGAATCGATGGAAGCTGTTGCACAAAAATTTCAGGAATCGGAGCATTACAATTTACCTGTGATCAAAGATGGAAAATACCTGGGGTTTGTTTCGAGGGCGCAAGTGTTTTCAACATATCGCAGGTTGCTCAGGGATTTTTCGGACGAGTGATTTTCAGTCTCCCCGTCTCCGCTGCGCTACGAACTAGCAGGCAGTCCGCAGTCTTCAGTCAACAGTCTTAAGTCTTCTGTCTTAGGTCTTCTGTCTACATTTAATCAGTACTTTTGCACCCCAATTTAAAATCAATGATCTACATTACCCGAAGGGAACGATTTAATGCGGCCCATCGCCTTTTCAGGGAAGATTTTTCCGATGAGAAAAACCTCGAAATTTTTGGAAAATGTTCTAACCCTAACTGGCATGGACACAATTATGAATTGTTTGTAACGGTAAAAGGAGAAATAAATAAACAAACAGGGTTCCTTGTTAATCTTAAAAGATTGAGTAAAATAA
Source organism: Chlorobiota bacterium (assembly GCA_030596395.1). Lineage (GTDB taxonomy): Bacteria > Bacteroidota > Bacteroidia > Bacteroidales > F082 > JAADID01. The sequence goes on along the minus strand of JAUVKF010000066.1, from coordinate 11,765 downwards.
TAAGGGAAAATATCATTCTGAAACTCGATCACAAAAATATTAACCTGGAAGTTGAGTTTATGAAGGATAAACTGGCTTCAACGGAAAATCTGGCAGTTGGAATCTGGCAGGAACTGGAACCACACATCAAAGCCTTAGGAGCTGATTTACACTGTGTAAAGGTGACGGAGTCGGAAAATAATTTTGTTGAATACTTTGGTGATTAATGATTGTTTAACAAATCCCTGAAATATCCTGTTTGGCACCTTATTTGACTAATTAGAAATTCAATCGCATTGATAATGAAGAAACCGAAAGAGCTACTTGGTTACGAAAAAATTGAGAAATACGATCCTGATAATCTTAAGAAGTTACAGTATCACTACAAAGAGATTTTGAAACTTGTTGGTGAGGATGCAAAACGTGAAGGATTGCAGGAAACACCTTTCCGACAGGCAAAATCAATTCAGTTTCTAACACAGGGTTACGATCACGATCCTCAGGAGATTTTAAAATCTGCGAAATTTAAAGAGGATTATCGTGAGATGGTTATTGTTAAGGATATCGAGATATTCTCGCTTTGCGAACATCATTTAATTCCTTTTATAGGCAAAGCACACGTGGCTTATATCCCTAACGGATACATTACGGGTTTAAGTAAAATTGCCCGTGTTGTTGAGGCCTATTCACGCAGGCTACAGGTGCAGGAGCGTTTGACAACACAAATTAAAGAAGCAATCCAGCAGACTTTAAATCCTTTGGGAGTAGCTGTGGTTATTGAAGCAAAACACCTTTGCATGGCGATGAGAGGAATACAAAAACAAAATTCGGTAACTACAACCTCTGACTTTACCGGAGCTTTTGAAAGAGCAGAAACACGGGCTGAGTTTATCAGTTTGATCTCTTCAAAATTCTCATAGTTTTAAAAAACTTAGAACAAAAAAATTATAAATGAACAACATAAATAAATCATTCAATTACGTTGAGCAACAGCAACAAACTGTGGCTGTCGCTAAAACATTTTTGTCAGGCGTATTCATGTGGATGTTCCTGGCCTTGGGCATTACAGCAGCAACAGCCTGGTTATTTGTAACTACGCCAAGCCTCATCAGTATGCTTTACAACTCAGAAACCGGAGGCATGTCCATCACCGGATGGATTGTCATGCTTTCTCCATTGGGACTTGTATTGCTGATGTCGGCACGTATTAACCGGATGTCAGCATCCACGATGGTACTCGTGTTTATTGTCTTTAGTTTGTTGATGGGAGCAAGTCTGAGCTTTGTTTTTCTGGCTTATACAGGGGCTTCAATTGCAAAAACATTTGTGATTACCTCAGCCATGTTTGGCTCAATGGCGGTGTTGGGTTACACTACAAAAACAGATCTGTCGAAATTTGGAAGCATCATGTTCATGGGGCTGATTGGGATTATAATTGCCAGTGTGGTTAACATGTTTATGCGAAGCGAAATGATGGATTACATTATCAGCTTTATTGGTGTACTGGTATTTACCGGCCTTACTGCTTATGATGTTCAAAAGCTAAAAAGAATCGGATCAAATATAACTGCTGAAACAGAAAACGCACGTAAATTGACGATTATGGGAGCATTAACATTGTACCTCGACTTCATCAATTTATTCCTATTTTTGCTCCGCTTTTTTGGCAACCGTAGATAACAAAAAATTAACCGAAAACTAAATATTGTATGAACGCTTACGTATTTCCAGGACAGGGAGCTCAGTATGTTGGAATGGGGAAAGACTTGTTTGATGCTTCTTCCAAAGCCAAAGACATGTTCTTAAAGGCAAACAGCATCCTAAAATTTAAAATCACGGATGTTATGTTTGAGGGTACCGAAGATGACCTCAGGCAAACTAATGTAACGCAACCTGCTATCTTTCTTCATTCGGTAATTCTTGCGACTTTAATGGGAAATGATTTTAATCCCGATATGGTTGCAGGTCATTCGCTGGGTGAGTTCTCTGCGCTTGTTGCAAATAAAACATTATCGTTCGATGATGGATTAAAACTCGTTGCAAAACGTGCTTCTGCTATGCAAAAGGCCTGTGAACTGGAGCCATCTACCATGGCAGCCATTATCGGGCTGGATGATGAAGTAGTTGAAAATATTTGTATCGGCATCAAAGAAGTAGTTGTTCCTGCAAATTATAACAGCGCCGGACAACTTGTAATATCGGGATCAGTGAAAGGAATTGACCTGGCCGTAGAAAAACTTAATGAAGCCGGTGCAAAACGGGCAATGGTACTTAAGGTTGGTGGTGCATTCCACTCTCCTTTAATGGAACCTGCACGTGTTGATCTGGCACAGGCAATAAACAGCATGAAATTCAATAAAGGAGTTTGCCCGATTTATCAGAATGTAACCGGACAATCAGTTACTTATCCGGAAATTATAAAGACCAATTTGATTGCACAGCTTACAACACCCGTACGGTGGACGCGCATCATGCAAAACATGATCGCCGATGGCGCCAATAACATTACCGAAGTTGGCCCTGGAAAAGTATTGCAGGGTTTATTTAAAAAAATAGACCGAAAGATTCAAACACAAAGTGCAATGATTTAAAATAAAAGTCCCTTGTAATGCTTCAAGCATCCGCTTGGAGCATTTTTTATGTTTAGTAGTTCAGGTCCAAGCGGATGCTTGAACCCGAGTAGTTTTTTCAGGTAATTAAATTTGTCTGCTTCAAGTGTCGACGCTTGAAGCTGTTATAAGTTCCAACCTCAACAAATCCAAAGCAGCCAATGCCGAACGTCTGATGTTTCGGCCACGGTGCTCACCCAGATGAAGCAATTTGGATTTCACACCCTTTTCAGATGCAAGAGCAATCCAGACTGTGCCTACAGGTTTTTCATCAGTCCCTCCATCCGGACCGGCAATGCCTGAAGTTGCAAGACTGTAATCGGTTCCCAGCTTTTCGCGAACACCAGCTGCCATTTGCTCAACCACCTGTTTACTTACCGCACCATATTTATCGAGGTCAACCGGTTTTACACCCAGTTCTTTGATCTTAATATCGTTGGAATATGAGATTACAGATCCGGTGAAATAATTTGAGCTGCCAGGTATGCTGGTAATCAGGTGGGCAATATAACCACCGGTACAACTTTCGGCCGTTGATAGTGTTTTACCTTTCTCCATCAGTAATTTGCCAACTACCTCTTCCATGCTCACATCATCAAAACCAAACACCAGTTCCGGGATAATATCCCTGATTTGCCGGCAATATTTCTTTATCTCATTTTCAAGGAAATCTTTATCATTCCCGGATGCGCTAAGCCTTAACCTTACAATTCCCGGCTGCGGTAAATAGGCCAGTTTAATGTGATGTGGCAAACCTTCTTCTACATCCTGAATTTGCTCGGCAAGTTTTGATTCTCCCAAACCATGTGTCATAATGGTTTTATGATAAATAAAACCGAGATTAAATTTTTCCTGTAACCTGGGTATGATCTGCCCGGTCATCAAAGTTTTCATCTCGAACGGAACACCGGGCATCGACACATAAACTTTCCCTTCTTTTTCGAACCACATGCCGGGCGCTGTGCCGTGTTTGTTCAGCAATGGAATACAGTTATCAGGTATTTCAGCCTGTTTGCGGTTTATGGGTGTTACTTCGTAATTTCTTGCTTTAAACAGTTTCATTACCTGTTCAAATGAGGGATCATGAAATATGAGTTTTGCGCCAAAATAATCGGCAAGTACCTGCTTGGTAATATCATCTTTGGTTGGACCTAATCCGCCTGTAATTAAAATAACATTTGCTCTTTCACCGGCTTCATTTAAAGCATCATTAATTGCTTTTTTATCATCACTGATCATGGATATATGACCAACCCTGATGCCTGACTTATTCAATTCGGCCGCCATCCACGAGGCATTGGTATTTACCACCTGCCCGATCAGCAACTCGTCACCGATACTAATTATTTCCGCTGTCATTCTGAAAAGGATTATACGCCGACAACAAATCCAAGCTCTCTTGGTAGGATGGATAAAATGGGTATTTTAGAAAATCTGATCATTGTTTGTGCTGAAGAACCCATAAAAAACTCAACCAGTTTGTTTTCCTGCTGGGTCATGATCATGATAAGGTTGGCATTTTCTTTTTCTGCATAGTTGAGGATAGCATGAGAGACCATTTTTGCGCCACCACCTTCTTCAATCAATTTTGTTGTACAATGTATATTGTCCTCGTTGATAAATTCTTTTACCTGTTTAAGTTGCTCTTCCAGATGCTCTTTAATATCGTCATGTTTAAGTGAATAGAAAACAGACACAACAGCAATAGATGCATGGAGTTTTTTAGCCATTTGTATGGCGTTGGTTACTTTTTGCCTGGTTTCAACTGTTAAATCGAGAGGTAATAATATTTTCCTGATCTTCTGTAACTTAACATTGCCGTTAAATGAAAATACCGGAATCTTCGAACTTCTGATAATTCGATTTGCGGTTGAACCAATTGGGTTACGATGGGTATGTGAATCATCCGGATTGGTGTGCGTACTGATGGCGATCATTGACGCATTATAACTTTCAGCAGCATTTAGTATTTCATCTGCCGGTTTTCCTGATTGCAGGATATGTTTTACTTCCAGACCTGTCTTTGAGCGAATATCCTCAGCAATTTCAGATAATTGCGATTCCCTTTTAAAAATTTCAGCCGATCTTTCCTCTTCCGATGAAAAAAGAACACGTTTATCAAAAACGTACATAACAACTACATTGTCGGCCAGATACTTAAGGTTCGGATACGACACTTTAAGCCGGGGCAAAGTTTCATCTGCCAGATCAATTGGTAATAAAACCGTTTGTTTTGGAGCACTCATTTTATTTTCGATTAGTTTTGTTTACAAAAATAGAAACTAATTATTATACGATGAATCTATGTTTTCTAAGAAAATACTTGTATTACTTTAAATCATCTCTGTGAAACTCTGAGGTCCTTTGTGTCACTTTGTGAAACAGCTATACCACAAGTACCACAAAGAACCACAAAGGAAAAGTAAAATTGATCACTTTTTCAGAAAGTTTAATTATAAAATTCAAATTGAATTGTAAAACATGAATAAAACCGAATTAGTATTAAACCCGGATGGTGCAATCTATCATCTTAAATTGAAGCCGGGTGATGTAGCGGAAACAATTTTTTTGGTCGGCGATCCCGGAAGGGCCAAACTGGTCGCTAATTTTTTTGATGAGATTAGTTTCCATCAAAGTAACCGCGAAATAAACACTTACACCGGACAATATAAAGGCAAAAAGTATTCGGTACTCTCAACCGGAATGGGAACTGATAACATCGAGATTGTTGTGAATGAACTGGATGCATTATTCAATATTGATTTTGAAACCCGCTTGCCAAAAGACAAAATCACATCACTGAATTTAATCAGGATTGGAACCTCAGGAGGCCTGCACGAAGACATCACATTTGATGATTCTTATGTTGTTTCGCAATACGGATTGGGGCTGGATGGGCTGGCCTATTTTTATGAACAAGGGCCTTTTACAATGGAACGTGAACTGACAGCCAGTTTTATCAACCAGATGGAGTGGGATGATGATTTGCCAAAACCCTATGCCGTGGCTGCATCGGATAAATTGTTAGCAAAATTAGGAATGGATTGGAGAAAAGGAATCACCCTGACAGCACCGGGTTTTTATGCGCCGCAGGGGAGGGAACTTCGATTGAAAGTAACTGACAATACGATAATTGACAGGGCAAAGGAATTTAAATACAATGGATTCCAGGTTACCAATTTTGAAATGGAAACATCAGCGCTTTATCTTTTATCAGCAATGCTTGGCCATCATGCACTGACTGTTTGTGATATTATTGCAAACCGGATTACCGGAGAGTTTAATCATGATTATCAGCATAGTATGGAACAACTTATCTGGGAAATGCTGGAGCGGGCATTGAAATTATAAAAACGAATTGCTAATCAGTTATAAATCTTAACTCTCTATTCGCATTAATATTTCTCCGGATCGTAAATAGCCTCTGCTTCATTCGCTTTTTGAAGAAAATGACTGGCCTTTTCAGGTTCACTGTGTTGTGTGTAATAACGATGTAAGAATTTACCGACTTCAGGTTTGGTGCCTTTTTCGATAGCCGTTTCATAATTCTCTATGGCAGCAATTGTATCACCGATATGGTAATAATAACCCGCCAGATGGAGGTAAGGAACATCACTGTCAGGGTAAGCACGTTTATACAGTTCAATTTGGCTGAGTGCATTCTGGAAGCGGCCTCCATTCAAATAGGCCTCAATTAGTTTGGCTTTGTATTTTCTATTTTCAGGATCCACTTTAATCGCATCTAACAAATTGATTACTGCATAGTCGTACAAGCGTTGAATATCAGCAGCTTCTGATTTAAGATAATAAACACCGGCCGAATCATCGGTTCCAAATTCAAGCGCTTTATCATAATACAGATTGGCTTTTGAGAAATACATAATGACATTTTTTTCCTCTTCAATAACCTTTTCGGGCATCTCTTTGTTTTTATAGCTTTCGTAACGCAGCAATGCCTGCTTTCCATGAATATGGGAATTGATGTAACCAAGCCTTTGCCATGCATCGGGACGTGTTGTGTCAATGTCTAAGGCCAGCCATGTGTACTTTTCTACTTCTTTCAACGAACGCAATACAAATTTATAGGGGCTGACTGGTTTGGCCATCTCAACAATAACGGGTTTGAGCAATTGGTCTGCAAGCCTGTTGTATTCATCGACCCTTTCCTCAGGGGTCATTATTTTCTTTTGATTCTCTGAAAACAATCCGCTTTTCGACAAGAAATACCCGGCAATGATCAATACAACTACTCCGGTAATTGTGATAAAAACTGTTTTATTATTGTTATTCTTCATATTCTTAAAATGTACTTAAGCATTTCTTTCAACAAAGTGTTCGAGTGCATTAAAGGTCAACGCTTCTGCTTCGATAAATCCCATATGGCCAACACCATCAAGGAGTAAGGCTTCACAATTTTGAGGTAGCTCAAGCTGAGCCATGATCTTTTTAACCGGGATTCTGGAGTCTTGTTTCCCAATGATAAATAATACAGGTATATCCAGGTTTTTAAGCAGAGCAGTTTGGTCTTTTCGATCACGCATTCCGGCCAATGCCGCAATTACTCCTTCGGGTGAACCTTTTTGTGCTATGGTTTTAAGCTTATTTATTTCCTTATCAAATTGCTCAACATTCTGCTCTGCAAAAAGAAGCGGAATAAACGATCTGATAAAACCCAAACGGTCACTTTTAACAATTTTAATTGTACGATCCCTGTTTGTTTTGGCTTCTTCGTCATCGGCAGAAGCATGCGAATGGAAAAGTACAATCCCCGATAACTTGTCAGGATACATCTCTGCAAAAGCAAGTGTTACATATCCACCCATTGAATGGCCAACCATAACACATCGATCAATATTTTCTTCAATAAGTATGTAATAGACAGCATTCGCCATCAAAGCCATGCTATGGATATCGTTGAATATGCTGCTTTTTCCGAATCCCGGCAGGTCGATGGTAATTACTTTGTTGTTGGCTGACAGTTCGCTGGAAAACGAATTCCAGATATGCTGGTCTTCCAGGAATCCATGCAAAAGGACCACCGCAGGACCTTCGCCTGAAACTGTGTAGCATAGTTCACCTTTTTCAAAAGGAATGATCTTTTCCATAATTAATTGTTTGGGCAAAGATAGTAAACCCAAAATCACAAAAGGCCTGACAACTATCAAATTTTATGTCAGGCCTATTGAAATATCTGTTTGAAGTATTCTACTGAACAATTATCTTTTTCGACACCGATTTTCCCTCAAAATTAATGTTCACAAAATATGCACCAGAAGTAAAATTAGTGAGGTCAATATCTTTTTTATACTGTTCATGATCAGCAATTTCGTTTACTTGCTTAACCAACCTACCGTTCAGGTCGGTTACCATAATATTTATTTGTTGGCCTTGCTTGCAATCAGTGGTGATCGTGAAATGGTCTTTTGCAGGATTTGGATAAATGCTTACAAAGTCTGCCTCTTTCTGATTTTCATTTTCCCCGGTATATACATCAAGTTCATATTCCGCAGTAGCCAATCCTCTTCCATGCGTTGCAGCCAGCACCATATCGTCAGCAAAGCGTAGCTTTAGCATATCAATGCGCACATTGGCCAGGCCATCGTTTCCAGGTGCCCATTCAGGAACGTCCTCATACAAAGTATTTGTTGCCCAGAGGCCTGTTTCGGTAGCGAGTATTGCCTGCCCGTTATTATCAGGATGGAACAGCGCCCAACGAATTGGCATGTCAGGTAAGTTGGATTCTTTCTCTTCCCATGTTTCGCCACCGTCTTTCGTCAGCCAAATGGATGAAACACCGTAATTGGAGAAAGTAACCAGAATAACATCTTCTGAATTGCCCAACGCAATGCATGAGATATTTGCAGTTGGAAAATCAGGACTGCCGATTTCAACAGAAAGTGGTGCGAATTGTGCATTGGTTACTTTATACAGTTTACCTGATTGGGTTCCTGCAAATAAAGTTGTTGTACCCGGAGGTGAAAATCTCGAGTATTTAATATGAGAAAACGGAACATCCGAATCAGTTCCCATGTCAACCAACTGGCCATTCATGTTATTGGGAATTCCATTAACTCTAAAAATATTGTTTTTGTAGGATCCGCCAAAGGTTACGGCATTGGAATAAAGTATGTTTTCTTCGTAATCGTAATCGGCCGGACTGATGAAAGTACCCGACTCTCCATTAATATTTTCTGTTGGGTTATTATTGTACCATGCTGTATATTGGTTGTAATAAACCGAAGTGATAAAGATCGATGATTCATTCTGATCCCAGAAACAATATGCGCCATCACCTCCATCAATCATGTCGTTTATATCGAGAGGAGATCCATTGTAATATAAAGTCCCGTTATCCTGAAGCCCGCCAATATATTTTTTCGCACCGTATGTTGGGCTGATTGCACAACTGTAAAACTGCAAAGTATTATATCCCTGGTTTCGTTCGATAAACACCGGATAGTTTTGGTTAGAAGTATTTGTCAGGAATACACCTCCATCGCTACTGAATATTGATGTTGTGGGTGCGCCTGGTTGAAACTGAATATTATGTTGGTCGGCGTGGACATACTGATCTCCACCTCCCCAGTACATCAGGCTCCAGTCGGAAACATGATTCCAGTTATTGCCACCATTACCAGATCGCCAGAGGTCAAGCCCGCCGGTGTATATAACATTCTCATTGACGGGATCAACTTTCAGGATAAAAGCATGCCATGCCAGTGTTGACCAATAATCGTCAGGGCGAGTTATTTGATCCCAGCTAAGCCCGCCATCAGCGGATACTGCCATATAACGACCCCGATAATACCTGAAAGCCCCATTATCATACCCTGCTGCAAACTGTGCATAAACTTTATCAGGATTTGAAGGGGACGAAGCAACAATGGTGCGGGCAGGAACTTTATAATAGTTTTCGTTTGAGATTTTTGTATTGTAAAAGTCGTAAGTGCTCCAGCTTCCCAGTGTTCCGTCATCTGAATAAAGCACAGTAGCTCCTCCATCTCCACTGAGGTTTTCCATTGTACCGACAAATATTCTTCCATTGGCTGCTATTTCAACGTCAGCAGGAGAATAGGGTTTACTTGAAATACCTGTTATAATGGGCAATACCTGTTCCCAGGTTTCACCACCATCGTCTGAACGGAACAAGCCTTCGCTGGGTTCGCTTTCATGATCAATGCCCATATAGGTTCCTGAAACTACCGCAGCGTAAAGAACACTTACGCCACCTTCATCTCTGATAGCAATGTCGTTAACATAGTTGAAATTAATTGTAGAATCCATCAGTTCCCAGGTTTCTCCGGCATCGGTTGATTTAAAAATTCCGGTACCCAAACCTGACGATTCGCGGTAAATAATCCTTGCCGTCTGGGCTTCTCCCGTACCGATATAAAAAGTTTCAATATCATTGGGATCGTAAGCCATGCAACTGATTGCCAAGTTGCTCCAGAAGTCGCCAATCGGAACCCATTCTTCTTCAGTATCTGTAATGTCATTTGTGTACCACAATCCGCCTGTTACGCCGCCAGCCCATACTTTTTCATGATCAGGATCATTCGGGTCGAACATGATCATACGGGTACGGCCACCCATATTGGCACCTGTTTGTTCCCAGGTAAAATCGGGCTCATATCCACGCATTGACTTTTGCTCCTGCACTTTTTCACGGGTGTACTGGTAGGCCTTCCAAAGGCGCTCTTTAGGCACATAGCCCAAAGCCGGGTCAACGGTGGTTATGTATTCATGGAAGGCAGCTTCATCAGGCTTGTCAGGCGATTTTAAATCGTTTGAAGTAATCGTTTCAAAACCCTTCATCACAGTAGCTTTTTCAAGGATGAATTCCTCGTACTGGTGACGCTGTGATTTTTCATTCTGTAAAGCAAAAAGACCTAAAACCAAAACGGCCACAATAACTGGTAAGCTGCGGATAATGTGAACTTTTTTCATGGAAAAACTATTAATAAAACACCGGCAAGGATGAATCCTGCACGCTGCTTTGATGTTTCAATTAATTAATTGACAGATTTGCTATTAAGATCGTTGCCTGGAAATCAATCCTTCTCTAAAAAACTTTCTTTGTCGGTCAGTTTTATACTGCTGATACCGGCCTTTTCCAGTTTTTGATTAATACCCGGAAGTTTTTCCGAAACAACAGTATTAATTTTTTCTTCAAAATTAGTCATTTGTTCTTCAAGTTCTGCCAGTCCAACAATTTGAGATTTTGTAGGTTTACCCTGGTAACTCATGAGGCCACCATAAATATCTCCAATCCGTTCCCGCAGCCTTTCTTCTCCTGTAATCCTGCCTATCCGTGTTGCCAGAATCTGCGATCGGATTTCAGTCATTTCTTCTGATAGTAACTTCAGTTTTTTCTCCAATTTACCTTGTGTTGAATCGGCTTTTGAAGCAGCCTGGTCTCTGATTTCAACCATCTGGTTATCGAGGTAGGCCAGGTCCTCAAGCATATAGTATGCTTTCATAATGTACTGATGCCGTTCATCGCGGTCAGCAATAGTATGATGCGGATTTTCGTCGTATTCCACCTTTACGGTACCCTGAATGGTGTCTTTGTTTTTAATGATCTTTACGAGGTAATCACCCGGAGGATAGGATGGCCCTATCATTGCCCATCCTAATAATTGAACCGATGAAGGTACTTTTGGTTTTTCCATTACCATACGCCATTCAACCCTGTTAATACCTTTTCTTTTCCCGGCAGGTAATTCTTTGATCATTTCTCCCTCTTCGTTGTACACTTCAATAAACATATCTCCGAAAATATGCCGTTTCTTCAGGTAGTAGGTTATGTTTACTACAGATGAGGGGTTACGTCCCCGAAAATCATCATCTCCATTAAACGACTGGTAACCACCAAGATGACCGAGTTTATAAGGCCTTGATTTTAGAAAAATCATTGATTCGTTTAGCTTTTCTACTGTTAACTGTTGCAAGGGGGTAATATCATCAATGATAAAAATACCACGTCCGTGGGTAGCGATTACCAGGTCATTTTCCCGTTCCTGGAAAGCCAGGTCTCGAACCGAAACTTTGGGAAGCTTACCGGTAAATCGCGTCCACTGTTTGCCACCGTCAATAGTTACATATAAGCCAAATTCTGTACCGAGGAACAAAAGCTTAGGATTTTTCAGATCTTCTTTCACCACGTTGCAATAACCC
>JAUVKF010000017.1 GCA_030596395.1 Chlorobiota bacterium | reverse complement strand
TGTTTATCGTGATCAACGCTGCATCATACGGTATTTTCCTTGTTTTGATCAAACCCCTGATGGCAAAGTATGAACCAATCATTGTTATGAAATGGTTGTTTACGTTCGGGCTGGTTTATGTAATACCTGTTTCTTTTTACTTAATTGATGAAGCCGATTATTCCGGTATTCCTGCAAACATCTGGATGTCGGTGGCATATGTGGTTATTTTTACAACTGTTCTCGCCTATTTTTTAAATAACTACTCACTTAAAAATATCAGCCCGACCGTGAACAGTACTTACATCTACCTGCAACCTTTTTTGGCGACAGTTGTGGCTTTGCTTACGGGCAAAGACCATTTAACATGGGCGGAAGTGATTGCTGCCGTGATGATATTTGCTGGTGTTTATTTTGTGAGCAGGACGGGGATAAAAACATTTTGTATCAGATAGTTTTATCCATTTTTTATTTCAAACTTTTGTAAACCTCCTCCAGCCGTAAAACCAAGCCTGCCTGTTTTTTTAATTCCCGATTATTAGATATTTCCATAGCTTTTAATTCAGATAGCACCCGTCTGTCCAACTCCAAATCCCATATTAAAACCATGGCTGCCAGCTGCAGGTATTCTTCCTGTTCATTGGGGGATAAGGCTGTTAGTTGCTCTTCAACAAGGTATTCTCGTATCTTTTCCTGTTGTTTGGCTACATCTTTTATATCCGGTGCAGGTTTTTGGAAATCCATTTTCAGTTGCATCAGGCTTTCGGAATAGTATTGTGGGACGATTCCGGTTATCATTAAATGCTCCGATTTGCAGAAAGAATAAATGATCTTCCCACCCTCAAAACTTGCATCGGCAAAGGGGGTGAGCCATTTTGTTGCTTTTTGTGCCTGTAGCAACAATGGGATGAGTAGTAAGAGTATGATTGTTTTTTTCATTTTTAATTACGTTTTGTTAACAAAATAATGCTGTCATCCTGAATGTAATTCCGATTTCAATCGGGATGTAATGAAGGATCTCCGCTTTACTATTGCATTTCGCTTGATTAACTTAAATGGAGATCCTTCGCATTCGCTCAGGATGACAAATTAATTTTATTCAACAACAAACTTAACACTGCCTTTTTTACCTTTTCCATCTGTTACCACAATAATGTATATCCCGCTTTGCCATTGCGAAATATCAATCTCAAATTGTTCTGTATCACTACCAACCGTACTTTCGTACATAACCTGCCCGGAGGTGTTATAACACCATACCCTATACCCCTTATACCCCATATTTCCAATTTCAAGTTTAACCTTGTCATTAGCGGGATTAGGTTGTACATTTATTGGGATGTTCTGAAGACTTGCATAGTACTCCCCTGGTGTGGGTATTTCTTCCATCCCTGTAATGATCCCACAGGCACTTAAATCTATGGTGTCCGAAACAATGGGCAAATTATCGCACAGGTAATCGTAGGTTATGGTATCGTTTACATAATCAGCCGAACTGAGATCATCGTTCAGTTTGTATAAAAACATGTCCCATTCTTCATCTTGCTTAATCTCTCCGGCAAATACAAATTGAGAACTGTCGGTTTTTACCATTGTGTGGAAAGCGGGTGTAGTATTGGGATGGAATTGAGAACCATATACATTACCAGAACTGCTCACAATATATTCGCCCATGGCAATATTATAGAAACTGAATCCGTAAATAGCTGCCGCCATAAATAGTGTATCATTAATTCTTTCAATGGCTGTTGGCGAATTATCTACGAGGCTGTCGTTTAGCAAGTGACTTGGAATTCCAACATAATCTGTCTCAAAACCATCAGCACTAAAATTTAAGAAAGCACCAATAAGTGAACTTCCCATAAAGTATCGACCATATCCCCTGTAAATAGAATCATTTTCTTCCATAACCCCGAATCCATCACCAATTAACTCAAATGAATCAATATTCTGCCCATAGGGCAACAACCACTCTTCGTTAAAATCTTCATCTATTTTAATAAACATGGGCCTTAATGTAAATACATCAGGATTATCGTTCCTTCGGTAATAGCAATAACCTGACACAAAATATTCGGTATCTATGGTATCCATAAAAAAAGGAAGCAAAAAACCCAGGTCAGGGTCATCTTCTGTTTTTGCGTATCTTTTCATCCATGTTAAATTTCCATCCGGATCAAAATTAAACAGGTAAACCAAATTATCCCAATCCAGGTTGTTCAATCCTACCATTGCCAAAGCATGGCCATCTTCATAAACTATAAGGTCCAATACTGCTCCTCCCCAAAAGTGCTCCTGATTTTTAAATGTATAGCACCACTCCACATCACCACAGGCATCAAGACTTACAATAACAGGGTCATCACCGGCATACCCTGCAAGTACCTTGCGGCCTGAGGATAATATACCGTTTGCATAAAATTGGATTCTTGAATTACCTAATACATATACTTTATCCCAAAGCAATTCCCCATTAGTGTTTGTTTTTGCAATCAACCCATCAGCATTATAAAACTGGCCTGAGATCAGATATCCTTTGTCGTAAGATTCACTTATGCAAACACTGTTTTCCCTTTCACCTTGACGGCCAAAACTTGAATACCACCGCTGCTGCGAAAAGGACAGCAACGGCAGTAAGCAAGTAATTATCAATAACTCAACTTGAAACCTCATTATTATAAAATTTAATACTTAGTGAACTTCTCAGACTGGATAATTCCGCCATTTGATTTCAAAGATACAATGTATGTACCGGCATCCCAATTCTGGAGATCAATAATTTTAATACCTTTATTTCCCTGTGCTTCAAATCCTGTAATGGATTGTCCTTTAATATTGCGGATGATAAAAATAGGGTTTGAAAACAAAATATTAAGTTTATACTCCACGGCAAGGTAATTATTGGCAGGGTTTGGATACAATGTGAACCAGCTTTCTTTTGCCTGTGCAGGTTCAATCCAATCATCATTTATAATAATGGTTTTTTCTGTTTCTTCAGGAATGATGTAGCTTTCTTTGTAATCAAGCCCATCAGCCACAATCAGGATATTGCGTGCATAAGCCATTGGATTGCCGGTTGCATTGTCAGGGCATTTGGATTTTAAAATCGCATGAGCGGAGACAATGTATTCTTTTCCTACTTTTGGCAATATTTTACCGAAATGAAAATCGAGATACCCAAAATAAAACACAGCAATTCAGGGAACTTTTTCCTGATGGCAGGCCCATGCATTATCGAAGACAAAGAGATGGCTTTACCTATTGCAGAGGCCATTGTGGAAATTACTGATAGATTGCAGATCCCATTTATTTTCAAAGCATCCTACAAAAAGGCCAACCGCTCACGATTGGAATCGTTTACCGGAATTGGCGATGAAAAGGCATTAAAGATTTTGAAAGTGGTAGCGGATACATTGAATATCCCTGTTGTTACTGATATTCATTCCGTGGAAGAAGCGGTTATGGCTGCTGACTATGTTGATATATTGCAAATTCCGGCTTTCTTATGCAGGCAGACTGATTTGCTGGTTGCAGCCGGGAAAACCGGCAAAGTGGTCAATGTCAAAAAGGGACAGTTTGTTTCAGGCAATGCAATGCGGTTTGCTGTGGATAAAGTGAAGTCAACCGGAAACGAGAACGTGATGTTAACCGAGCGGGGCAATATGTTTGGTTATGGCGACCTGGTGGTTGATTACCGGAATATTCCCGAAATGCAGCGTTCAGGTGTTCCGGTAGTGCTCGATATAACCCATTCTTTACAACAACCCAATCAATCATCCGGAGTAACAGGTGGCAGGCCTGATTTGATTGAAACCATTGCAAAAGCCGGTATTGCTATTGGTGTGGATGGTATTTTCCTTGAAACGCATCCTGATCCCGGTTCTGCTAAATCGGATGGTGCGAATATGCTTAAATTAAAGCATCTTGAAAGCTTGTTAAGAAAACTGGTTAAAATTCGAAAAGCTATTCTCTGACAATCCTTTTTAAGCCCCCGGTTTTGAAATCAAATTGTGTACGGGTTCGGTTGAGTGGTGCTGTGGTAACTACACCATATTGATTAATAGTTATGCTCTTCCGCAAATAAACCGTGCCGTTGTGTTCAATCTCAATTATCGCCTGGTCAGGAATACGATAATAAATGTTGTCCACCTTTTCGAGTGGGTTCTCGGGTAAATTTTCAACAGAATTATCAGGGGAAAGCGTAATTCTAATTTGACTGCCATCAGATAAATCCAGTAAGGATTCTGAATCCCTGCCTTTTTCTGGTGAGTAATAAAGTGTCTGTGATTCAATGCTTTTCAATTCCTTTCCAAGAAATAGCTCGAGGTATTGTTGCTCAAGTTTCCTGAGTTCCGTATCCATGTATTTCATGCTTTCCCCGTAATTTACCTCCTGGTAACCGGTTAGTAAGTTAAACCTGCTTTCACGTATCCTGGCAATCTGCATGGCAGCTTCATTGGCTTTGTCTTCTTCGCTTTTGTCAACCCAGGTAGTTTTAAATATAAACCGATCAATGCTTACCGTATCAATCGTAATTCTTCTGGTAATTGTATCCAATTGCTTTTTCCGGTTGTAATCTGCCTGATAATCAAAGCTCTGATCATCTTCATGTAAAATAAAAGTCTGGTCAATTTGCTGTACAGCTTGCAAAGGTTCGTCAATATCAGTATCACCAAAAGCAATAAGTGTACCCAGCTCACTCAGGTTGAAGGTCATTGGTTTTTGATCTTTTTCTCTTTGTGCCGGGAACTGTACATAATAGCGTTGATTGGGATCGGCGGTTACTTCCGTGATTAGGTTTACATCAATTATTCTATAGGAAGTTGAATTAGCAGTGATATAATCGGATGTTCCGAGGTAGTTTAAGGTATAATCTGATAATGGCCCCCTTATTTTTTCGAGCTTTTCATAAACAATATTTACTTTTAATACAGTAAGCGGAAGACTGTAGAAAAAACCATCCTGAGCAGTATTAACAGGCTGATCAGTAACCTTTTTTACAATGTATTGCCCATGTAATGACAAGGAAACGGTAATAGAAAAAAATATAATGAGAACTGTCTTAATGATTCGATTCATGGCTTATGGAGTTTTGCAATTTCAAATGTACAAATTCTACATTGATCATGCATCAAAATGACAAAACAGTAAAATCTGTATACGAATTGTGTGCTTATCATGGATTATTGCCGCACGCGTTATCATAGATTATTGCCGCACGCGAAAAATATTTGCGCGCTAGTGAATAATTTTATTTAATAAATAACAACTCGCGGTATTTAGGCAATGGCCATATCTCGTCATCAACAAGCAGTTCCAGTTGATCAACATGTAACCTGATAGACTCAAAATATACCATAACCGTGGTTTTGTATGATGTGGCCTGCTCCTGCAGGTTTTCAATTCTGTTTGCGATACGCCTTGCCTCAACCATTTTTTCTACATCCTCTTTAATGGCTGCTATGTGATTGGATATTTCTTTGATCGAGTTTAACTGGTTTCTCGAGAGTTTTACAAATGATTTTTGGTCAAGCACATCTTTCAGACCTTTAGCGTTCTCGATCAACCTATTCTGATACTCGATTGCTGTTGGAAGGATATGATTAATAGCGAGGTCGCCCATTACACGCGATTCAATCTGGATTTTTTTGATATACTTCTCCAGTTTGATACCGTACCGTGCCTGGAGTTCCTTTTCGTTCATTACCTTGTGATCACTGAAAAGCTTAATTGTTTTGTCGGAAACGAATGCATGCAGTGCTTCAGGAGTTGAGCGATGGTTTGATAAACCGCGTTTGGCTGCCTCTTCCGCCCATTCCTGGCTGTACGAATTGCCTTCAAAACGAATGGGTTTCGATTCTTTTATGTATTTCTTGATCAGCGAAAAAATAGCATCGTCTTTTTTCATTCCACCAGCAATAAGCTTTTCAACATCGGCCTTGAATTTTACCAGTTGGTTTGCCATTATCGTATTCAACACAAACATGGGTTTTGCAGTGTTAGCTGTTGAACCAACAGCCCTGAACTCGAATTTATTACCGGTAAATGCGAACGGTGAAGTACGGTTTCTGTCAGTATTGTCAAGTAAAATCTCCGGAATTTTCGGAATATTGATTATAGCATCAATATTTCCATTGTTTTTCAACGCATCTCGTGTCGGCATCTTTTCAATCTCATCCAGCGTACGGGTAATTTGTTCTCCGATAAACACTGAAATAATAGCAGGAGGCGCTTCATGGGCACCTAATCTCAGGTCGTTACCTTCCGAAGCGATGCTGGCCCTGATCAATTCTTCATTTTCATGAACAGCTTTCAGAATGTTTACAAGAACAGTAATAAACCTGAAATTTTCTTTAAGTGTTTTGCCGGGAGAAAGGAGGTTTATTCCTGAATCGGTTGCCATTGACCAGTTATTGTGTTTCCCTGATCCATTTACACCTGCATATGGTTTTTCGTGTAACAGTACTTTAAAGTTGTGCCTTCTGGCTACTTTATCCATCAGGTGCATCAGCAACTGGTTGTGGTCAACGGCAATATTCACCTCTTCATAAACCGGGGCACACTCGAATTGACTGGGCGCAACTTCATTATGTCTTGTCTTTAAAGGGATTCCCAATTTATGGGACTCAATTTCAAGATCCTGCATATAGGCCCGCGCCCTGTCGTGAATGGTTCCAAAATAGTGATCGGAAAGTTGTTGGTCTTTAGCAGATGAATGGCCAAAAACAGTTTTCCCTGTCAATACCAGGTCAGGGCGTGCAGTATAAAGGGCCGAGTCAACAAGGAAATACTCCTGTTCCCAGCCAAGTGTTGGGTACACTTTGCCAACATTCCTGTCGAAATACCGGCAAACATCCACAGCAATTTCATCTAAAGCGCTCATCGACCTGAGCAATGGTGTTTTATAATCAAGCGATTCGCCGGTGTATGAAACGAATATTGTCGGAATACACAAAGTATGCTCAAGAATGAATGCAGGTGACGTTGGATCCCAGGCAGTATAACCACGGGCCTCAAAAGTGTTTCTAATGCCGCCACTGGGGAAACTGGAGGCATCCGGTTCCTGTTGGATTAAGGCGTTACCCTGAAATTCCTCAATTACCCTGCCTTCGCCAATGGGGTTCATAAAAGCATCATGTTTTTCAGCGGTTGCACCTGTTAAAGGATGAAACCAGTGTGTGTAATGGGTCACAGCTTTGTTGATCGCCCATGCCTTCATGGCCGACGAAACCTGGTCAGTAACCTTCCTTTCAATTCTTTCGCCTCTATCAATGGCTAATAAAACTGCCTCATAAGCCTCTTCGGTTAAATACTCCCTCATCACCGTCTGGTTGAATGTCATTGATCCAAAGTAATCGGAAACCTTGTTTGACGGGTAAATAATTTCCGGAATCGGCCGGTTAAGTGTTTCTTTTAAAGCAGAAAATCTGAAATTTGACATTGTTGTTGTTATTTTGATTAATATTTTTTTCTAATTACCAATAAGCCTGCAATAGTTATTAAACCGTTAATGATCAACAATTCAAATCCAAACTGATATCCGTTGAAAATTGATTCGGAAAAATAACTCATTATAAAAGTAAGTACCGGTGCTGCTATTGCAACCAGCGGAACCCACTTATCGTGTACCTGGTATTTTGTAAATAATCCAAAAGCATAAAACCCGAGTAGTGGCCCATAAGTGTATCCTGCAAAAGTAAATAGCTGATTTATAATCGCTTGATTGTTAATTAATTCAAATGATATGATGACAAAAATAATGATTAGGGCCATTCCAATGTGAACCCATTGTCGGTTTTTTTTCAACAAGTTTTCATTGTTGCTGAATTTCTTATCTAACTCCAGTATATCGATTGAGAATGAAGTTGTTAATGAAGTTAATGCGCTGTCGGCACTTGAATAAGCTGCTGATATCAATCCGATGATGAATACAATTCCTGCCACAATTCCCAATTCGTTTAATGCAATGGCAGGAAATAAATGGTCGGATAAAACGGGCATCTGAATGTTAAATTGCATCGCATAGATAAATAAAACGGCACCCAGGAACAGGAAGATCAGGTTTACCGGTACCAAGACAAGGCTCAGGGTTGTCATGTTTTTTTGTGCATCTTTCAAATTCTTGCAGCTCAGGTTTTTTTGCATCATATCCTGATCAAGGCCGGTCATTACTATAGAGATAAACATCCCGCTTATAAATTGTTTCAGAAAATAACGGGGATTGTCAACATCGGTTTCGATTATTCTTGACAGATCACTATCCCAGACCTTTCCAATCATTTCACTTAATCCGGTATTTAATTGAGATAAAATGATTCCTATGGTTACGACAACCGCCGTAAGCATAAATGTTGTTTGTAAAGTATCCGTCCAGACAATGGTTTTGATACCACCTTTAAAAGTGTAAAGCTGGATTAATACCATAAACAGGATAACCGTGAGCCAAAACGGAATCCCATAATGATCAAATACAAATACCTGTAAAACGCTTATTACCAAAAACATACGGAATGAAGCCCCGATTATCCTGGAAAGTAGAAAAAATGAGGAACCTGTTTTATAAGTATTTCTGCCAAAACGTTTTTCAAGGTAAGTGTAGATTGAAGTTAGATTTAAACGGTAATACAGGGGGAGCAAAATAGTAGTTATAACAGCATATCCGACCACGTAACCCAATACAATCATAAAATAGGTAAAGCCTGTTTCGCCAACCCATCCCGGGATTGAGATAAAAGTTACACCTGATAAAGAGGCACCAATCATGCCGTATGCTACAACTGGCCAGGGCGATTTTTTGTTACCGATGAAAAAGCTTTGGTTATCTGCCTTGCGGGATGTGATCCATGCGATGGAAAAGATGATTAAGGTATAAATCAGAAAACTGAACAGGATCAATCCGGGACTCATGAAATCAGAATAAACTTTGTTGCTGGCAAATGTAAAAAGGAATAAGAAGGATTGAAAGAAGCAGAATTGTTAATAATTAACAAAATAGAATTAATAGTAAAACGCCAGGACAGCGTGTTATTAATGAGCGTGTTCAATCGTTTGCAGACACAGACTTGGCGAAATCGAACAAAATTCGGAAATAGTAATCGACCAAGTCTTTTTTAATGACTTCATTTTGGCTGCCAACCAGGATTGTTTTCATTCCTGCATTTCTTCCAAATGTCATGTCAGATGCTGTATCCCCCACCATCAGGCTGTTATTAAAATTAATTTCCGGGAAATCGTTTTTAGCCATTTCTGCCATTTTAATTCCGGGTTTTCGACAAGTATGCGGTTTTGTAGCAAGATCAGGACAATAATAGATACAATCAATTCGGCCTCCATTTGCTTTAATTTCATCAAGCATTTTCTGATGAATGATATGAAGGTCCTCATGTGTCATCAGGTTTTTCCCAATTCCCTGTTGGTTAGTGATGAGGATGATTTTCTGGAACCTCACTGATAGTATTTTTAAAGCTTTCAGAACTCCCGGCAGGAACTCAAACTCCGCCCATTTTTTTACATAATCGTTTGGAGGTCGATAATTTATAACGCCATCGCGGTCAAGAAAAAGTGCGCTATTGAATTTTGATAGGATAATCAATTAGAATAATTTTAATTACTTGCTAATTTATTAATTATTGCAGGTCAATCGGAAGGATAAACAAAAAAACCCGGTGGTAAGCCGGGTTTTTTTAATTCTGACAAACAGGATTACTATTTTTTCAGCAAGTCCCGAATCTCTCCAAGTAATACTTCTTCTTTTGAAGGAGCAGGAGGAGCAGCAGGAGCTTCTTCTTTTTCCTTTTCCATTTTCTTTTTCATGTTGTTGTAACCTTTTACCAAAAGAAAGATAGCAAAAGCAACAATAATGAAAGTTATGATGGTGTTGATGAAAATGCCATAGGTAATAGCTACTTCCTTAACTTCAGCAGTGATTACAGCACCGGATGCATCGGTTAAAGCAGCAGTGCCTTCCTGCATGATAAACTTCAGGTCATTGAAATCAACACCTCCCATCAGTAAACCTATTGGGGGCATAATAATGTCGTTAACCAACGATTTAATAATAGCACCAAAATAGAGGGCCATAATCAGACCAACAGCCATCTCAACAACGTTTCCCTTGCTGATAAATTCTTTAAATTCTTTAATCATAGTATTTAGTTTTTAGTGAATAGTGCGGCAAATATATTATATTTCTTTATTAGGCTAATTAACAAGTTTCTCAATATTAACAACTTATTTCCAGGAATGCAGCATGTATTCAAAATAATTTGTAAAAACCAAAGCCCACTACAAAATTTGAGATACCTCCATTTGGGTTATAAATGTTGGCATTAGAAATATGCCGGTACCCAAATTCAAATTCAACAGCAAACATTTTACCCGAGATCATGAACCCTCGAGTATAAGTTGCCAAAAAGTAATCGGAGAAAATAAAACCTTTTGTCTGTCTCCTGGTTTCGTGTGCAAAATAATGGGGTCCACTACCAATCTTAAAACTCAATAAATCATTTGGCGAAAATGAGTAGTTTGCACTGAGGCGAACATTTAATCCGAATTCATATGAATTGCTGCCATTATAAACCCACACGTAAACGTAATGCGGGTAAAGGTCGAGTGAAAGGTTGAAATTTTTCTTTGCTTTGAATAGTGGAAATCCAAATTTAGCACCCATCATAAAAGGATGATAACGTGTGCCTTCTTCAAGGATATAATAAAATGGCTGGCCATATTCAACAAGGATGCCTGCTGATTTTTGATTAATCAGCCTCTTGTTTTCATCCTGGCTAAAACATTGATATACAGAAAGAAAAGTTATAAGTAGAAATGCAATAGTTTTCATTAGAATTGAGCCTCAAAATCTGTTTTCCGGTTGTATTAATTTATGCCTGGTGGGATAAGCAAATATTATAAAAACCAGAATCATCGGGGAAATAATTCTTTTTCAACCAACTCGCAAATGATATGTCCGATCAGGATATGTGCTTCCTGGATACGGGCTGTATTATTGGAAGGAACCTTGATGCAAACCTCACTATGGTTAGCAAGTTTGCCACCGCTTTCACCTGTAAATGCAATGGTTATCATTCCCATTTTTGAAGCCTGTTTAACAGCTCTGACCACATTTTCCGAATTTCCTGATGTGCTAATTCCAATCAGTACATCACCCTTTTTGCCCGCGGCTTTTATCATTCGTGAATAAACATCTTCAAAGCTATAATCGTTAGCAACAGCCGTTATATAAGAAGTATTAACATGCAGGGCTTCGGCAAATAAGGGTTCCCGGTCATAATAAAACCTCCCGGATAATTCTGCTGCAATATGTTGTGCATCCGCCGCGCTACCACCATTGCCACAAAGCAAAACTTTGCCATCGTTTTTAAAAGTATCAATACACAATAGTGCTGTTTTTTTTATGGAACTTAAAAGGGGTTCATTTTCCAGTATCCTTATTTTTGTATTGATAGATTCTTCTATTATTGCTTTAATATTCATTGGTTTTCGGATTATTAATAATCATTAATGTCTGCAATCATGTTTTCACGATAAGCTTTTAACAGATTAGCCCGCGAAATTATACCTATATACCTTTCCCCATCAAGTACAATCATATTATAGTTCCCGGTTTTATTAAACTTATTAATAATATCCTGTACATCATCGGTTAATTGTACTTTTTCATCATCAAGAGGGCTTACCATGTAATCTGTAATGGGTTCTTCATACTTTGATAAATCGAACATGTCGTTGCGAACATCATCTAACTTTACCATCCCGATAAATGTTTTCTTTTCACCGATAACAACAAATATATTCCTTCTGGACTTTTTAACTAATTGTACAATATCACCAAGTGTTTTGTCAGCGGAAATTGTCAACACATCTTTTTCGAGTAAAGCCTTGACTTTTAGCTGCTTGATTACTGTTTTGTCGCGATACTGGAACATGTCACCCATTTCGGATAATTTTTGGGTAAAGATTGAGTGCTTGTTAAAAGTTTTTGCGATCAGGTAGGCTATAGATGTTGACAGCATAAGTGGAACAATCAGTTCATAACCGCTTGACATTTCTGCAATTAAGAAGATTGCCGTTAGCGGAGCAAGCAGTACACCTCCAAGTACTGAAGCCATTCCGATCAATGTGAAATTACTTTCGTGAAGCCCCATCCCTGAAAAAAGTGTATTCAATCCACGCGAAAGAGCAAACCCTGTAAAACCTCCCATCACTGCAGCCGGGGCAAAAATACCTCCTACCCCACCTGCCTCTGTTGTTAACGAGGTGGCTATAACCTTAAAAATCACAAGGAAAACAGTAAATATAACCAGCGTCCATGCAAAGTTACTTTCGGAAAAAAAGGTATAGTTCAATAAAAGTTCAGGTTCGCCGCTTACAATTTCCCGAATGCTGTCGTAACCCTCCGAAAACAAGGGAGGGAAGAAATAGAGTACAACACCCAATAAACTTCCTCCGATAAGCAACCTGGTCCACACCGATTTGAATCTGCTAAACCACTTGATAATGGTGAAATGCATAAAATGAAAATAAACCGATACAAAACCTGTAACCACACCAAGTATTATGAAGAACGGAATATCTTGGATGATAAATTCTTCGGTGACTTTAAAGTGAACCAGGTATTGTTCGGCAGTTAACACTTTGGTGGTTACAGCGCCGGTTACTGACGCAAACAACAATGGTACCAATGAAGCTGAAGAAAGATCCAACAACAAAACTTCAAAAGCGAAAATTACTGCAGCAATTGGTGTTGTAAATATTGAAGCCATAGCACCGGCAGCGCCGCATCCTATCAGCAGTGTTTTATATTTATAGTTAAGGCGTAAAAACTGGCCGATTGATGAGCCCAAAGATGCGCCCGTAGAAATAATCGGGGACTCCAGACCAACAGAACCACCAAAACCGGCTGTAAGCGATCCCCCAACCAGCGAAGAGAAGATTTTATGGTTTCGCATACTGCCATCCAGTTTGGAGATGACATATAAGATCCTCGGAACACCATGCCCTACATTATCACGAATGACATATTTTAAAAATAGCACGGTTAGAAAAATACCAAATAGTGGAAAGAAGAAAAATATAATGATCTGGTCGGTAGAATCATACAGGCCTAATAATCGTTTTTCAATTGAAATCACAATGAATTTTAAAAGAGCGGCGGCAAGTCCTGCAACAAACCCAATAATTACACTCAGAAATAAAACAAAGTTCTGGTCAGGGATTTTTTTTGCCCGCCAAATCAGGAACCTGACAAAAGCTTTGTTTTTGCTCATTGAAAATTTGCTGAATTCACAAAGCTAAAAAGAAAAACGATTTTCCTTATTTTCGTTTTAAACGGTTTTAACAAATTTACTAACGAAGAATCTCGTTTGCATAATTCTGCCAGCTCATGTCTTTTGAGGTAACTGCAACGTTCTCGCGGTTAATGGGTTCTTCGATGGCTTTTTGCATCACTTCAACCATCGAATTGATGTTTTCGGGTAAAGCAATGTAACCATTGTAGCCATCTTTTACCGTTTCTGAAAAATGACCTACATCTGTAACCAGCATCGGCATTTTAAAATTGTATCCCATCGATTCGATGCCCGAAGGTGTCGCAGTCAGGTAAAACAGCATAATGTTGTCGCTTACCTGGAAATATTTGTGGACTTCCTCATCTGGTACAAAATCAATTTTTTGATAGATTTTATCTTGCAAGCCAAGTTTATCAATCAATTCAAGCGGATTATAGCCGCTCTCGTCATCCTGTTTATTGAGGAATATTTTTTTCGCAAGGCCAAAAGTGGCATTCTTTAATTTGGTAGAGAATTTATTCTTGTCCAGTGTATTCCAGAAGGCCTCGCCAACAATCATTAACGAAACATCATCACGCTTTTCAGAGAATTTTGCAAAGGCCCGGATTACATTGTGTAAACCTTTGTATTTGCGGATAAAGCCAAAAAAGAGAAATACATGTTTTCTAAGTCCCCACTCCTTCTTCTGTTTTTCCACATCGAAATTAGGGTCGGGTTTAAACATATCGTAAACCGGATGATAAAGCTTAAGTACTTTAATCCCTTTTCCTGTTATCGGTTTCCCGGGTTCAATCACCTCAAATTTCTTTTTCGGGAAAAGTTCTTTGAGTTCGTTTGCTGTTTGAAATGCATGAACCACATAAGAATCAGCATGTTTGACTCCCAGCTTTGTTAACCTATTATCTAGTGAACTGCCTTCTTTCTGGATCACGAAGTGCATATCGAAGAAAAGTTCAATGGATTTTACTTTACGTAATTTCCTGGCGATATAACCCAATGGGATGCCTTGTATGGCAATCGACCACTGAATAATTATCTTATCAGGATTCAGGTTTTTTATAAGTTTGACGGTTGATTGCCAGGTAACAGGGTTATTATAATTTGTAATATAATGAACCCTGATATTCGTGCCTTTCAGCTTATCGCCTTTTGTTTTCCTGTCGATAAAATCCCTTGGGATGATTGCCGGGTATTGCTGTGTCCATGAAACAATATGGACTTCGGTATCTACTAATTTATCAAATGCCTTAGCAAGTGATGTGTTGTAATTGGCGATACCGCCTTTAAATTTCGGACCCGGTCCAAAACAGACGAGTGTGGTCTTCATATTCATTTGTTATTGACAATAATCAAGAGCCAAAAATAGTGAAGTATATGATCAAATGGAAAACTGGTGCATACAATTAGCTAAATTAATTTGTCAGAAAAGAGGATGCGATATTGGGTTTGTATGGCGACTGAAATCGCCTGTACAGGCGGATTTATCCGCCAAAGAGAAATAACATTATGATTGAAAACTAGTTTTTGGCTTTCGCTGCCTCATAAACCCTTCTCATCCCCACTTCAAGTGATATTTTGGCTTTCCATCCAAATTTTTCTTCAACTAATGACATATCACAATACCGCGAATGAACGCCAACAGGTTTATCAAGCAAAGTTTTAATGGTTGGGTTGTAACCGGCGAAAGATGTAAATACCTTGATGAGGTCAAGGAATGAAGTCAAAACACCTGATCCAATGTTGTATGCCGAACCATCTCCCACATTATCCAACAAAATAAAAATCAGGTCAATGATATCGTCTATATGAACAAAATCACGGCCCTGTTTCCCTGTTCCCCAAACCTCAAATGGATTTTCTTTATTGGCTGCACGTGCTGCAATTGCCGGAACTGGATATGAGGTTTCCTGGTCTTCGCCATATCCTGAAAAAGGACGGATACAAACAATGTGGATACCGTAATGATTGGCAGCGATTTGCGCAAGGAATTCACCGGTTAGCTTTGTCCATCCGTACGTCATATCAGGTGTGCCCAAATTCTTTTTAAAATCAATGTCGCCTTCGCTTAATTGTATCGCCCCGGCTTCTGTTTGAAGACTAGTAGGATATGCAGCACTGGAACTTGGGTAAAGTACTCTTTCCGGTTTGTGTCGGGTAAGCCAATAAAAAAACTCTGAGTCAATACTCAGGTCCAGTCCTACCATCAATGGGTCCCCATCAATTTTTAACCTACCACCAACAATAGCAGCAAAATGAAAAACATCGCTGAATCGTTCAAAATCAAGATCATATTTTTCCTGAATAAATTTTGGGTTGGTACGGAAAGCAAATAGGAATTCCCGAAAATCTCCTTTCCAGAAATACAGTTGCTCGTTATTGCCAATTATTTCAATATCCTTAAATTGTCTGCTTGTAAATCCATCAAGCCATTCCGAAGGATGTCTGCCTATTGAAAGGTCATCAACAACAAAAACCGTGTCATTGGTTGTTTTTAGTAATCTCTTCACCATGTTGCGGCCTACAAAACCACAACCACCCGAAACTAAATGTATCTTCATTAATCAGTATGCTTTTCAATGTTAACTTTTGATTTTATCTGGTATTCTCTATGCTTAAATGAGTTCCTTGAGATCATATCAGCAATAAAGCCCGTCAGAAACATCTGGGTTCCTACAATCATGGCAAGCAGTCCAAAGTAAAACAACGGCCTGTCTGTCATCCGGGTATAGTTTTCAGCAAAAAATTTGGTGAATGCTAGATATCCGGCAATAACAAATCCCCCGAAAAATATTAATGATCCAAAAAAGCCGAAGAAGTGCATTGGGCGTTGTGCGAAACGGGAAACAAAAAATATACTCAGCAGATCGAGGTAACCTTTAATAAAGCGGTCGAACCCAAATTTGGTAACACCATACTTGCGTTTTTGATGCTGAACTATCTTCTCCCCTATTTTGTGATAACCTTCGCGCTTGGCAATAACCGGAATATACCTGTGCATTTCGCCGTAAACTTCCACGTTTTTGACCACTTCATTTTTATAGGCTTTTAAGCCGCAATTAAAATCGTGGAGCTTAATGCCGAATAACATCCGGGTTGTCCGGTTATAAAATTTTGATGGAATGGTCTTCATGATGGGGTCGTGGCGTTTCTTCTTCCATCCTGAAACAAGGTCATAACCCTCTTCCATTACCATCCTGTATAATTCTGGTATTTCCTCGGGGCTATCCTGAAGATCGGCATCCATGGTAATCACAACATCTCCCTGCACCACCTTAAAACCTTCATTTAAAGCTGCTGATTTGCCATAATTTCTCCGGAAACGGAGACCACTGATATTCGAATCATTCTTAGCTAAATGCTCAATAATCTCCCAGGATTTATCATTTGAACCATCATCAACATAAACGATTTCATATGATAAATTATTGGATTTTACGACACGCAAAATCCAGTCATTCAATTCATTCAGCGATTCTTCTTCGTTATATAAAGGTATAACTACCGAAACGTCCATTAAGGCTTATTTTGCTATTCTGTTGTTGCTTCTTCTTCAACGATTTCTATCGTTCCTTCCCGCTTGGCAAAGATAGCAATTATGAGTGATAAAATTGTCGCAGAAAATATACCCCCAAGAAATCCCAAAACGGTAATCATTACAGGTGTTGTAAACATTTCTGTCATGCTTAAAGCCCGATCCAAATCCTCATCACTCATATTCTGATTTGCTTCCAGCATTTTTTCTTCTGCCTTGATCAATATTTCTTCAGCAAAACCGGGATCAATTACCGTTACATACAGGTAAGTAAAAATTGTACTAATAATAACTGCAACAAGTCCTGCCCAGAAACCGGTGCCAAATGCCTGACCGTAACTCATCGTTCCACCAAGGGTTTTATCCCTGATTGTAATCATTGCCCAATACAATCCAAGGGCCATAACCAATAATGAAAGGTAATTCCAGCCCGATTGACGGTTTATATCAAGCAGGTACATGATTAAACTAAAAATAATGAGAGCAATCCCAAGAAATACACCGGGCATAATTGATGGCTGAATAATTGATTTTTTTTGATCTTCCATAATTTGTTCTTTTATCGATTTGATACGTAAAAGTAAAAATATCTTTAAAACAATTGCTAAATATACAATCAATATATTAATTTTGCAGCGGGTAAGTCTTATACGACCAGCTCCTGCTGAATTCCCCCAGGCCCGGAAGGGAGCAAGGGTAGGCGGTTGTAGCGGTGCGATATAAGTAGCTTACCCATTTTTAATGAGACTCGGTTTTCACAAGCCGCAGGCGCAGTGAAAACCGTAAGTCGAATTAACGCCGAGTGCAGCGAGGGGTCTCCTAAGAATTTTCCAGCATATTCAACAAGCCGCAGGCGCAGTGAAAACCGTAAGTCGAATTAACGTCGAACTGAGTGAGGGGTCTCCCAAAGAATTTACCAGATTATTCCACAAGCCGTAGGCGCAGTGAAAATCGTTAGTCGAATTAACAAGAAACAAGTTATACCAATTGCTATTTGAAGTGCCGCCTAGTAAATTTCAAAATGCTTCTTAACTTTGCAGATGATAAATAAATCGTAAGCTTCATGCTTTTAAAAATATATTCTGACTCACCATCTCAACGACACATAATGCGGGTTGTTGAAACATTTGAAAAAGGTGGTGTGGTAATTTTTCCTACCGATACAATTTACGGTATGGGTTGTAGCATAAAGCACATCAAAACCATCGATAGGATAGCAAGACTAAAGGGGGGTAAGAAGAAGAATACCAATTATTCAGTTATTGTGAATAATTTGAGCATGTTGTCGGAATTTACGAGACCGATAAATAATCACATCTTCAGGATGATGAAGAAAAACCTCCCGGGCCCATTTACTTTCATTCTTGAAGCGAATAATAATGTCCCAAAATTGTTTCAAAGCAAGAAAAAAACCATTGGTATCAGGATGCCAGATAACCATATTATCACTACAATTGTTGAAGAGTTAGGATACCCGGTTATTACAACATCTATCAGGGATGAAGATGCCGTTGTGGAATATACAACTGACCCTGAACTGATTTACGAAAAATATGAAAACATGGTTGACCTCGTAATTGATGGCGGTTATGGTGATCATTCACCTTCAACAGTAGTAGACTGTACGAGCGGTTCACCGGAAATAATAAGGCAGGGAAAAGGGATATTGATGGAGTAAAACTGTGTCAAATCTGGTTAGCTTACTAAGCTACCTTACCGTAGTTTGACATTTTAATTGGTGCAGGAATTATTTCTTTTGAATTTTTTTGATGTATAAAAAAAATATCTACTTTTGCACCCCGAATTTAAATGATTCCGTAGCTCAGTTGGTAGAGCAACGGCCTTTTAAGCCGTGGGTCCTGAGTTCGAGCCTCAGCGGGATCACACATAGAAACACCAACCCATTGTATAACAAATAATTATATGATGGGTTTTTTAATGGTAGACGGATTCGTAGACTGTTTGGGTTGTAGAATGATCTTTTTTTGAATGTTTTCACTCTAATTTTCTCTTAAAAATATAATGGCTCGTATATGTCTGAGCATTTGTAACCACACTGACTTTATCTAATTCCTACACGTTTTTGTTAAAATGATTCAGCATTTGAGTAACTACACTGTATCATTTATTTGTATTTAACGTATTTAATTGAAGCCATCTAATATGTACACCCATGAATGAGTACAAGAAATTAGCCATAATGCAACCATATTTTTTACCTTACTTGGGTTACTATTCACTTATCAAGAGTACTGATGAATTTGTGATTAATGATGAAGTACAAATGATTAATAAAGGTTGGATAGAAAGAAACAGGATTTTAAAACAACAAGGTGGATGGCATTACATACGCGTTCCACTTGTCAGGCATTCTCACACTGCAAAAATTGAGACTATTCAAATTAGAAATAATGAAAATTGGAAAGAAAAAATATTGGCTCAACTGCAACATTATAAAAGAAAAGCTCCTTATTACCGGCAGGTATTAGATTTATTGAGGGGTGTTTTCAGTAATGATTTTAAAACAATTACAGCATTAAATATTAATTTGCTAAAAACGACTTGTGACTATATTGGTATTGATTTTAATTATAATATACTTTCCGAATTGAAATTAAACCTATCGAATGTTAGTAATGCTGATGAAGGAGCATTAGATGTCTGCAAAAAGTTGGGTTATAACCATTATATAAATCCAATTCTCGGAAAACAGTTTTACGATGTGAAGAAATATTTAGACAATGGTGTAAAAATTAATTTTCTAAGAATACGATCACAAAAATATGATCAGGGTAGTAAAAAGTTTACAGATTCTCTTAGTATAATAGATGTTTTGATGTTTAATTCCCCATCTGAGATTGTAAAAAGATTAGAGAATTACACCTTAGAGTAAAGTTTATATCAATGATTTTAAATAAAATTTAAAAAATGAAAAGGACGTTAAAACTTAGAGCATTGAGAAAAGAAGATGCTGAATTAACCTGGAGGTGGAGAAACCTACCTGAGGTTCGTGAGTTTTTTTCTGGCCATCCCTTTTATGTTAATCCAGAAAAAGAAGAAAAATGGTATGAAAAGATCCTCCTGTCCGATTCACCAAATGCTACATTTGGGGTTGAGGTTTTAGAATCTGAAACGTTAGTGGGGGTAACATCTTTAATCAATATAAACTTTATTAATAGGTCAGCAGAAATCGCCCTATTCATGGGAGATAATAACGAATATAGGGGAAGAGATTATATAAGGTCACTGTTTCTTACATTAAATTTTGGATTCTATGAGTTAAATCTTCATAGAATTTATGGTAAGATTGTTACGACACATAAAAAACTAATAAAAATCTATCAGAAAATTGGTTTTCGCGAAGAGGGAATCACTAAACAATCTTTCTTTAGAAATGGTGTTTACAAAGACGAATTACATTTTGGCCTTATATGTGAGGAATATAAATCTATAAATTATTAACAGGTATAAAGTTACTGATTAATCTAAAAGGGAATGGGTAGCCCGAGCGGACTACCCAATATTTTCCCAGATTAACCAAAACTATTGCCTAATGAAAATAGGGAAGTGTGACAAAGTTAATAATATTTCACTGATCTATGTCTGTCTAAATGTATTTTTTCTTCGGGCGGTTCTGTTGCAGTGGCATAAATATCTGAGTAATTCTTCACCTCAACTTTATTAAGAAAGTATACTGAATTGAAAGTCAATTTATTGTTTGACTTTCTGCATCTTTTCAAGTATCTTTACAGATACAAGTAGTGAAAGATTTGGAATTACTTTTTCACTCAGATAAAAGGTTAACACCAGGCCTTTCACATATCATTTATCATGATATGATAGGAAATAAAGAAATTATAATCATTGTTCTACTGATCTTGGTTGTTCTGGTAGTATTCCATCTTTTTCAAAGGAGAAAAGAAAGAAAAAAGTATAGAAAATACTTTATGAAAAAAAAGAAAAAGTTAGATTCATAAGATTATTGAACAAGCATTCTATAGATATACTCGTGTGAAACACTCTTTGCTCAATTGCCCATTTGCTTTTTCCTGATTAAGATGATCCTAAAAGTGATAATTGATTGTAGAGGGAGATCGTTTGTATTAGTGAAATTAGAAAATAACTACATCGCACTTTAGAGTTGAATCTGCCCTATCCACCCGAAAGGCTCACGATTTGACATCTTTACCAAAAAGTCTTATCTTTAGATTCTCATCAAGATAATAAATATTGAACGGTTCCATTACTCGAAACTTGTCAGCTATATTTGCTGATACCATGATGCATAAAACCATCAGGGAGATTATTCAGGTGCATTCCACCAATAAAGTTGATGTTAGGGAGTTCGCACTGGTGGGGTTGCCGCTGAAATCCCGCAAGGCAATACTAGACCTCGGTTGCGGGTTCGGTTTTTTTACACGTTCACTAAAGGGCAAAATTAATCCCAGAGCTAAAATACTGGGTATTGACCGCATTCCTGATTACAGGCCGTTGTTTCTTGAAACCTGCGTATCGGTTAACTTAACCGGCGATTTTAAAGGTACAGGGGTAAGTTCAATATTGACATTACCTTCAAAAACTTTTGATATGGTAATATGCAGCTATGCATTGTATTTTTTTCCGGATATTATTCCCGAAATAGCCCGCATCCTAAAACCTTCCGGTTTGTTTGTTTGTATTACCCACTCAAATAATCATGCAAATGAGTGCATCAACCTGGTCAAAGGGAGTATTGTTGATTTAAATATACCACCATCGTCTTATTTGCCTTATCAGGAACTTATTTCCAGGTTTGATAATAAAAACGGTTTTGATCTGCTCTCTCCCTGGTTTGCAGATGTGAAAGAAAAGGAGTATACAAATTCACTGGTTTTTAACAACAATGATTTCGCAAACTTGAAATTGTATTTTGAATTTAAGAAACCCTATTATTTGCCTCATAATCATGATCAGGCAAACAAGATTATTGAAAAAGTAAATACTAAATTAGAAGTTGATTTACAAGCCGGAATCCTTTTCAGAATAACAAAAGATGATACAATATTTATATGCAGTAAACCCTTATTAAACAACAATGCAAACTAAAGTAAGAACATATTGTCCCTATTGTAGCGGAAAAGTTATCACCAAAAGCGAGGGTGATGTTTTAAGAAAATATTGCCCTGTATGCAAGGTGTTTTTTTATGATAATCCTTTACCTGTTGTATCTGCTATTGTTATGAAAGAAAGAGAAGTGCTGTTAGTCAAACGACGCAATCAGCCTCATAAAGGTGAATGGTGCCTGCCTTCGGGTTTTGCCGAAACAGGTGAAAGTATTCAGGCGGCAGCCTTGCGTGAACTTGTAGAGGAAACAGGAATTTTGGGTAAGATTATTTCTTTTGTTGATACGGATTCAATTACAGATGATTTTTATGGCGATTTAATTTTTCTCACTTTTGAAGTAGAACAAACAGACGGTGTTTTAAAAGCAGGAGATGATGCCCTAGAGGCTAAATATTTCTCAATTTACAAAACACCGGAACTTGCTTTTAAATCAAATACAAAAGCCATTCAAACATTTATCAAAAGTAAATCCGAATACTGGGCAATCATTGACTCGTTTACGCTTTCTGTTACTGAACCAGGGAAGGTACATCTTAAACCAAATTTTTTATCAGATATATTGGTTGATGTGATCAAAGAGAATGTGAATATTATGGCTGATCGCTGGATAAAAGATGTGAAAACAAACAAGTCCACACCAACATACCACTTTATTTCGGAAACAAACCTTAAAAAACGGTTTAAGGATGATACCGATCAGTATGTAAAATGGCTGACAGGCAACTATATAGTTGAAGATATGAGGCGGCATTACCAAACACTTGGTTTAACAAGGCGAATCGAAGGATTTAAACAAAGCGAACTTATCAGTGCATTAAGTCTGATCCGTAAGTATATCTGGGAATTTGCGCTGTCGCAGGGTATGTGGCAAAAAACAATAGATATTTACCGTACGCTCGAATTAGAGCGCAGAATGATGCTGTTTTTTGATAAAGCCACATATCATGCCTGCAAAGGCTTTGAAGAAGAAGCCAAATAGCGATTAACTGCATATTTCAATTGCAGATGAATGCACGTATTGATAGATATGAATTAATAATGCGAATCAAGGGTTAAATTATACAGAACCTCGACAAAAGTTCCGATAGGTGCGAGGTGCGTGTTGCAAGTCAGTGAGTTATGATAAACAAATTTCATGGAACCCTTTACCAGAATTCATCCAGTTAAAAGCAAATTGATAAACATCTGGAAGTTTTAACTCTTGATTCGCATCAATAGAAAAACTTAATGTCAGATGTTCGGATATTCATTTGATTTAAAATAGTATTCTGACCTTGTTATTTTTCTAACAAATACTTGCAAAAATTAATTTTACCATTACTTTTGTATTGTTATTTAATTAACAATGAATAGCCAGGAAGAAAATATCTTAAAAAGTTTACCGCATAAAACCATTGAAAGGTTGAGCCAGTATCGCAGGGCATTGTTATTTTGCTTTGATGAGGGGAAAACCCATATTTTTTCGCACGAAATTGCCAGGATACTGCATATTACACCGGTTCAGGTACGACGCGACCTGATGTTGATTGGCTACTCAGGTACCTTGCGAAAAGGTTATAATATTCAGGAATTGATTGATCTGATTAGCACAATCATTGATTCGCATGAGGTAATGAATGTTGCGATTGTTGGTATGGGCGACCTCGGCAGAGCATTAGTTAACTACGTGAAAGGCAAAAGGCACAAATTAGCCATTGTGGCTGGGTTTGATAATAATCCCGATAAAATCGGAACTGTTGTTGCAGACATACCCTGTTATTCAATTGAGCGATTGAGTAAAATGATTCGGGAAAAGAATATCCAAATAGGCATTATTTCGGTTCCCAGATCGTATACTACAGATATTGCCGCAAAACTCGTTGAAGCAGGTATTAAAGGTATTTTAAATTTCACCCCCAAACCGGTAAATGTACCTGATCATATTTATCTTGAGGAATATGATATGCTAACTTCGCTCGAGAAGGTAGCTTTCTACGTTAAGGTATCACAAGAAAAAGAAAAATCTGAATAATAACTGTGTCTAATCGGTTCTAAATGAACACTGAAACTTTCTAATCAGATATTATTATTGAATTCCAGAATAAGCGGAAATAAGGGGAATAAGGTTATAAAGGGAATATGATCATTAAAACCATTATACCTATATACCCATATTTCCTCTAAAACCTACCTTCATAACTTGCTGGTTAAGAATTGATTTGTTCTCTGATCAAGTAATAAAAACTTATTAACGTTGACTATTACACAATAGTGATCCGTGTACCTCCATTATCTACACCAAGGAGTTTAGTGTCGGTGACAATAGTATCTTTTCCACTTCTTTCGATAAAATGTATTGCAGCCCTGATTTTTGGGGCCATGCTGCCTTCACCAAATTGACCTTCATCAAGATACTTTTTCGCCTGTGCAATATTCATCCTGTCGATGGTTTTTTCCTGTGGTGTATTGAATTCGATACACACTTTTGGCACATCGGTCAAAATGAAAAATTTATCTGCGCGGATTTGTTGTGCCAGCAATGCGGATGCAAGGTCTTTATCAATAACAGCATCAATGCCCTGAAGTTTGTTCTCAGCCACATAATAGCAAGGCACCCCTCCTCCCCCGACAGCAATCACGATGTGTCCTTCGCGGGCAATTTTTTCGATTGAAACCCTGTTGAATATAACAAGCGGAGTTGGAGATGCAACAACTTTTCTCCAGCCCCGTCCGGCTGAATCTTCCTTAAATATGTTGTCTGTTTCTTTGGCAAATGTTTTCGCTTCCTCCTCTGTAAAATATGGCCCAATAGGCTTAGTTGGGTTCTTAAAAGCCTCATCATCTTTATTAACGAGCACCTGTGTGATAATTGAAATAATGTCACGGTCAAGATCTTCATTCATTAAAACATTTCGGAGTTGTTGTTCGAGGATATAGCCGATGAATCCCTGGGAATATGCAACACTAATATCAAGTGGCATGTCAGGAATACCGAATTGTTTTTTCCCTGCTGTATTGGCCAGAAGGATATTCCCAACCTGCGGCCCGTTGCCATGTGTAAGCACCATGTTGTAACCACGCTGAGTTAGTTTGATCAGGTTTAAACTTGCCGCATAGGCATTTTTTTCCTGAACATCAATGGTTCCTTCCTGCCCGGCTCGCAATATCGCATTTCCACCTAAAGCTACAACAGCCAACTTGCTCATAATCAATGTGTATTTAGTACAAAAAATAAAAAGGATCGCAAAGTTAATATAAATTCCGAAAATCTTATTGGTTAATGGTGAATAGTTAATAGTTAATGGGAATTGAGAATTGGTCACTTGATACTTGATACTTGTAACTTGATACTGGATGCTGGTGACTGGAGACTTTGAACTGGCTAATAGTTAATGGGAAATTGAGAATTGTGAACTGGAGACTGAAGACTGCCGACTGAAGACTGTGGACTGGTTAACAGGAATCCGATAATCAGAGAACCAATTTTAAAAGAAGAAAATAACTTAATCAATATTGAATTTCACTAAATTGCGCTATTCTTTTCCTTTGAATAAAGATCAGTATTTATGATTAATCTAAAAATCAGCTTGAATGTTAAAAACATTTTTGGATTTATCATCGCACCGCTTGCATTTCTCCTGATCACTATTTTTGTTGATCTGCAACCCGGTAAACCTGAAGTTACTTATACCCTGGCTATTGCATTGCTGATGGCCATCTGGTGGATTACCGAAATCGTACCGTTGGCAGTTACTGCACTATTGCCCGTGGTTTTATTTCCACTTTTTGGTGTGATGAATGGGAAGGATGTTTCGGCTACTTATTTTAACCATGTGATTTTTCTTTTTATCGGTGGCTTTATCGTGGCATTGGCCATGCAGAAATGGAATTTACACAAGCGAATAGCCTTAAAAATCCTTATGATAACCGGTTCAAGTCCGGCAAGGATTTTGCTCGGTTTTATGATAGCCACTGCATTTCTCTCCATGTGGATATCCAACACGGCCACTGCCATGATGATGGTTCCCATTTTGCTTTCGATTGTTTCAAAGCTTGAAGAATTTGTTGATAAAAAGGATCTAAATCGTTACAGCATTGGTTTATTACTCGGTGTAGCATACAGTGCTTCGATAGGTGGTGTTGCCACTCTGGTAGGTACCCCACCCAATTTGTCGTTTGCCCGGATTTTTCAAATCATGTTTCCGGCTGCGCCAGATATCAGTTTTTCCGACTGGTTCTTATTTGCGATACCGATTAGTTTGTTGATGTTTATCATTGTCTGGCTTTACCTGTATTTTGTTTTCAAACCGAAAACTTCATGGAAATTATCGAAAGATATCGATTTCAGCAGGCAATATGCAGAGCTTGGAAAAACTTCATTTGAAGAAAAAATTATTCTAATCGACTTTGTTTTACTTGCTGTTTTTTGGCTGACAAGGGCGGATATCAACATCGGGGGATTCCACATGCCGGGATGGAGCAGTTTATTCAATAAACCTGATTATCTGAATGATGGTACTGTTGCAATTGCAATGGCAATATTACTTTTCATCATCCCTTCAAAGGAAAAAACCGGTAGCTCCTTAATGGACTGGAAAACGGCAAAGGATATACCTTGGGGGATTGTCTTGCTATTTGGTGGCGGTTTTGCATTAGCCAGCGCCTTTAAAGAGTCGGGCTTATCGATTTGGTTTGGTGAGCAAATGATTAGTGTTGCCGGCTTACATCCTCTGATAATGATAATTGTTATTGCCCTGGGCATGACTTTCCTAACTGAATTAACCTCCAATACTGCAACTACTGAGATGCTTCTTCCGATACTGGCCGGTCTCTCGGTGAGTATCCATGTACATCCGTTATTATTTATGTTACCTGCCACTGTTAGTGCTTCTATGGCATTTATGCTACCGGTGGCTACACCGCCCAATGCGATTGTATTTGGTTCGAAACGGTTAAAAATAATACAGATGGCTAAAACAGGATTTATTCTCAATATTATCGGCGCCATTATCATAACATTTATGACATATTTCTGGGGAGCAATAGTTTTTGGAATTGATCCTTTTGTATTACCCGACTGGGCGTTTCTTGAATAATTTAATGTACTAACACAATTTGAAAGCAGATAACTTAAGCAAACAGCAGAAAGCGTATTTACTGGCGATAATTGCTGTAATCTTCTGGTCGACCATGAGTTCGGCTTTTAAGCTCACGCTGAGGCATATCTCTTTTGATCAGATGTTGTTCTGGGCTTCTCTGTTTGGTATTATTGCCCTTGGTATCATCAACATAATCAGTAAAAACAGAATAAAACTCAAAAAGTTAAGTAGAAAAGACTATTTGTCATCAGCTGTAATGGGCTTATTTAATCCATTCCTGTATTACATAGTTCTTTTCAAAGCATATGAACTGCTTGAAGCGCAAATAGCAGGGACATTAAATTATTTCTGGCCCATCGCACTCGTTCTTTTATCAATCCCTTTCCTGGGCCAGAGAATCAAAACCATGAGTATTATCGCCATCTTTATCAGTTTTATTGGTCTGGTAGTAATAAGCACACAGGGTGATTTTCAGCAACTAAAAATTATAAATCCCCTCGGAGTTATTTTGGCTGTTGGCAGCGCATTTTTCTGGGCGATATATTGGATATTGAACATGAAAGACAAAAGGGAAGAAACCGGAAAAATATTACTAAATCTTTGTTTTGGATTCGTTTATATATTGATATACATATTATTGGTTCACCGAAATATTGAAATCCCATCATCTAAAGCGTTTCCCGGTGTAATTTATATCGGCCTGTTTGAAATGAGTATAACATTTGTGGTTTGGCTCAAAGCCCTGCAATATTCATCTGATACAGCAAAAGTGAGCAACCTGGTTTACCTTTCGCCTTTTATCGCCCTGTTTATCATCAGGTATGCTGTTGGCGAGCAAATCCATCTGACTACAGTAATTGGCCTGGCAATTATTATTACAGGTATTGTAGTGCAGCAAATATCTTCGCAAAAACAGACTAAAAAAATAAATGAGACTGCTTAGAGACAGTTTGGAATTTATCCTTCAGTTTTCTTAAGTGTCTTTTTAGCCATCTTATCGTTATTTTTTCGACCGCTAGCTATGGCTATGCGTCTCAAAAACGCCTCTATCTGACAAAAAATACATCATAATAAATTCTAAAAATAAAATCCAAGCAGTCTCTTAAAAGATTATTTTTAGCACCTCATTTATTTTGCTTATGTATCCACGACTGAGTGACCTGATCAACGATCTTTTAGGAACAGATATCACCTTACCAATCCAGAGTTACGGCTTCTTTCTGGCGATGGCATTTGTAACCGGTTCCTATTTGTTGTACAGGGAGTTAGATCGAAAAGAAAAAGAAGGATTGATAAACCCTACCACTAAAAAAATTACCAGAGGTGAACCGGCATCCATATTACAACTTGTTACAACTTTTGTGTTCAGCTTACTAATTGGCTTTAAAATTGGAGGCTTTATTTTGGATTATCAACGATTCGCTGCTAATCCTCAGGAGTATGTTTTTTCAACGGATGGTTCATGGTTAATTGGTTTTTTATTGGCTATCCTGTACACCTTTTATTTCTACTACACTAAAAATAAAAGCAAGCTCGATCAACCGGTTAAGGAAGAAGTTATTGTCCATGCTAGGGAGCAAGCGCTCCCAATTCTTTTTATTGCTGTAATTACAAGCATTATTGGGGCGAAAGTGTTTCACTGGTTTGAATATTGGGACGAATTTATCAGCGATCCGCTAGGTTCCCTCCTCTCGTTTAGCGGCCTCACCTTTTATGGAGGGCTAATCACTGCTTTTTTTTCATGTGCATATTATGCCAAAATCAAAAATATCTCCTGGAGGCATTTATCTGATGCTGTAGGGCCACCTTTAATCCTGTCGTATGGTATTGGAAGAATTGGGTGCCAGGTATCAGGTGATGGTGATTGGGGAATAGTTAATTTGCAGCCTAAACCATCATGGCTTGAGTTTCTTCCCGACTGGCTGTGGTCGTACAATTACCCGCACAATATACTGAATGAAGGTGCTTTAATTCCCGGATGCCAGGGACCCCATTGTTTTCAGCTAATTGATCCTGTATTTCCTACACCGGTTTATGAAACGTTAATGACGGTGGTCATTTTTGGCTTTTTGTGGTCGATAAGGAAACGGATTAAGATACCAGGAGTACTTTTTGCCATCTATTTAATGTTCAATGGAATTGAAAGGTTTTTAATTGAAAAGATCAGGGTTAATGCCGAGTTTGAATTGTTTGGAATGACTGTTACGCAGGCCGAGGTGATTTCAACGATAATTTTTACTGTTGGCGTAGTCCTGTTGGTGTTATTACTAAAGACTTATAAAAAGCCTGTAAAATTATGAACCTCGAAAAAATAACACTCCAGGTTACTGATTTAGCAAAAACGGTTGGCTCATATATAAAAGACCAGCTTAGTATGCTCTCAAATGATGATATTCAGCATAAAGGAGTTCATGACCTGGTAACATTTGTTGATAGAGAATCGGAGAAAAAGATTATAAGTGAGTTGAATAAGATATTACCGGAAGCAGGTTTTATTGCAGAGGAAAACCAGTCGGTAAAGCAAAGCGAACAATACAACTGGATCATTGATCCGCTGGATGGAACAACCAACTTCATTCATGGTGTTCCTGTTTTCTCGGTTTCTATCGCCCTGGCGGATAAAAGTGATTTATTATCGGGTGCGGTTTACGAAATTTCCCGCGATGAGTGTTTTTATGCCTGGAAAGGCGGCCACTCATTTTTAAATGGGAACCGAATAAAAGTTTCTCAAACTTCTGTTTTTGATGACGCATTAATGGCCACGGGGTTTCCATATTCTGATTACTCCTTATTGGAACCATATATGGGTTTACTGGAAGAAATGATCAAATCTACCAGGGGCATTCGGCGTTTGGGTTCAGCAGCAGTTGACCTGGCCTATATTGCCTGTGGCAGATTTGATGTGTTTTTTGAATATGGTCTGAATCCCTGGGATGTTGCTGCCGGTTCGCTTATTGTAAATGAATCGGGAGGCAGCGTGACAGATTTTTCAAATTCCGGAGATTTTTTATTTGGACGTCAGATAGTTGCCTCGAATGCAAAGCTGCATGACAAGTTTTTAAAACAACTCCAAAGTCATTTCAATGAATTACCAGGTTGAAATCTGCATTCAATTTTGTATTATTGTATAATTACTTAAAAAAAATCAACATTTATGAGTGCCAAGAAAAAAAAAGTAAATAAAGACAGTCCGCAACGAAGCATCCTAAAGGCATTAAGCTGGCGGTTAGTGGCATCAGGAAGTACCTTTATAATTAGCTTTACCATATTTACCCAGGCAACAGAAACTGCATTTGGCGAGATTCTCGGTGCGGTTGCGATAATTACTGGTGTTGATATTATCGCAAAACTGATACTGTATTACCTGCATGAACGTCTATGGACAAATATACAGTGGGGTAAAACCTGGCGGCAAAGGGCATGGAGGAGCCTGTATCGAAAAATGCATGAACAACAGAAAATCAATATTTCAAAAAAATGAAAATCCAGAATACATCAAATATCATCGCCTTTATTCTAATTGCCGTTTTCCTGTTCGCTTCAGGAGTAGCATCTGCAAACGACAGCACTCTTTTAAAAGTGTATGTATTTGATATTAAAGAAATGATAGCCCCACCTGTTTGGCGGACTACAAAAAATGCCATTGAGAAGGCAAAAGAAAAAGACGCAGATATAATACTCATTCACATGAACACTTACGGTGGAATGCTTGATGCTGCTGATTCCATCAGAACGATTATATTAGATACAGATATCCCGGTTTATGTTTTTATTGATAAGAACGCAGCCTCGGCAGGTGCACTTATTTCCATTGCTTGTGACAGCATTTATATGGCTCCCGGCGCTTCGATCGGCGCTGCTACGGTTGTAAATCAGGAAGGTGAACAAATGCCCGATAAATACCAGTCGTATATGCGATCGATGATGCGGGCTACCGCTGAAGCCAAAGGCCGCGACCCCGAAATTGCCCAGGCCATGGTTGATCCCAGGATTTATGTGCCGGGTATCAGCGACTCCACTCAGGTACTTACCTTCACAGTTTCTGAAGCAATCAAATTCGGATTTTGTGAAGGTGAAGCTGAAGATATACCAGAAATCTTGGAAAATGTTGGTATTGAAGACTATGAGTTGATCAGACATGAATTAACTGCAACGGATAAGATAATTGGCTGGCTCATCCATCCTGTTGTCAGTGGTTTACTGATCATGATCATTATTGGCGGTATCTATTTTGAGTTACAAACACCCGGAATAGGTTTTCCCATTGCAGCTTCAATTATTGCCGCCCTTTTATATTTTGCACCGCTTTATCTCGAAGGACTTGCAAATCACTGGGAAATACTCATTTTTATCGTTGGGCTTATTCTGATTACAGTCGAAATATTTGCTATACCCGGTTTTGGGGTAGCAGGAATACTTGGCATTATACTGATGGTAACAGGATTGACGCTTAGCATGGTTGGGAACATAGGCCCCGGAACATTTGATTATGACTTTTCAAATTTAGTCAGGGCTTTCTTTATTGTAGTTACTGCCTTCGTGGTGGCGATATTCGGGTCGATTATTTTAACAAAACAGCTGTTTAATACCCAATATGCCATCGGAGGAAAACTGGCATTATCAAAAACTCAACAAGCCGGTGAAGGTTATACTTCGGCAACCGATGAATACAAAAACATGATCAAAAAGCAAGGAATTGCCCGTACTATCCTCCGTCCTTCCGGTAAAGTTGAAATTGATGGCGATTTATATGATGCTACTGCCATTACCGGTTACATTGATCAAGACGAAAAAATAATTGTTGTCGGTTATCAAACATCTCAACTCATTGTAAAAAAAGCATGATTAATGATGAGCGAAAAACGGATCATCCTGACCAGGGATGATATCACTAAAATGGAAGTTGACGCCATCGTGAATGCGGCCAACAGCCGGCTTCTTGGTGGTGGTGGGGTTGACGGTGCGATTCACCGGGCTGCCGGCCTGCAATTGCTTGAGGAATGTAAAACCTTAAATGGATGCCCGACAGGATCAGCAAAACTGACTAAAGGATATCATTTGCCTGCGAAATATGTAATCCATACAGTTGGCCCGGTTTGGAGAGGAGGAAATAATAATGAAACAGACTTGCTTAAAAGTTGTTACATCTCCAGTTTAAAAATTGCGGTTGACAACAATTGTACTACCATTGCTTTTCCAAATATCAGTACCGGAATTTATGGCTTTCCAAAAAAACAGGCTGCAGAAATTGCCATTGATGCAGTTCAGGATTGTATAAGAGAAAATG
Source organism: Chlorobiota bacterium (assembly GCA_030596395.1). Classification (GTDB taxonomy): domain Bacteria; phylum Bacteroidota; class Bacteroidia; order Bacteroidales; family F082; genus JAADID01. The sequence goes on along the minus strand of JAUVKF010000017.1, from coordinate 16,731 downwards.
AATTTTTTAAAACAATATATTTTGTTTGTTTTGATCAGGAAAATTACAAACTTTACACCGACATTCTGATGTCAGACGAATAATTGATAAACCTTTATAAATATAAAAATGAAGACATTATTAACTCTCATTACATCAATCTTTACGCTTTCGGTTATTCAGGCGCAAACGCCTGACACTTTTGATTTAAGAAACTATAACGGAGAGAATTATGTAACCAGTGTAAAATCCCAACAAGGAGGTACATGCTGGACACACGGCACCATGTCTGCGATTGAAGGCAACCTGATGATGACAGGTAATTGGCTGGCTGCCGGTGATACCGGTGAGCCCGCACTGGCCGAATACCACCTGGACTGGTGGAATGGTTACAACAGTTATTATAACCAGGATCTTGATCCGCCTTTTGATAACGGTGAAGGTTTGGAAGTCCATTTTGGTGGAGATTACAGGGTTACAACAGCTTATCTGTCACGGTTGGATGGTGCAGTACGGGATATTGACGGCCAGTCGTATGATACCCCACCCGACCGAACTGGCGAAGATTATCATTATTATTATCCGAGAGATGTTGAATGGTACACAGCAGGCCCCAATCTTGAAAATATCGACCTGATTAAAAGTAAGATTATGGAAGAAGGTGTGATGGCTACCTGCATGTGCTACTCGGGAGCTTTTATTGACGGAAATTACAACCATTACCAACCACCTTCAAGTAATACCGAACCAAATCATTCCATATCCATCGTTGGTTGGGATAATAACAGAGTAACCCAGGCGCCTTTGCCCGGAGCATGGATTTGTAAAAATAGCTGGGGAGATGATTGGGGCAAAAATGGCTACTTCTGGATTTCATATTATGATAAACATGCTTGTCAAAATCCTGAAATGGGTGCTATCTCATTCCAGGATGTCGAATTATTAAATTATGATACAGCCTATTACCATGATTATCACGGATGGCGCGATACATTAAAATATGTAGATGAAGCTTTTAATGCCTTTACAACTTCTGAAGATGAAGCCATTGTAGCTGTTAATTTTTTTACCGCTGAGGATAGTGTGAATTATACGGTTAAAATTTTTGATGATTTTGATGGGACGTTTCTTGAAAATGAACTGACAACTATTTCAGGGGATTTTCAGTATTCCGGACTTCATACCGTTGATCTACCTGATACGGTTAATCTTCCGGAAGATGATGACTTTTACGTTTTTCTCTATTTATCCAACGGCGGTTTTCCTTACGACAGAACTTCGGAAGTGCCGGTTTTACTGGGGGCTAATGTCCGTGTTATCGTTCCATCAACGGCCAGCCCCGGAGAGTCGTATTTCTCTGACGAAGGTTCCTGGACTGATTTTTACTATTACAATGACAATTCCGGCTTTCAAAATACGGGTAACATTTGCATTAAAGCCCTGGCTATCCATGATCCGTCAACGGGTCTTAAGCCGGAAATGAATATTATCGATGGCACTTCTGATCAGAATTACCCAAATCCTTTTACAGAAAAAACGACAATTCGTTATACCCTCCAAATAAATGCTCACGTTGAACTGGCTGTTTATTCACTGGATGGAAAACTTGTAAAAACCCTGGTTAACGAAGCGCAAAATGCAGGAGAACATATGGTTGATTGGGAAGCAGAAGTTACTGTAAAGCCGGGTGTTTATATATACAGATTAAGCCTGAATGGTTTGTTGACGAGTACTAAAAAGATGTTGAAAATGGATTAGGTTTTGGCATTTAGTTGGGTGGGGCTTTGGAGATGTAATTCTCAATAGACCCACAAACTTCTGCTGAAAATTGTAAACCGGATTGTAGCATTTCCTCAAATAAAGCAGGTGATATGCTATCAAACCATGCTTCTTTGTCTTTCAATTTTTCAAGATAGTATATAATTCCTGCATTAAAAGCATCCCCGGCACCAATGGTGCTTATCACATCAATTCTTTTTGCAGGTAGCTTAACAATCTTATCTGTTTTATAACCGATGACACCTTCTTTTCCTAAAGTAAGTATGAATATGGCATCGGGATTTATTTTCGCGATTTCGGCGTAATATTCCTCATCATTCTTTTCCCCGAAAATATTCATGAGATCCTCTTCCGAACCTTTGATAATATCTGCAAAAGCAAAATTTTCAGTTACGGCTTGTTTTAACAATGGTTCATCGAGATTATGTTTCCTGATGTTTGGATCGTAACATACCAAAGCCCCTTCATTTTTGGCTTTTAAAATTATTTCAATAATCTCATTTCTTATTGCTGTGTCCAGCGAGTAGAGTGAACCGAAAACAAGAATGTCACCCTTCTGAAATTTTTTTGGTGGAATAAGCCTCCTTTGAGTTGGGTATGTTTTGTAAATTGAGAACGAAGGGATTTTCAACTTGTTGAGGTGGGCAACTGCAAGAGAAGTAGTTTGGTGATAATATTTCTTAATAAAACGTGTGTCAACATTGTTTTCTTTTAGAAAACGGAGGATAAATTCTGCCGTTGTATCATCACCCAATTCGCTGATCAGGGATACATCAATTCCACATCTGCCAAGCGATACAGAAGTGTTTAGTACACTTCCACCAGCCTTGGCAGTAATTTGACCTGTATCAGTAAATATGATGTCCAGTAATGATTCGCCCAGTGTATATACCATCTCTTTAGGTCTGTTTAGATTCTATTTTGTAATATTAACAGTTAATTATAATCGGTAAATTATTGCAGAAATTATTCAATCCTTTTACCATAAATCACATGATCAAATTCTTTTCCTTTTGTTTCTGCTGTTCTGGGGAATAATCCCCATTGCTCAAAACCAAACCTCTTCATAAAATCAATACTGGATTTATTGTGGCTGTATAAAAAGGTCAGCAAAGTTTTAATTTCTTTTTCCTGGCAGTGTTCAAATGCCTCTAACATTAATTTTGATGCAATCCCTTTTCGGTGATGAGTAAAATCCACATAGTAACTAACCTCTGCGGTATTACGAAATGCTCCCCTACCCTTCCTGTATGGTCCAATACTTAAGTAACCAAGAACTGTTTCACCTTCTTTATAAACATAAACCGCATATTTTCCTTCCATGTGTTCTTTGAACCATTCATAGCGGTCCTCGCTTCTAAGCTCTTTTGTATATGCATTTGCATTGCCCCAATTAATAGCCTGATTCAGGATTTTGGTGATGTCATCCAGGTCATCTGCCTGAGCAACTGTAACCTTATCAATATGTCGCCGTATATGAACCAAACTTACGAATGAGAAAATGATTTTCGGATCATAAAAGTAAGTTGAAATATTTAGAAAACACACAAACCTTAATATTAAACCTTAAAAAACGAGAAAATGAAAAAATTAAGCGTACTGTTGCTTATTGCAACATTTATTTTAACAGGCGTGTCAACTATTATGGCTCAGGACACGGATACTGATAGTCATCTTTTGAAAATCAGTATTCCAAACATCGCGTTGCTTGATATTGAGACATCAGCAGCATCAACTGATGTTGAATTAACTCCAACTCATTCAGGAGAAGCCGGTGATCCATTAGATTTTAATAACATGACTAATGACAATCTATGGCTCAATTATTCATCAATTAAGCCATCAGCATTAGCAACACGTGTTATTACGGCAACAATGGATATTGATGTGCCTTCGGGTATGACACTTCAGTTAACTGCTGCTGACCCTTCTACAGGATTCGGAGATCGTGGAACAGCAGTTGTTGCTTTTTCTCCAAGTACAACAGGACAGAATGTGATTACTGGAATAGGTAGTTGTTATACAGGAGATGGTGCAAATTTCGGTGTTAACCTCGAATATGAATTGGATATGGATAATAATAATTATTCAGACCTCATTGCAGGTGATCAAGCTGATATTACTGTTACCTATACAATGGCAGACGTATAGTCAAAAAAGAATTTAAAATGCTTTAGTAAGGGGCTTCCAATAATTTGGGAGCCCTTTTTGCATATATGAAAATTTAATGTGGACGTGTTGCTATGCTCAGATATAAATTGCTTGCCGCGTTGGAAAGGCCTGTAAATGCTAACAATCTACTGTTAGCATTAATGGTATAGTTGCTAATAAATAGCTTCAAAAAGGTTTTAGTTTTGATCTCATACTGAGAACTAATAAAACCTTAAAAAATGAGAAAACTATTTTTTTTAAAATTAATTTTAGCATTGCTGTTTATTACAACAGCTTTTAATTCACTTTTGGCCCAGGATACTGAGATAGGTAGCCACATTCTTACGGTTTCTATTCCTGAAGTAGCAATATTGGATGTTGAATCTACGGAAGCGAGTACCAGTATTACTATTGGACCCACAGCCCCAACTGAGGCTGGAGAGGCACTTGATTTTTCCACTGTTACAAATAATGCGTTGTGGCTGAATTACTCGTCAATTAAAAATACGAGTACTGGCGACGCCGCCAGAACAATTTCTGTAGTTGCCACAGGTACAATGCCAACAGGAATGACACTTAGCCTTACAGTTGCAGATCCTGCCGGTTCCGGTGGTGGAGCACTTGGATCAGTAATTGGTGGAGGATCTGCATTTACTCTGGGTGGAGGAACGCAAAATATTATTCAAAGTATTGGCAGTTGTTATACTGGCAATCTTGCAAATAATGGACATCAATTAACGTATGGACTTGCAATGGATAATAGTGATTATGCTGCCTTAGATGCAGTTGATACCGATATTACGGTTACCTATACACTATCTGATAATTAACAATTTTCAGAAAATCAGAAAACAACTGTGAGGCTGTCTCATAAGTCTTAATTCACGTAACGATGCAGAGCACACTGAGAGAACACAATTGAAACTCAGCACATTAACGCTGCGGTCTTTGTGGCCCTGCCTGCCGGCAGGCAGGTTTGCGTGAAAAAATATAAAATTCAATACTTATGAGACAGCCTCCATTTCAAAACATAATTTGTTATGAATAAATACGTCTTTTTGTTTAAAAGAGAATATTGGAAAAAATTAAAACAGTCAGTATTATTAGGGTTGTTTTTGTTGTTTTTAGTTGTTAATTCATCTTCTGCTTTTGCAGCATTAGTCATCACCAACGGACTTACACACCAACATTCAGTTAAATCAGGAGACACTATTAGAGGGGCTATTGTTGTGAGTAATACTTCAGAACATCCCGAATCGTTTATTGTTTATCAGCGTGACTATTTTATTAATCACAGCGGAGAATCAGATTATCCGGAAGCTAGCAGTACCAGTCGCTCAAATGCTTCCTGGATTGATTATGAACCTGATAATTATACATTGGAACCGAGTGAAACAACTACGATAAATTATAGAATAATTGTCCCCGATACTAATAATTTAAATGGAACTCATTGGAGTGTTCTCCTTGTTGAGGGAACAAAATCACCAATGGATATTAAACAGGGTTTACTTACCATTAATTCTGTAATCCGTTATGCTATTCAGATTATATGCCATTTTAACGGTAACGGAAAAAAAGATGTTGAGTTCATCAATATAGCATTAAAGCAGGAGAATGAAAAAAAGATACTCGATGTTGATATAATTAACAGCGGTGATTTTATGTTAAGTCCAACAGTATCGATCGAATTATTTAATGAGGCAGGAAAATCTCTGGGTATTTACAAATCGATAACAAAACGAGTATATCCAAAAACATCCAGGCGTTTTGAGATTGATCTTTCAAGTTTACAAGCCGGGACATTTCAATCCCTTTTGCTTGCAGATTGTTCAGAGGAAGAAGTATTTGGAACCAATTTGACACTGGAAATAAAGGATGATTAGAGTAATTGCTCTGTTATTAATAATCTTTTATGCATCAAATCTTTTTGGTGATGGTATCACTGTCAACATTACAAACCAAAAAACGGAAAAAGTTGACCCAGGTAGTAATATTACCTACCCGATAAAAATATTTAATAAAACACCAGTAAGTTTACAAATTTACCTGGAAGCAGAATTACCCGAAGGCTGGAACCAAATTCTTGATCTTAATACAATAACTATAAAACCCCGAACTTCAAATATTAAGTTAGTGAATGTAAAAGTCCCGGCAAACGCTAATGCAGGTGTGTATACAATAGGTATTTCTGTTATGGATAAGGTAACTAAAGTAAAAGTTGCTGAGGCTAAAACTGTAATTGAGGTTATCAATAAAATTGCTCTGGATGTTGATATTTATGATGTCCCTGATTACATAAAGTCGGGTGAACCAATAAGTGCCAAAGTACTTTTACGAAATAGTTCCAACAAAGAAGTCTCCGTCAGGCTTCAATCCAGAAATTGTACGATTAACGGAGGACAGAGCTTTTTATTAGATCCTGGTGAGAATAAAATATTTAATGTTTCCCTTACCCCTCTTACACAAGCAAACACAGTCAACAGTTATACCTTTGGTGTAAATGCTATGGTAGCGGGGAATGATTCACTTCGGTTTTCTGCCAGTGAATATGTCAATGTAATTCCTTCCGAATTTCGACCTGTTGATGACCGATTCAAATTTCCTGTTTATTTCAAGGCCACTTATCTAAGCAGGTACTTTGAAGAAGGTTTCAAACACGCATTTCAGGGTGAGGCCTATGGTGTTGGAATGTTAGGCCAAAATTCGCAAAATTTTCTGGAGTTTAGGTTTCGGGGGCCAAATACATATTACCTGTCATCACTTGGTAAGGTTGACGAATACTTCGTAAAATTTAAAAGTAAAAAAATCGATGTGCTTGTGGGAGATCAGGTATATCAGGTAACGCCATTAATTGAACCTGGCAGATATGCGAGGGGTGCAGGTGTTGCCGGGCGTATGGGTGGCCTGGAATTGAGAGCATATTATAATCAGCCGCGTTTTTATCCTGACGTTAAACAAACTTTTTCAGGAAGTGCATCATACAGTTTTAATGATAAATACAAAGTCGGTTTTCACTACCTTGCAAAAGATTACGCCGCGATTAATGGTATTGGTCATATTGGGAGTATATCAGGCGAATTTGAACCGGTTCAGTATACAAAAATCTTTGTCGAGTATTCTCGTAGCCAACTGGTAGGAAAAGAAGGAAATGGTATTTATGCCTCTCTTACATCGAAATTTTGGCGGATTAATATTTCTGGCTTCATTATTTTTGCGGATAAAGATTATACAGGTTACTATAATAATACACTTTCGTATACAGGTAATTTTAACATAAATATTTATAAAGGATTTTCAATTAATGCCAATTTTCGGCGGGATGAACGCAATGCTGCCAGGGATACATTATTTGCTACAGCTCCATTTACCATAAGTTATCGGGGCGGTTTTAGCTGGATAATCGCAAAACTTGCCTCTCTAAGGGGTTACGTTGGTTACCGTGAGCGGGAGGACCGGTTGCCAGGTAAAAAATTTCACTATGAGGAGTATTATGGAAAACTGGATTATGACCAGATTATTAAGAAATTTGCATTCAGGTTATCCGGGGAAATTGCGCAAACCACCAATTTTTTGTTAGCCGCAAATAATAAATCGCCATCATATGGTTTTTTTGTTGATTTGGGATACAGACCCAGAGACCGGATAAACATTACAGCCTTTGCATCTTACCGTAACGACAATAGATATTCAGAAACAAGTAGTTCAAGGATTTATTACGGTGTAAGCCTCGATGCATGGTTCACCAGAACTACACAGCTTTACTTTCGGTTCCAAAATGCATATGCCCTTGAGGAATACTATCGTGACAGAGACTTCTTTACATTAATGTTAAATCAACTCATTGGAAGAAATCAGGAGATTAGCTTAAGAATGCAATATGGGATGTTACAGAGAGATCTTGTATCAAGCGACCTCTCAGTTGAATTATCATATACCTATCGCCTGGGAGTACCGTTGAGTAAGAAAAAGATCGACTATGGAAAGGTAAAAGGAAATATAAAGAACCTGGGGGTAAAGTCTGTTGAAGGTATTATCCTTCATCTTAATTCATATACCGAAATTACTGATACCGCAGGTAATTTTATATTTGAAGAAGTTTTGCCCGGAAGTTATTACCTTATCCTGGATAAAACTTCTGTAGATTTTCAGGATATATCCGATCGTCCTATGCCAATTCGTATTAACGTCATGGAAAACAAAGACTCGTTCATTGAATTAGGTCTAACAAAAAGTGGTGTGATCAATGGGCTTATTGATATGGCTAATGGAAAATCTTTACCTGATGAAGTTTCAAAAATAATAATTGAATTAAGAAGAGGTCAGGAAGTAATAAAGTCAGTGACAGACGAAAAGGGCAATTTCAGGTTTTCGGGTGTGAGGCCTGGTACCTGGGAAATTAAAATGCATGATGAAGGTTTGACCAATGCATATTATTTTGAAGAAAAAGTATTTGACATTGATATAGAACCGGGTGAGAATATCACTATACCGGTCAAACTATTTAAGAAAGAAAAGGTAATAAAATTGAAGCCAAATAAAATGCGGGTCATTCAATTGCATTAGATTTGTTGCTAATTAAGAAGGTTAATCAAAATAAATGGTACGAGCACTTTTAATATTTTGTGGTCTGTTAAGCGTGACCGTTCTATATAGCCAGACTGTGCTCATCAGGGAACATTCATTGGGTTTGACGATACCTGAAATAGCTCTCCTGGATATTGAACCTGATAATACGGCCTTAAATTTAAGTTTTAGTATTCCATCTGAAGCAGGAATGCCTATTGTTTCATCTGGTGGAAGCACTAATTCAAAATGGATTAATTATACCAATTCCTTAAGTCCTTTGGTCGCCAGCAGGTCAATCGAAGTTCAAATAAATAATGGCACCGTTCCTGATGGTGTTGAATTATTAATGGATGTATCTGCTTATTCTGGCGGTGGTGAAGGTGCTTTTGGAATTAGCGCAGGATCTGTTACCCTTTCCACAGCACCGCAAACCTGTATTGATAATATTGGAGGAAGTTATACCGGAAACGGGTCGAATAATGGACATCAGATTACTTATACATTAGGTATCACCGATTATGATGTTTTGGATGCTGATCAATCTACTTCTCTTGAAATATTGTTTACTTTAATTGATAACTAATTTTATAGCGATTAAAAAACTTTTTTACATATTGATATTTGTTTTGGCTAATCAATTACTGACAGGCCAGCAATTGAATTTTGATGTGACCGGGAACTGGAATTACATTATACCTGCAAACGATATTATTGAGGCAGGAAACGATTTTTCAGGCACATACGCGAGTGCGGCAAACCAGATTTCTGCAAGCATATACCTAAATGGTGGATGGTTAGGTTTTTGGTGGAATTATTTTATTAATTACAGCTGGCAGGTAGAAGTTACCAAACTGGATATTGACTGGGATCCAAATATATTAATATATATACGTAGAACCGGTAATGGAGCTGGCTATGGAGGCGGCAATTACATATCAGGAGGTAACAGTTATATGCAGCTTACCAATGCAAATCAACAATTTTTTCAGGGTGCACAGGCACGAATGAATGTTCCTGTTCAACTACAGTTGCGGGATATATCGGTAACCATGCCTGCTAAAACTTATTCAACAACAATAGTTTATACCATCACATCTACTTTTTAGTTCACCTCACTCCTCTCTGCTTTCAAGTGTCTCTAATTCTCGTTTTAACATGATACTATTTATACATGTGTCATTTCTAAAGTCAATGAAGAAGTTAATTTATTTGATAAATTTGTTGAAATTGACTGTTTCTTTCAATGCCCAAAAAGGAGAATTATTTCAGAAAAAGATTATTGAGCTTTGCCTGTGCTTTCAAGGGAATATGGCAGGTGGTTAAGCATGAAGCAAACTTTAAAATTCATATTCTCGCTGCAGTTGTGGTTATTGTTCTTGGAATAGTATTGCAAATTTCAAAGATTGAATGGCTTGTAGTTATTCTAACAATTGGAGTGGTGATGAGTGCTGAAATTTTCAACTCAGCCATTGAAAAACTGGTGGATGTGGCTCATCCAGAGCAAAATAAAACAGCCGGTTTAATAAAAGATATGGCAGCAGGCGCCGTTTTGGTTTTAGCCTTTGCAGCAGCGTTAATCGGATTTATTATCTTCATCCCCAAAATAATTAACTGGCTATGATACTAATTGCTGACAGCGGTGCTACAAAAACCCACTGGGTATTGCTCAACAAAGGTATAGTTGAGTTGGAGATATATTCAAAAGGCTTCAATCCTTATTACTACAAAGCCAGTGAATTTACCGAAAGTTTGCTGAATGAATTTAAGGGGAAGGTATCATACCATGATATTTCATCGGTATTTTTTTATGCAGCAGGTTGTTCATCCAAAGCCAATGCAGAGATAATCAGAAGTACGTTAGGTAGAATTTTTATCAATGCCAAAATCGAAGCGCATCACGACCTCTACGGTGCTGCACTGGCGCTGTTGGGAAATGAAAAAGGCATAGCCTGCATTTTGGGAACCGGATCTAATTCATGCTTATGGGATGGACAAAGCATCATTCATAATGTGCCGTCGCTTGGTTATTTATTAGGTGATGAAGGCGGTGGTACATACATTGGAAAGTTGCTGGTGAGAGAAATTTTAATAGGGATTGCTGATAAAGAAGTTTCTGATTTATTTTATCAATCCGTAAACCTGAATTTCTCATCGGTTTTAGACCGAATCTATAAAGAACCCAATCCAAACCAGTTTTTATCTCAGCAATCTAAATTCCTGCGCGAATATATTGATCATGACTATTGCCGGGGGATTATCTATAGGTCATTTAACGATTTTGTTGATGTTCAGCTTTTTAAATACCCTGGCGTTAAAACTTTGCCCGCCTGTTTTACCGGTTCGGTTGCAGCTAATTTTCAGGATATTCTAAAAGATGTTTTGGAAACCAGAGGCATCCAAATGGGTAAAGTTAATAAGGAACCAATGGAAGGATTGATCGAATATCACCGATATTGAAACGATGATAATTTTCGACCCGCCAGGACCTGCGGCGACCTTGCGGGTCAACGGTTCAATTTACTGTTCCCCGCGGCTGGATTAAATTTCAAGCCTTTTCTCTAAAAATTCAATTATCTCCGATATTTTATCTATCGGAAACCAATTTATTTCAGCGTCTTTTCTGAACCAGGTCATCTGGCGTTTTGCAAAGCGGCGGGTATTGGTTTTGATTTTTTCAATCGCAGATTCCATATCCCAGATGCCATCAAAATAACTGAATAATTCTTTGTATCCAACTGTATTTAAAGCATTCAGGTGTTTTAGAGGATAAACTTTTTCAGCTTCCTGCAATAAGCCTTGTGCAAACATCTGGTCTGTTCTTTGATGTATTCTTTCGACCAATTCATGCCTGGGAACTTCCAATCCGATCTTAATGATATTGAAGTCACGTTTTCTCGATTCATTTTTTCGAAGTTCGGTATAGGTTTTCCCGGTTTGCTCACAAATTTCAATCGCCCTGATCAATCGCTTTGGATTATTTTTGTCAACCTGATTGAAATACTCAGGGTCAAGCAGTTCGAGTTTTGTATGGAGGGCAGATAAGCCTTGTTGCTCAAACAGTTCCTGTAGCCCATTACGAATTTTTTCATCGGGATCGGGCAGTTCATCAATACCGCTACATACGGCGTCAATATATAAGCCCGAACCGCCGGTCATAACCATAACATCATGTGATTTGAATTTTGAATTGAGCAAGCTGATAACGTCACTTTCAAATCGTGATACATTGTAAAGATCATTAATACTGAGGTGCCCAACAAAATGATGCCTTATTTCGTTAAGCTGGATTGAATCAGGCGCGGCCGTTCCGATAGGAATTTCTTTATAAAATTGCCTGGAATCAGCCGAAATTATTTCTGTATTAAAAAACTTTGCGATTTCAATGGACAGCGCTGTTTTACCAGAAGCTGTTGGTCCCAGTACTACAATTAATGTTTTTTTGTGTTGGTTCAACTTTTTCTGGTATCAGGCTTTTTTGGTTTCTTAATTGGTTTAAGTCCCTGTTTTTTACCTTCTTCGATCATAAATGCATAGGCTTCATCAAAATCATTTTTAATGATTCCATCGAGGATGGCCTCACGGATTGTTGTTTTTATCACCCCGACTTTTTTTGAGGGTTTTAGCCCGAATGTTTCCATGATCATCTCGCCGCTTATTGGTGGTTGCCAGTTCCTTAACCGGTCCTTTTCCTCTACTTCCTTTAGTTTTTCCCTTACCGTTTCAAAATTCTTCAGGTATTGCCTTACTTTTACATCGTTCTTAGAAGTGATATCCGCCTCGCATAGCAACATCAGGTAGTCAATGTCATCACCGGCTTCGAACAATAACCTGCGCAATGCCGAATCAGTTATAATTTCCTGGGCAAGTACAATCGGTCTGAGGTGCAACAAGACCAGTTTCTGAACATACCGCATTTTCTCGTTCATCGGCAATTTGAGGGATTTGAATACCCCGGGAACCATTTTGGCACCGATAAACTCGTGGGCGTGAAAAGTCCAGCCTATCCCCTGCTCGAAACGTTTAGTGACCGGTTTGGCAATATCATGAAGGATGGCTGCCCATCGTAAATATAGGCTGTCTGTTTTTTCTGCAAGGTTATCCAAAACCTGCAAGGTGTGGTAAAAGTTATCTTTATGTGCTTGTTTGCCAACCTTCTCAACACCCTTCAATTCAACAAATTTTGGGAATATAATTTTCAGCAAACCGGTTTCATCCAGTATTTTAAAACCGAGGGAGGGTTTGGGAGCAAGGATGATCTTATTCAGTTCATCCAACACACGTTCACGCGAAACAATCTGAATACGGTTTTTATTGCGGCTGATAGCCTTGTAAGTATTCAGCTCGATTGAGAAGCCAAGTTGGGTTGCAAAGCGGATGGCACGCATCATTCTTAAGGGGTCATCCGAAAAGGTAATATCCGGATCAAGTGGCGTGCGTATCAATTTGTTTTTAATATCTTCCAATCCATTGAATGGATCAAAAAGCTGCCCGAAATCTTTAGCTTGCAGGCTGATTGATAACGCATTGATGGTGAAATCCCTGCGTCGCTGATCGTCAGACAATGAACCATCTTCAACGATTGGCTTCCGTGAGTTTTTTCGGTATGATTCTTTACGCGCCCCAACAAACTCCAGGTCCCACTCATTATATCTGACCAGTGCAGTTCCAAAATTCTTGAAGTACTTTGCATGGGTATTTGATCCAAAGGCAGAAGCCACTTTTTTAGCAAAAACAATTCCGCTTCCAAGCACTACAAAATCAACATCTTTTGACGGTCTTTCCAGCAATAAATCCCTGACAAAACCACCGATAACAAAGGTTTTCTGGTTTATCTCCCTTGCTACATGAGCGATGGTTTTGAAAACCTCGCTATTCAGTTTGTCAGCCAAATTTTGCATGAGTGCAAAAGTACTAAACAATGTGATTACAAATAACCCGCCGGGTGGCCTTGCACCCGGCGGGTTGATTATGAAACCCCAACTGGCGCAAGTCTGAAGCGCAGCTCAAAGCGGGGGGACGTGTGCCTGATACAAATCCCGGTTTAAAAGCTATAATAACTGGACTATGAGCCGGAAAAATCGGCGAGCAAGGAATCGTTAACGTTGAATTGATTGAATAATGGCACAAGTCCCTACGCGCAAATCCACGCTTCAGACTTGCGCCAGATGCAAATCCGCGCGCTAGTATATTACGAACGAAATAGATTAGAAATTCGGCTTCAGGTCGTATTTCTTATAAAAGTCATCAATTACCTCAACAGCTTCCTCAACACTGTCAACAAGGTTAAAAATATCAAGCTCATCATCGCTTATCATTCCTTCTTCAAGCATCCGCCCCAACTGGCGCAAGTCTGAAGCGCAGCCCAAAGCGTGGGGACTTGTGCCTGATACAAATCCCAGTTCAAAAATTATAATATTTGGACTACGAGCCGGAAAAATCGGCGAGCAAGGAATCGTTAACGTTGAATTGATTGAATAATGGCACAAGTCCCTACGCACCCCAACTGGCGCAAGTCTGAAGCGCAGCCCAAAGTGTGGGGACTTGTGCCTGATACAAATCCCAGTTCAAAAATTATAATATTTGGACTATGAGCCGGAAAAATCGGCGAGCAAGGAATCGTTAACGTTGAATTGATTGAATAATGGCACAAGTCCCTACGCACACATCCACGCTTCAGACTTGCGCCAGATGCGCTTACACAGATCAGTTTATTTAGCACGCGGAAAATCCGCGCGCTAGTACACTACGAACGAAATAGATTAGAAATTCGGCTTGAGGTCATATTTCTTATAAAAGTCATCAATTACCTCAACGGCTTCTTCAACACTGTCAACAAGGTTAAAAATATCAAGCTCATCATCACTTATCATTCCTTCTTCAAGCATCCGCTCCTTGATCCAGTCGATCAGGCCCTTCCAATATTTTTTGTCAATCAATACAACCGGAAATTGGACCAGTTTGTTAGTCTGAATGAGCGTGATGGCCTCGAATAGTTCATCCATCGTACCAAACCCACCCGGCAAAACGATATAACCCTGCGAATACCTCATAAACATAAGCTTACGCGTAAAGAAATAATCGAAGTCGAGCAATTTATCCGGATCGATGTAAGGGTTTGCATATTGTTCGTGAGGAAGGTTAATATTCAATCCTACCGAGATACCACCTGCATTATGTGCACCTTTGTTGGCGGCTTCCATGGCTCCGGGGCCACCACCGGTAATAATACCAAATCCTTTCTTTGTTAACTGGTATGCAGTTTCTTCGGCAAGTTGATAACTACGTTCACCTGGTTTTGAACGCGCAGAACCAAATACAGCTACACAGGGGCCGATCCTTGCCAGTTCTTCATATCCATCAACAATTTCGGCCATAATCTTAAAAACCGACCATGAATCGTGTGCTTTTGTTTGTAACCATGTTTTAGCCCTGAATTCTTTTTTCAGCCTTTTTATTTCATCGTGATTCATCATGTTAATTCCATTTTAAGATAAGTTGCAGTGTGGCTGTTTTTATTTTTTATCAATTCTTCAGGTGTTCCTTCGGCAACCAGCATCCCCCCCCTGTCGCCACCTTCAGGGCCAAGGTCAATTACATAGTCGGCTACTTTGATCACCTCCATATTGTGTTCAATAACAATTACCGTATTTCCTTTGTCAACCAGCTTATTTAAAACGCCTAGCAGCACATTTACATCTTCAAAATGAAGCCCGGTTGTGGGTTCATCGAGTATATAAAGGGTTTTGCCGGTGTCTTTTTTCGAAAGCTCGGTTGCCAGTTTCACTCGTTGTGCTTCGCCACCTGAGATGGTTGTAGAAGACTGTCCGAGTGTAATATAACCTAGTCCAACATCCTGTAACATTTTTAATTTTTGGACGATGGCAGGAATATTTTCGAAAAATTCAACGGCCTGATTGATGGTAAGGTTAAGTACATCATTAATTGATTTGCCTTTAAATCGAACTTCGAGGGTTTCGCGATTATACCGTTTACCCTGACAATCATCGCAAATTACATATACATCGGGCAGGAAGTTCATTTCGATGGTTTGGACGCCGGCCCCTTTGCATTTTTCGCAGCGGCCACCTTTTACGTTAAATGAGAACCGTCCGGGTTTGTACCCCCTTATTTTCGACTCGGGTAATATGCCGAACAGTTTCCTGATCTCGTCAAATACTTTTGTGTAAGTAGCTGGGTTTGATCGTGGTGTGCGTCCAATAGGCGACTGATCAATATCAATAACTTTATCCAGATGGCCTATTCCTTCTATCGAATCATAGGCTAATGATTCTCGTTTCGAATGAAAAAAATGATTGTTTAAAACCGGGTAAAGCGTTTCGTTAACGAGCGTAGATTTTCCACTGCCCGATACGCCGGTAACACATATCAGTTTACCAAGCGGAAATTTTACATCAATATTTTTCAGGTTGTTACCGGTGGCACCCTTTATTTCAAGGAAATCACCATTTCCATTTCTTCGTTTTTCAGGGATATGTATCTTCTTTTTGCCGCTGAGGTAATTTCCGGTTTCAGTATTTGCGTTACTGATCATTTCAGGTGTTCCTTCGGCAACAATTTCACCACCATGACGGCCGGCACCGGGGCCAATATCCACCACATGGTCAGCAGCCAGAATAGTATCTTTATCGTGTTCAACAACCATTATTGAATTGCCGATATCACGAAGGTCTTTTAAAGCATGGATCAGTTTGTGGTTATCCCTTTGATGGAGGCCTATACTGGGTTCATCAAGAACGTACAAAACACCTGTGAGTTGCGAACCAATTTGAGTTGCCAGCCTGATACGCTGCGATTCACCACCCGACAAGCTTTTCGATGGCCTGTTCAGGTTCAGGTAATCAATTCCTACTTCCAGCAGAAAATTTAGTCTTTCCTTTATCTCCCTGATTATTTCCCGTCCGATCTTGCGTTGGGTATCATTCATTTTATCCTCAACATCATCAAGCCACGTCTTAAAATTCGACAGGTCCATTCTTGCCAGTTCAGCTATACTATTACCGGCAAGTTTAAAATGGAGCGATTCTTTTTTCAAACGATCACCATGGCATACATTGCACTCATGACTATTCATAAAACTATGTGCCCAGCGTCGTGAGGATTGAGAGGCATTTTCTCTGTTGTAATTGCTGATATAATTGATCACCCCTTCAAATGATAAGGAATAAGAGGAAGTAATTCCAAGGTATTCTTTTTTGACTTCAATGGTTTCGTTTGAACCATGAAGGATGGTAT
>JAUVKF010000033.1 GCA_030596395.1 Chlorobiota bacterium | reverse complement strand
TATCAATTATGTCCAAAGGCACTTGCAAGATTATTTTCCGGAAACAGTATCTTATAACAGGTTTGTGGAACTTCAACAAAAAGCCTTGTTACCAATGGTGCTGTTTTTAAAAACTGTCCGGCTTGGCCAAAGCACAGGCATCTCTTTTGTTGATTCCACTCCTGTCTGTGTATGTAAGAACAAAAGAATTTTTAATCATAAAGTATTCAAAGATATCGCACAGAGAGGAAAGTCGACTATGGGCTATTTCTTTGGTTTTAAACTACATATTGTTATAAACGATAGAGGTGAAATCATAGATTTTGTGATCACTCCAGGAAATGTAGACGACAGGCAACCATTGAAAGACTCGAATTTCCTGAAAAAAATTGCAGGAAAACTATTTGCTGACAAAGGGTATATCTCTCAAAAATTAGTTGAAAACTTATTCATTGATGGAATCCAACTCATCACCGGAATCAGGAACAACATGAAAAACCAAATCATGTCGATGTATGATAAGATCATGCTTCGGAAACGATCTATAATAGAGACCGTTAATGATGAATTAAAGAACATTTGTCAAATTGAGCATTCACGGCATAGGAGCTTCCCTAATTTTTTATCTAATCTTATTTCAGGTCTGTTGGCATATTCATTCTTACCGAAAAAACCAAGTATAAAGTACGAAACGGTTCCTGCCAGCAGCCAAATCGTTCTTTTTTAGTACATTGCTTATACCGAACTCAGGTTAAAAGCACTCATTGGGTGCAATTCAAAGCCATCTTCTTAGATGGTGAATATTCACTACTTCTGGCTTTTTTTCACGACAAGCCCAACTTCGATTACACCGGGCATTTCGTATTTCGAATGTTTGTTTTCGATTCTCACTTTACAAATACCAGCCTTATTAAAAAGCATTTCTTTGCGAATAAGTAGTTCTATGTCCCACAATTCACCAAGGCCTTCGGCAATCCAGTTGCCCTCTTCGTCTTTCAGCATAAAATCGTAATCGCATGAGCGCATGGATCCATCCGGTAAGTAAAAAGTGATATTGACCCAGAGTTTCTTATAAGGAAAATCGGTATGATGCCTCAGGGCAAGATAAAAATCCAGCATGTCATTTTGTTCAACCGGAACTTCAAATGTTTGAAAATCAAACCTGTTCCAGCTTACATTTTCCATTTTGTTGTACTGGCGGAAAACGACATTATCGCCACAGGAACTTAGCAAGACGATAGGGATTATTGATAGAAGAAATAGCCTTGTCATAATATATTTATTGCGGCTTCAAAAATAATGATTAGTCATTTAATATTACGTTTAATTGCGAGATCAGGGGTGGTTGAAAACAAACGCCTCCGTCCGCCAGCTGGCGGACATCTCCCCTTAGCCAAGGGGAGGAGTGGTTCTTGTTCCAACTCAGGGGACTCTTTCGCTTCACTCTGAGTTAAACGATATATAATAGATTACGTTTAATTGCGAGCGGAATGTAATGGAGCGCGGCAATCCCCTTGTTCAATAAGGACCCGCTAAATGGGCTTGCATTTTGCGGGTCGTAAATGTTGAATTGTTCAATTTCAATCCGCTGAGTGCTGAAGGCCACTCAGCGGATTATGAATTAAACGGATGTTTTTGTTTATCTACAATTAATACTTTTGTTTCATGTCGAAAAAAGGAGCAAAGCAAAAATACTATGTTGTCTGGCAGGGCTTGAAACCTGGCATATACGAAAGCTGGGATGAATGCAAAAAGCAGGTTATAGGCTATGAAGGAGCCAAATACAAGTCATTCACTTCAAAACAGGAAGCCGAAGAGGCATTTGAACAATCATACGAAACCGTTAAGGACAGGAAAGGCAAAAAAGACCTGGATAAACTAACTACCAAAGAGAAGCCCATTTTGAAAAGTATTTCGGTTGATGCGGCCTGTGCGGGTAATCCGGGTACACTCGAATACAGAGGTGTTTTTACCGCTACCGAGACTCCCATTTTCAAACGCGGCCCATACGAAATGGGAACTGTCAACATCGGTGAGTTTCTCGCTATCGTGCTCGGACTTGCTTTCTTAAAAATGAATAAACTCGATTACCCCATTTATACCGATTCAAGAACTGCATTGGCATGGGTAAGGAAAAAGCGCGTAAACACCAAACTTGAAAGAACAGCCAAAAATGTCAAAGTGTTTCATGCACTGGATAAGGCAGTTAAGTGGTTAAAAGCCAATGAGTATAATAACCGGATTTTGAAGTGGGATACCAAACAATGGGGTGAAATTCCGGCAGATTATGGGAGGAAATAATTAATTTTCCGTTCAATTGCGAGGAACGACGAAGGAGTGACGCGGCAATCCCCAAATACAGTTCTCATTGTTCCAACTCAGGGGATTCCTGCCCGTCCGACAGGCGGGCCTTCGGTCATTCCTCCCTCTGAATTAAACTAGTTTTTTTATTAATCAATGTGATGCGGCAACCCCCTAATGCAGTTCATGTTTCATTACAGGAGACTCTTTCGCCCGCCTGCCATAGAATTTTGTTCGGCGGACAGGTCAGCCAGCACACTATCTGCCCGATTTCCTCTGAGCTAAACGATATATAATAGATTACGTTTAATTGCGAGCTACCAATAGGTTAGCCTGTGTGATGGAGTAGCGCGGCAATCCCCTTGTACAGTTTGCGTTCCAACTCGGGGGATTCCTGCCCGTCCGGCAGGCGGGCTTTCGGTCGTTCCTCCCTCTGAATTAAACGAGTAATTAAAGGATTTTCAGCGCCTGTTTCCGGTCCTTAACCAACTGAGCCTTGAGGGCATCAATACTTTCAAACTTGTGTTCATCGCGCATGCGATCAACAAAATAAATGGTGATCTCTTCGTTGTAAATCTGCTGATCGAAATCAAAAATATTTACTTCAATCGTTAAATCTCCATGGTCAATAGTTGGCCTGAACCCAATATTGCTCATGCCTTTATAGAATTTCCCCATGTATTCAACCCTGCATGCATAAACACCAACGGCAGCAATCAATTTATATTCATCCGATACTTCGATATTGGCGGTTGGAAAACCCATGTCCCGTCCAATTGACTGGCCCTTCACAACCTTTCCTGTAATTGAATATTCGTATCCAAGAAACGAATTGGCGGCCTTTACTTTTCCTGCTTCCAATAATTTCCGTACGCGGGTTGAACTTACTTTTAAATCGTTTACTATCTGGGCTTCTACCTTTTCAACCTCAAACCCATGTTTTTCTCCCATCTTGCTCAATAACTCAAAGCCACCTTCCCTGTCTTTCCCAAAATGGTGATCATAACCGGTAACGATCTTAACCGGATTCACTTTTTCTACAACAAAATCAGTGATGAACTCCTCAGATGAAAGTGAGGCAAAATCTTTAGTAAATGGAACAATAACCAGAAAATCAATTCCGGTTTCTTCAATTCGATTGATCTTTTTCTCCTGGGTATTGATAAACCTGAGATTTTTACTGTCCAGTCCAAGTACGATTCGCGGGTGCGGATAAAAGGTAATAACAACGGTATAACCCTTTATTTTTTTCGCATCTTCTCTCATTTTATTAAAAATGGCCTGGTGGCCAAGATGCACACCGTCGAAGGTGCCAATAGTTACAATGGCGTTATCAACGGGCTGGAAGTCTTTTATGCAGTTATATATTTTCAATATTCGAAATTTCAGGTTTAGTGAACAGGATTGTCAATCAGGTTATTTTTTAACAAATACTCTGCAATTTGAACAGCATTGGTAGCAGCCCCTTTTCGTAAATTATCGGAAACGATCCACAGGTTTAATGAATTTGGTTGAGAATGATCACGCCTGATACGTCCTACAAACACCTCATCTTTGCCCTGGCAAAAAACAGGCATTGGATAAATGTTTCCCTCTGGGATGTCAAAAACCACTATGCCGGGCATAAATCCCAGCAATCTTTTTATATCATATAATTCAAATTTTTCCCCGAATTCGATATTCACAGCCTCTGAATGGCCGTTTACAACAGGAACCCTCACCACGGTAGCAGTTATCCTGATATCCGGGTCAAGTATTTTATGGGTTTCGTTAAGCAGTTTTATTTCCTCTGTAGTATAACCGTCATCGGTAAAATCGCCACCCTGCGGAATCACATTCAAATCAATTTGATGCGGATAATATTTCTCAACCGGTTCACCTTTACGTTCTTTCATTAATTGGTCAACTGCTTTTGCTCCGCTTCCGCTGACGGACTGGTATGTTGAAACAACAACCCGCTTGATTTTGAATCCATTATGCAGTGGTGAAAGCGCCATAAGCAGCTGTATTGTTGAGCAATTGGGATTGGCAATGATCTTATTGTCTTTTTTTAAAACCGTGCCGTTGATCTCCGGTACAATAAGTGGTACATCATCGTTCATCCGCCATGCAGAAGAATTGTCAATCACAGTGGTACCGGCCCCGGCAAATTTTGGGGCTAATTCGAGCGAGGTGGTGGCCCCAGCCGAAAAAATTGCGATATCCGGTTTTAATTCAATTGCAGCATCTGCCGAAACAACTGTATATTCATTTTGATTGAAAGTGATTTTTTTTCCAACGGACTGTTCAGAAGCCACTGGAATGAATTCGGTAACCGGAAAGTTTCTTTCTTCAAGGACTTTTAATATTTCTCTTCCTACCAATCCGGTAGCTCCAACAACGGCAATCTTCATTTTTGTTATATTTACCTGACCAAATATTGCTGTCAGCAAATTTATAAAAAATGAAGACGTTTTCCCTGATTTTTTTTCTGCTTCCAATGCTTATTTTAGCCCAGGTTACTGATGACTTTGAAGACGGGGACTTTACCCAAAACCCAGGCTGGACCGGTACCGAAGCAAATTTTATTGTAAATACATCCAGCCAATTGCAACTGAACGATATCGCCGCAAATAATTCTTATCTGGTTACTGCCAATTCGTTAGCAACCGATTGTGAATGGCGATGTTGGGTAAAACTTTCGTTCAGCCCTTCGGCCAATAATAATGCAAGAGTTTACTTGCTTAGCGATCAAAGTGATTTGACACAAGCATTAAATGGTTACTTTTTACAATTGGGAGAATCAGGAAGCAGTGATGCCATTGAATTGTTCAGGCAGGAAGGCGAAACAGTTTCATCAATTTGCAGGGGGACAGAAGGCTTAATCGCAACATCATTTTCAATCAGGATAAAGGTTACAAGAAACCTGGAAGGCCTATGGAAGATTTTTGCTGATCCAACAGGGGGCGAAAATTTCCAGGCGCAGGGCGAAGGCTCTGACAATACTTTTACCTCAACATCTTATTTTGGATTTTACTGCTTATATACTGTCAGCAACAGTACCAAAATGTATTTTGATGATGTATATGTGGGTCCTGTAATTGTTGATCATTCACCACCTGTTTTGTTGTCAGTTTCAGCAACATCAGATTCAACACTTAAATTGATCTTCAATGAAACGGTTGAAAAGGAAAGCGCAGAAACGGTTTCAAATTACGGTGTTGATCAGGGAATTGGCATCCCGCTTACGGCAACCCAAAACGAAACCAATGGAGCAGAAATACAGTTAAATTTCGCTAATCATTTTGAAAACGGAAAACAATATACCCTGGATGTATCGGGGGTTAAAGATTTGTCGGACAATGAAATGCTGCCGCAACAATTTGGTTTTTCATATTACCAGGCTCAGCCCTTTGATATTGTAGTTAATGAAATCATGGCTGATCCGTCTCCACAGGTAGGCTTACCCAATTTTGAATACCTGGAATTATTTAACCAAACCGACAAAACAATCGACCTTGACCAATGGATACTGACCATTGGGTCAAGCAATAAAACATTCAGTAATGTGAGCATTGAACCATCGGGATACCTGATTTTATCAGATGAAGAAGCAGAAACGGAGTTATCAAGTTACGGGCCTTTTTATGGTTTCAGCAGTTTTACGTTAACCAACAGCGGGCAAACTTTAACGCTAACTGATAAGAATGGAAACAAAGTATCCGGAATTACTTATTCTGACAATTGGTATAAAGATCCTGACAAAGAGGATGGAGGGTGGTCACTTGAACAAATTAATCCGCAGAATATTTGTTCGGCAGGTGATAACTGGAGAGCTTCGGAAAATGCGAGCGGAGGTACTCCGGGTGCAGTTAATTCCGTTTTTTCTGAGCAGGTTTTGCTACCCGGAGTGGATCATCTGGAGGTTGTGGCCAATAATATATTAAGATTGTTTTTCAACCAGGCTATGGAGCCATTGAACCTTCAGGATGTAAACAAATATAATGTGGATCAGGAAATTGGAAATCCATCCGTCGTTTTCCTGATTGAAGGTGAAACCAATGTTGCGGAACTGTATTTTGATCAGGCCTTCAGTCAGGGAATTATTTATAATTTAACAGTAAGTAAAGCATTGACAAATTGTTTGGGTGTTCATCCTGAAAATGACACCATTATACCCTTTGGTTTGGGTGAAAAAGCTGTTGAGCATGATGTGATTATCAACGAAATATTGTTTAACCCCTGGACAAACGGGGTTGATTATGTTGAGGTTTATAACCACTCTGAAAAAGTAATCGATCTGAGCCAATTGCAAATCGGAACGGTTAAAATCAGTCCGCCAAACCCACCGGACACCTTGTTTTACAGCATAACTAATCAACAGACACTTTTTGTACCGGGAACATATATTTGCCTGACAATATCTCCTGAAATTGTAAAATCAGAATACATAACGGAAAATCCTAATGGTTTTATCAAGGTTGATCCGTTTCCAGCATATAATAACGGCGAAGGAACCTGTTTGCTGTTTACCTATTCAGGAGAGATGATTGATGCATTTGATTATTCAGAAGACATGCACTATCCGCTATTAAATTATGTTGATGGTGTTTCGTTGGAACGTATTAGTTTTGACAATCCCACACAGGATAAAAATAACTGGCATTCAGCAGCTGAAAGTTCGGGGTTTGGAACACCTGCTTTTCGGAACTCTCAATTTGTTTCTCCTGGCGATCAGGCGGACCAAATTATTATCGAACCTGAAATATTTTCACCGGATAATGATGGCTACAATGATGTGATCAGCATTAAATATTTGTTTGCCCAGCCGGGATATATGATGACAGTGCGTGTTTTTAATTCGGGTGGACATCTTATCCGAAAGCTGGTTAACAACCAGTATTTGGGAGTAGAAGGAGCAGTAAACTGGGATGGAATCCAGGATGACAATTCAAAAGCAGCTATCGGAATTTATATTTTTTATATCCAGGTTTATGATTTGAACGGGAATGTGAAAAAGTATAAAAAGACCGGGGTACTCGCCAGTAAACTTTAACATTCAATTAATTGGTTATTTTTGATTGATCATTTGATAACGCATGTTCTCTACCATTGCCCTCATTCTCTTTTATCTCCTTGTTCCGTTGCTCATCAATTTCTTATGCTATAAATCCAATTTTTTAAAGAAAGTAGGAGCAGTAGTTATTGCTTACGGATTTGGCTTATTACTGGGAAATATTGGATTAATCGCGGAATCGAGCCAAACAATGCTCGAACTCATCACCAACAAGAACATTACCCTTACCAATAAGTATATTCAGGAGTTGTTTGCGAATGGTGTAATTACCGATAACGATGTTCAATACTTCAAAATTTATCATCTCCAGGATCTGCTAACGACGCTTTCCATAGCTCTTGCTTTGCCATTGCTTTTATTTTCATTAGATGTAAGAAGCTGGTTTAAGGTTGCCGGAAAAACCTTTCTTTCCTTATTTTTGGGTCTGGTATCTGTTATCGTTCCCATTTTAGTTGGCTTCTTCCTTTTTAGGGATCAGATTGACGAATCGTGGAAAGTAGCAGGAATGATGACCGGCGTTTATTCAGGTGGCACCCCCAACCTGGCTGCCATCCAAAAAGCATTGGATGTGAACACCTTAACCTATATCTTAACCCATACTTACGACCTGATGATTGGCGTATTGTTTTTGCTATTTGTAATGACAATAGGCCAGAAGGTTTTGTTGCGTTTTTTGCCTGCGTATAAAAAATCAGGAATTGCTTTAAAAGAGCTTGAGCTTGACACGGATTTGAACCGGAAAAAACCCTTTTTCGATCCGGTAAAAAAAAGATATTTACTGCCAAACTTGGCAGCAATTGGAGTGGCTCTTGTAATTGTTGGAATAAGTGCGGGATTGGGAGAGTTATTTGACCGGCAGTATCAGATGCTGATCACAATTTTAGGAATAACAACATTCAGCATATTTGCTTCATTGATAAGAAAAATCAACCGAATTGAAAAGACTTTCGATTACGGAATGTATTTTATCCTGATCTTTAGTGTTGTTGTGTCTTCCATGGCCGACCTCCGATTATTTTCCACATCACATATTCAGATATTTTACTGGGTTTTCCTTGTGTATGCAGGCTCATTAATAATACATGTGACCCTGGCTGCCCTGTTCAAAATTGATGCCGATAATGTGATCATTGTTTCCACGGCATTAACCTGTTCGCCCCCTTTTGTTCCTGTAGTTGCCGGTGCGTTGCATAACAAAGAAATCATTATTTCAGGCCTGACCGTTGGTATAATCGGTTATGCCATCGGAAATTACATGGGGATAATTATGGCACAGATTCTTTCGTTCTTCTGATTTTAAAACAGGAAATTCAAACCGATGTACAATCCGGATTCACCATCTTGCTTATCTAAAGCCCTACCATAATCAATAGCTATTATGAAGTTTTGGTTCATGGCAATATGCAATCCTGCTCCAACGGCATTGTGAAAATTTTCAGCCCCAAAATTAAAGTAGTCATCAAGGTTAATGTAGCCCGGATCACCTGGATTTAAGCCCTCATTAATTTTATTGGCATTGTCTTCCACATCAATAAATTTCAACACCCTTCCCGTGTCGAAAAAGCCGCTTAACGCAATATAGAAATTCTGGTTCAGCCAGAAAAATTTCACCACTTTCCATCGCAATTCAAGGTTTCCGAACACAAAGGCATCGCCAATAACCCGATTGCGCTGGATACCCCTGATGGTTTTTGCGCCGCCAAGCCCCTCATTGTATGCGCCGGCCATTTTTGAATAATACATTATACCCTGGGCGTAATAAGGCGTATGCCCGGCAAGTGTTGACTGGAGTCCCAAACGATAAGCAAATGTCAAGTGGTCTTTGATAAATGTAAAATATTGCCGATGCGTCAATGCAATTTTAGAGAAACCCTGTTCCATTGAAGAGGTGAACTTGGGAGCGGCAACAAGCAGTAACTCGGTCCATATTCCCCTGTTTGGGTTTGGCTCATTGTCGCGGCTGTCGAAAACAATGCCTAGTTTGATAGCAGTAAACATACCTCCTTCGGCTTCTTTTGGGTCAATTACTTGCCAGTCAACATATTGGTCATACAATGTAGAAGTATCGGGCAATAGATCACCCTCCGATTTACCCTTATTTAAATGATCAATATCTACTGATCCGATAGCAATATTGTAAAAATCAGCACCGGCCAGCCACCTTAATTTTTTTTCGATGATGTTTCCCTGGAAGTCCAGTTTGGTCCTGAAAAACTGACGGTGTAAACGGTAAAAAACCCGTGTTTTATATTCGGGCTTACTTTCATCTTCCCATGCTTGGTTGTAAACAGCTTCATAACCATTGAATCCGAAAAATTTAAACGTACGATCGGGAAAATAACTTACATCAAGCGAAGTTCTGATGCCTTTGATCAAGCGGTCGGAATCGTAATAAAACCGAAAAATACCACTGCCTTTTAAAAACCATGATCCTTCTACATACAACGAATGATCGTAAACAGGATAACGGCTACCATCGCCATAATTGTAGGCATTTACCAGTGCGCCAAGCTGAAGGCCGAGGTCCGAATCGTACGACAAAACCGGTAACCCACCAAAATTCCAGCCTTTTTTAATCTTTTCCTTTTTCTTTTCGTTTTTCTTTTCCTCTTCATCCTGCCCAATCATTCCGACTGACAATACAACAGCAAGCAATACTAAAATTGTTTTTTTAGAATAAATATTTCTCATTAATCAGGGTGTAAATTATTATGGTTACTGTTTTATAAATGCGCCGGTTACAGGAATGTTTTTAGTATCGCTAATGCGGTATGTATAAATTCCCTCAGATAAAGAAATCACATCTGCAGTTACTGTATTACCATCAAAAATTATCTCTTTTACCAATCTTCCATTGATGTCAATGATACTTAATGTTCTTTCATTACCATCCTTTTCCAGTTCGATAACGAGTTTATTGGAAGTTGGATTGGGATAATGTTTTGCTTGCTGAGATTGATTGGTAGGAATGGCGCTGAGGGTGGTATCAATGGTGATATCATCAACATACAAAACCGATCCGGGAGGCATATAACCAACTTCAAAAGTTCCTGTCGACATGATTAAAACATTAAAAGTATCGGGTGTACGGCTACTAAAAAATTGCATATCAACCGAAAAGTCAGTCCAGTTTTCAGCATCATGTAAAAAAGTCAAACCAACACCAATTGTGTCAATGCCTTGTCCTTCGGGATGCCTGTAGCAATAAATCAAAACAGATGCAGAATCTCCCTCTGCTCCCTGATATTTGTATTTACCTTTTAGTTTCGATACTTTTTGCTGCAAAAAAACTCCACCACCAAATGTATAATCAAGGCTTATAAAATCTATCTTGAAATCGGCATAGGTCAGCAGGCCGGGAGCGTATATCTTATTTGAAGCGTATTCAATTTCAATTGTTTTTAATTTAGCAGAATAACTGCCGCTATATGCATCATTACTTTTCGACACACTCACTTGTCCTAAAATTGAAGTATAAGGATTTGGAGTATTCCACGGGTCGGGTTGTTCATATGGAGGTAGGGTGTTTGATTCCCACGATTCAAAATCGCTGTTCGGTATAGTTTGAGCGAAAGAAGCAAGGGATAAAAACAGTATGGAAAGTATGAATATGGATTTTTTCATTTTTTTAACGTTTAAGTTGTAAACAAATATGCATTTTTATCTTTTGGTTGCTAATTTAAAATTTAAATTCGATTTTTATTTATCCTTTAATCATCTTGACTGATAAAAAGAACAGAATTTTACTTATTTCAGGACTTTTTGCACTCCTGGTTTACATTATTCCGGTATTGCCCGTCGAAGCACAGGATTTACCTGATAACATGATTGTACTGGAGGGCCGTGTATTGAGTTCCGATAGTTTGCTTCCACTGCATAATACGCACATCATCAGTAAATTTAACCATTGGGGATCGATAAGTAACAATGAGGGAAGATTTAAAATGTATGTGAGTAAATATGATTCGGTTTTGTTTACTTCTGTTGGATATGGTTCGCTGATAATATTTGTTGATGATTCGGTAATTAATCAAACCGGACAGGGATACCAGATATTATTGAGCAAGGATACAGTACTGATAAACGAAGTAATTATCAGGGCGTATTATGATTATGAAACATTTAAACACCTCATCATAAACATGGAACCACTGAACCTCGATCAGTTTTATCCTGATTGGGAAGGAACCGAACTCTTATACAAACAGGCTGTTCCAACTGGATTTAAGGGCCCGGTTCAAATTTTATATGACTATATGAATCGTGATGCCCGTTTGCAGCGACAATTGATAAAAAACCGAAAAGAATACAACGAAATGATGCGAAAACTAAACAGGCATATGGACACCATTCCGCCTATACCTGAGCATATGCAAGGGTTGCCACGCTAACTTTTGTGTTTTCAAGCGCCAGCAAAGTTGCAGCACACGCTTCTAAAGTAGCACCTGTTGTTAACACATCATCAACCAGCAGGATGTGTTTGTTTTGCAAAGTTTCTTCATTCCTGATCCCAAATACACCTTTTACGTTCTCCCATCTATTGTACCTTGATTTCCTGGTTTGAGAGTCGGTATTAACCAAACGAATAAAATTTTCAAAATCAACTGAAGCTTTAATCGCTCTGCTAATTCCTGTTGCAATGGTTTCACTTTGGTTAAAACCTCGCTTTCGATATTTCCTGGGGTGAAGCGGAACGGGAATAACAAGATCAATATTATTGAATAAAGGACTTTGATTTAATTCATAACCAAACAATTCGCCCAGTAATACGCCAACTTCTTTATTATTTTTATACTTCAGCGCATGGATAAGTTCCTGCACATTACCGCCTTTATTAAAAAACAGGAAAGAGGTTGCAGCATTTAAATTAACCCTTCCCCAGAAAACCCTCGAAACGGGATTATCTTCATGCAAATAAAAACCGGTTTTTGGAAGTTTAACCTGGCAAGAAATGCACATTACCTTTTCCTGCCTGCCTAATGCATCGCCGCATGCCTGGCATACATTAGGAAAAAACAAGTTTAAAACATCATTAACCCACAAAGGTGATTGCATCATGTATTTGTTTAGCGACAATAATCCATTCGAAGATAAGCAATAATTATTTTGAGCGAAAAGACCCGGTTTAGGGCGGACAAAAAGAAGTGACGGCCAGCAACTAATTAGCTGACCGTCAAACCCAAACAAACACACTATGAAAATATTTTTTACTTTGTTATATCTCTTGCAAATACAAATGAGGGCGTTTTTTCATGACATGAAGCACACATTGCCAGTTGACCACGCATATCAGTAGCGCTTTCGGGAGGTAAAGCCCCATTGGGGTTGGTTCCGTAATCATTTGAGCCATCGTTTGGCATCATTACGTATTCTCAATCGCCTCCGTTGGCATAATAACCTGATTCGCGTTTGGCCATGGCAAATGTAACAAGCAAAGGCCCTTTGCTTCCATCAGTATTCTTCATGTAAGTCTTTTTAGTAAAAATAGTTCCTTTAGTAATTGTTCCGTTTGGCCCTATGCTTGAGTATATATCGCGGTACGTATCATTGGTGGTTAAGTTTTCCCCTCCGTGCGGGATACTGACATCTGCCCCGTATTTGATTCCTGTAACATCTAATTCTTCTGTCTGGGTTGATTTATTCAGGTCTGTTTGAGTTAGTGTGTAAGTTGGATCCGGATCTTCGGTGGTGTTTTTACATGCGGATACAAAAAGGAGCAAACTTGCACAAATCAGTAGCGTAGTTGTTTGAATTTTGTTCATTTAAAAAAAAAGTATTTGGTTCGTAATAATTAAGAATTGGCCAAATATAGATTTATGCGTATTGATGACTTGTTAATTTTTCATTATTAGCTTTTATTTAACACATTTTGTTAAGGAGTTGTTAAAACAATTTTTGCATGCTTAATAAATATTAACAAATTCAGATATGTTTGGCTCAAAACACCAGATTGAAGTTGTAGTTTTAACTACTTTTGAATTGCATTTACGCAGCGCATGGCATTACTCAACATCGAGAATTTAACAATTGATTTTGGATCAACATCAGAAAGGGTCAGGGCTGTTGACCAGGTCTCATTTCAAATAGATAAAGGTCAGTCATTTGGGCTTGTTGGCGAGTCAGGCTCCGGGAAATCGGTTACTGCGCTGGCTATTATGCAATTGCTCCAAAAACAGGCAAAAATTGTTTCCGGTAAAATCCTGTTCAACGATAAAAATATTCTGGAATCAGGCTTTGAAGAAATCAGGAAGTTGAGGGGCAACAACATTTCGATGATCTTTCAGGAACCCATGTCTTCATTAAACCCCGTTATGCGATGCGGAAAACAGCTTGCCGAAATCATATGTTTACATCAGGGTATTTCAAAAAAGGAGGCAAAAAATCAGGCAATTGAACTCTTCAAACAAGTTAAACTTCCCCGACCAGAATATATTTACAGATCATATCCTCACCAGATTTCGGGCGGACAAAAACAAAGGGTAATGATCGCTATGGCTATTGCCAACAAACCTGATCTGCTTATCGCTGATGAACCCACAACCGCCCTTGATGTTACCGTTCAAAAAGAGATCATTCAATTGTTGAAAGAGTTGAAAGACTCCTTTAATATGAGCCTTCTTTTTATTAGTCACGATTTAGGCGTAGTTTCTGAAATAGCTGATGATGTGGCGGTGATGTATAAAGGAAGACTTGTGGAGCAAGGAAAAATGAAGTTAATATTCACAAATCCTCAACATCCATACACTAAAGGTTTACTGGCTTGCCGGCCACCAGTTGATGAAAGGCCTGGTCGATTACCAACAATAGATGAATTTATACAGGAAAACACAGTTGATATCAGAAAAACAGCGCAGATAAATAAAACAGCAAGGTTAAGACGGCACAAAATACTTTATGAAAAGGAGCCATTGATAAGCGTTCAAAACCTGGAGAAAAAATTTGTCCTAAAAAAACCATTGTTTCGAAAAGTAAGCGAATATGTTCGGGCAGTAGATCAGGTCAGTCTCGATGTTTTCCCTGGTGAAACCCTGGGTTTGGTTGGAGAATCGGGCTGTGGTAAAACCACACTGGGAAGAAGCATATTGCGATTGATTGAACCCGATAGCGGAAAAATATTATTTGAAGAAAAGAATATCCTGAAGGCTAATTACAGTGCAATGAAAAGAGCGCGAAAGAAAATAAATATCGTTTTCCAGGATCCTTATTCATCATTAAATCCACGGATGAGCATCGGGTATGCAATTATGGAACCGATGCAGGTTCACCGTCTTTACAAATCAAAAAAAGAGCGCAAACAAAAGGTGTTTGAATTGCTTGAAAAAGTCGGACTGAAAAATGAACACTTTCACCGTTATCCACATGAATTTTCGGGCGGACAACGACAACGAATTGTAATTGCACGGGCGCTCGCCTTAAACCCACAATTCATCATCTGCGATGAGGCTGTTTCAGCACTTGACGTATCGGTTCAGGCCAAAGTGCTGAATCTGTTAAATGATCTGAAAAAGGAATTCGGCTTCTCCTACATTTTTATTTCGCACGATCTTTCTGTTGTTAGGTATATGTCCGACCGTATCATGGTAATGAAGGATGGAAAAATTATTGAATCGGGTGAAGCCGACAAAATCTATTACAATCCGCAAACAGAATACACAAAACAATTAATACAATCCATTCCATCAGGAATATAAAACATGGCTAAAAAAAGAAAAAGAACACGCAGACCCAAAAGCGCATTGGCAGGAATTATTTTAAGCGTTTTTTCCGACAATCCTTTCAGGGCATATAATTATAAACAAATAGGAAGCCTGATTGGCATTAAGGATAAGGCCAGCCGCGATTTGCTGATGACCATTTTGGATGAACTGGCAACTGCCGGAGAATTGAATCAGATAAAACCCGGAAAGTATATGTTGAATGCCGAGGCACTAAACGAGCTAGCCAACAAAAAGAAATACATCACCGGGACAGTTGATATGAAAAGTACCGGCAAAGCATATGTGATCTCTGATGAAGGAGGCGATGATGTATTTATTGCTGCAAACAACATAAACCATGCACTGCATGACGATCATGTTAAGGTATTTATTTTTCCGAAAAGAAGAAACCATAAAACAGAAGGACAGATCGTTGAGGTGCTTGAAAGGCGAAAAGACACCTTTGTCGGCAGGCTTGATCTATCAAAGAATTTTGGCTTTGTAATACCTGACAGCAAAACAATGCCCTTTGATATTTTTGTTCCTAAAAGTGAGGTCGGAAATGGTGAAAACGGCCAGAAAGTTTTGGTAAAGATCACTGACTGGCCTGAACATTCGAACAATCCCTTCGGACGGGTAGTTGACGTACTGGGTATGCCCGGTGAGCATGAAGTGGAAATGAAATCGATCTTAGCCGAATATAGTTTTCCCCTTTCTTTTCCAAAATCAGTAGAAGCTGAAGCAGAAAAAATCAAGGCAGGAATTGAACCCGAACTTAAAAACCGTCATGATTTCAGAGATATCTGGACCATCACCATCGACCCGTTTGATGCCAAAGATTTTGATGATGCCCTATCGCTTAAAAAGCTGGAAGATAATACCTGGGAAGTTGGAGTCCATATTGCCGATGTTTCACATTATGTAAAACCCGGCACCCCACTTGATGCAGAAGCATTTAAGCGGGCCACTTCGGTTTACCTTGTAGACAGGGTAATTCCCATGTTGCCCGAAAAATTATCAAATGGTGTATGTTCTCTCAGGCCTAATGAGGAAAAACTCACTTTTTCGGCAGTGTTTAAAATGAATGAAAATGCCGAAGTGCTTGGAAGCTGGTTTGGGAAAACAGTGATCCTTTCCGACAGGCGGTTTGCTTACGAGGAAGTGCAGGAAACCATAGAAACTGGCGAAGGCGAATATCTGGAAAATATAATGGTGCTGCATCAACTGGCGACTGTACTACGGGATAAACGGTTTAAAAACGGTTCAATCAATTTTGGTTCAGAGGAGGTAAAATTCAAATTGGATGAAAATGGCAAGCCTTTGGAAACATATATAAAAGAGCAAAAAGAGGCCAACCACCTTATCGAGGAGTTCATGCTACTGGCAAACAAAAAAGTTGCAGAACTGATCAGTTTGCCGGGCAAAGGCAAAACACCGAAGACATTTGTTTACCGCGTGCATGATGAGCCCAACCCGGAAAAACTGAACACCTTTGTTCAATTCTTAAAAAAGCTTGGGTATTCGCTGAACGTGACCTCACACCAAACGCTGGCAAGGTCGTATAACAAACTTTTCCAGGCAATCCATGGCAAAGGCGAAGAACATATGATCGAAACCATTGCTATACGAACGATGGCAAAAGCCTGTTATTCAACGGATAATATCGGTCATTACGGACTGGCGTTCAGGCATTACTCGCATTTTACCTCACCCATCCGCCGTTACCCCGACCTGATGGCACACCGGCTGCTTGAGCGATATCTCGAAAACAAATCCTCTGTTAAAAAAGATGATATTGAAGAAAAATGCAAACATGCATCTGAAATGGAGCGTAAGGCAATTCAGGCCGAAAGGGACTCGGTTAAATACAAACAGGTTGAGTTTTTGATGGACAAAGTAGGCCAGGTGTTCGAAGGCCTGATCTCGGGCGTAAGCAAGTGGGGTATTTTTGTGGCATTGCTTGATAGCAAAGCCGAAGGGTTAATCCGTTTCAATGAATTGAAAGACGATTATTATTATTTCGACGAAGACAATTACCGCATCATCGGTAAACAATTCGGTAATGTTTACCAGTTAGGCGACAAACTAAACGTGCTGGTTAAAAAAGTTGACCTCGAGCAAAAGCAACTGGATTTTGAGTTGGTAGAGACCTCTAATGCCTGACAGCAGATTCCACAGAAGAGATAGATGAAAAAATATTTACCCAAGTCTCTCCGGGTTATCCTTCAAAAACCCTTTCCAGCTGTTGTAAGATTTACCGGTATCCACCTTCCCTCCCTGGAAATAGTGGCAAACCGCTGCAGCCAACCCATCAGTTGCATCAAGAAATTCAGGCACTTCATTAAACTCAACCAGGTTCGACAGCATGCCGGCAACCTGTTCTTTGGAAGCATTCCCATTCCCGGTAATGGATTGTTTGATCTTTTTCGGTGAGTATTCAAAAATTGGGAGGTCTTTGTATAAGCCGGCAGCCATAGCCACACCCTGTGCCCTGCCCAGTTTCAGCATCGACTGAACATTTTTACCGTAAAACGGGGCTTCCAAAGCCATTTCATCAGGTTTGTATTCATCGATAAGGCCAAGGGTGCGTTCGAAAATCTTTTTTAATTTTAACGCGTGGTTGCTGTATTTTCCCAGCTTTAAAATACCCATGGTAATTAACCGGATTTTATTGCCACTTTGGTGGATCAATCCGTAACCCATGATATTTGTACCGGGATCAATACCCAGAATGATGCGATCAGAATTCAAATGCCTATAATTTGATGGACAAAACAAAATTACGCAAATCATACAACATCCTCATCAGGCTGGCCATCGTTTTACTCACCGTGTATTTTATTTACGACCAGGTGTTTTACCGCAAAGACCTGAAAGCAATTATCGACTATTTTCCGGAATTTTCTTCATCAAAACAGTTTTATCTGAATCTTGTCTTTGCAATCATCCTGTTCCCAATCAACCAGGTTCTGGAAGCAATAAAATGGAAATACCTGATTGGCAAACTTGAGAAAGTTTCTATCTGGACGGCAACCAAGGCTGTACTCACGGGTGTTTCGGTAAGCATGTTCATGCCCAACAGGGTAGGTGATTACCTGGGGCGCGTGTTTGTTTTAAGAAAGGCAAACCGTATCCAGGCAGTGCTGGTCACTATTATCGGAAGTATGGCCCAATTGTTAACCACAATTATTTATGGCTGTCTTGCCGTGTTATTCTTTTTTCCATGGTACAGGGATATGGATGATCAAATGAACCTCTGGGTTTATTCGGGCCTCGTTTTGATGATTGTGATACTGCTTTTTACATCAGTTTTTGCTTACCTCAACTTTGCTTCTTTCTCTGATATAATAAGAAGGGTGAGTGGCCGGTTTTACAATAAAATAAACAAATACAGCGAAGTTTTTGCTTTATACAGGGTAAAAAGCTTGGTTTTGGTTTTGCTGATAAGCACTCTGCGATATATTATTTTTTCTTTTCAATTTTATTTGTTGCTCAGGGCTTTTCAGGTTCCGGTAAATTATTATTCAGCAATCGTATTAATCGGCCTTATTTATTTAATGATGACCATCATCCCAACCATAGCCCTCACCGAGCTTGGCGTAAGAGGATCGGTTAGCTTGTTTGTTTTCACAATGTACCTGAGCCCATCCGGTCTTTGGACTGAACAGGCCGGAGTGGGGGTCGTCTCAGCAACTTCAGTTCTTTGGTTACTCAATCTTGCCATTCCTGCCATTCTTGGAGTTATCTTTGTGTACAGTTTACGTTTCTTCCGAAAAAACAATGGCAACGGCAATTAGTTTAATATACTATCTACTCGTGCTGTCAGCTTTGGGTTATTTAATCATCATCTTAAGCCTGACCATCGGTTGGTTCAGGATAAAAAGATTTACTGGTCAATTATCAGAACCGCTGGTTGCAGTGAGTGTGGTTGTTGCTGTAAGAAATGAAGAGGCAAATATTTTAAAATTATTGCGCTGCCTGGCAGAACAAGATTACCCGGAATCGAATTTTGAGGTGATTGTTGTAAATGATCATTCAGAAGACAAGACAAAGGAAATTGTAGAAGCTTTTATCTCGGTTAATCCTTCAGGTAATATTAAGGTGATAGATGCCGGGACGGAGGGAAAAAAGAATGCATTATCAGACGGTTATAATATTGCAGGTGGAGAACTTGTTTTGACAACAGATGGCGATTGTGAAATGGAGTCAAAATGGATAAGCCGGATCGTTGCCTTTTATCAATCTACAAATGCTTCATTGATTGTTGCTCCTGTAATATACCGTGGAGAAAAGGGAATTTTCCAACAATTCTTTTCACTCGATTTTATGAGCCTTGTTGCATCTGGCGCCGGATCGGTCGGCCTTGGAAAACCAATTATGGGTAACGGGGCAAATCTGGCCTTCGAAAAAGAGATCCTTCATTCATACAAATCTAATGAAAATGACCAACTTGCCTCGGGTGATGATGTATTTTTAATACAACATCTGGCAAAAGCCAAAGGATTAAAAACCATTCATTTTATCAGAGACCCCGAGGCCATTGTTTATACGAGTCCACCTTCATCTGCAAACAGTTTTTTCAGTCAAAGAATAAGATGGGCCTCAAAAACGAGGGCATATCAATCTGTTTGGGCAATTACTGTAGCTATGGTGGTTTTTCTTTTTAATACTATGCTTGTAATTTCATTGCTGGCCGGCTTTATTAAACCCTGGATGGTTGCAATTTTTCTCTTGTTTATCATATTTAAGTATCTCGTTGATTTGCCATTACTTTATGAATTCACAGGATTTGTAAACAAAAGAAAGCGCATAATTTTTCTTCCGGTTTTTGAGTTGATTTATCCTTTTTATATCCTGGTTTCTGCAATAATCGGATTGTTCTTCAGGTTTGAGTGGAAAGGAAGAAAAGGGTTAAGATAGGTTCAGGATTGAAGAAGCATAAAGCAAATCCTCTTCCGTAGTTATTTTAATATTTTGCTGGTTACCTTCGATCAGTTGTATCGGTTCTCCTGTACTTTCCAGTACTGAAGCATCATCCGTAAAATGCTCATGGTAGCTCTGCAAGTATGCCCTTTTTATTTTATCGCTATAAAATGTCTGAGGGGTTTGAACCAGTTTGTATTTGTTTCTGTCAACATGGCGATTAAGAGAACCATCAGTTTCACGAATTGATTCGTTTATAGTTATTGCAGGAATAGCATTACCTTTTCGTTGCGCAATAGAAAAACACGAACGAATTGTTGCTTCAGAAACCAGCGGCCTTGCTGCATCATGAATGGCAACCAGCGCATTATTGGGAATAAGGTTTAATCCGCTTTTTACTGAATGAAATCTTTTGGGTCCTCCTTCAACAATTTTATGCGGGATGTTAAAATCGTGTATCCTGCACAAGTTTTTCCATTGACCGATCAGGTCACCATTAAGTACCAGCACAAAATTAGCTTCGTTAGCCAGGAACCTGAAAGCGTCAAAAGTCCACATTAACAAAGGCCGTCCTTTTATTTCAACCAACTGTTTTGGCACATTGCTTTGAAGCCGAAGGCCTTTACCCCCTGCAATAATGAGTATGTATTTTTCCATTTTAACGTTACTCAGTTATGTGTAAAAGTACTGAAATAGAAATAAAAAAAGCCCTGTCGGTGCGGCAGGGCTTAAGCAATTCTTTTTCTCTTAAACGATCAACATGGCATCGCCATAAGTAAAGAAGGTGTATTTCTTTTTGATGGCTTCTTTATAAACCTTCCGCGTAAAATCGTAACCAAGGTATGCGGAAACCATCATAAACATTGGTGACATAGGCATATGAAAATTAGTAATCATATTATTAGCCGTTTTAAATTCATAGGGAGGGAAAATGAATTTATTTGTCCAGCCACCGAATGGTTTTATTTTGCCTGTTATCGAAACTGCCGACTCAAGCGCCTTCATACTGGTAGTACCTACTGCACAAAGTTTCTTCTTATTACTCATTGCCTGATTTATCATATCAGCAGTATCCTGAGTAATAAACATTTCTTCCGAATCTACTTTGTGTTTGGTAAGGTCCTCAACTTCAATAGGCCTGAAGTTTCCCAATCCGGTATGTAGTGTAATTTCAGCAAAATTAACACCATGTATTTCAAGTCGTTTCATCAACTCTCTTGAAAAGTGCATACCTGCAGTTGGTGCAGCAACAGCACCTTCATGTTTTGCATAGATTGTCTGGTAGCGTTCATTATCAATAGGTTCGATAGGGCGTTCATGAACCCTGGGCAATGGTGTTTCGCCAAGCGCCTGAATTGTTTTTTTAAACTCCTCATAAGGTCCATCGAATAAAAACCTCAGGGTTCTGCCTCTGGAAGTTGTGTTGTCAATTACTTCTGCTACAAGTGCTTCGTCTTCGCCAAAGTATAATTTGTTACCAATTCTGATCTTCCTTGCCGGATCAACAAGCACATCCCACAGGCGGCTTTCACGATTTAATTCCCTGAGCAGAAAGACTTCAATTTTCGCACCTGTTTTTTCTTTTTCGCCGTATAGTCTTGCCGGAAAGACTTTTGTATTGTTAATTACCAATACATCTCCATCGCTGAAATAATCCATTACATCTTTAAAAACTTTATGTTCAATGGTTTGTTCCTTCCTGTTTATCACCATCATTTTTGATTCATCACGGTTTTCAGGTGGATGGCTGGCAACAAGATTTTTTGGTAGTTCGAACTTAAATTGTGATAATTTCATTTGAGTATCCTGATTAACAAATTGATAACAAATTTTTACCGGGTTTATTGTTTCCCGTGTTTGCGACAAAAAGCCTGCAAAAGTACGAAAAAGGAGGGAGAAAGTCAAGTTTAGAGAGCATTGAATTTACATGCGGATTCAACTACCAAGAGCAACACTTTAGATAAAGTTACTCAGATAAACTCTTAAAGGTGAATCATACATTAATTTTTTACGTGGTCTCCAATCTACCTGTTGTTTTCTTATTTACACCAATCAGGTGAATTATTTCGATTGCGTATCGCATGCAGGATCATAAGAGTAAAAAGTATTATAAGCATCATATATTGTTAATCCACCACCACCAGGAATATAGATTATATTATCCAGTTCACATGCAGCTGGAGCAACTAAGCCTTCAGGCAATGTAGCATTATTTACCCAGGTATCGGTAACAGGGTCATATTCCTCAACAATTGCAGTAAAATTTTTAGGCCGGTATTCCGCTGCACCTCCAATTGCGTATATCTTATTGTTAACTGTGACAGATGCCAACAGCAATCGAGCCGTTGGCATGGATGCTTTTTTTGCCCAGACATTCAATGCCGGATCATATACTTCAACGATACGCATCCCCGGAACATTTTCTCCTGAAGGCGGATAATCATCAACGTCAATTCCTCCCATTACATAGATCTTGTCATTGGCCATACATGCACCAAAACCCCATCTGTCCGTCAGACTGGTACCCCCCTGTTCGGTCAGTGTAGTCCAGGAATCTGAAGCCGGGTCGTATATTTCAATCGTTTTATAATATTTAGTTATGGGCCAATCCAGAGCACCTCCAATCACATAAATCTTACCATTAACAGGAAAAGCAGCGTGTCCCCATCTTTTAGTTGGCATGGGCGATTTAGTATTCCAGCTGTCAGTTGCAGGATCGTATTCCTCCAGGATATCGGTAGTTCCAATATCATCTAAACCATAATAACCACCAATAACATATATTTTACCGTTTACCGCACAACCGGCGAGATATTCCCTGTCAATAGTAGGCATGTCTGCTTTTGCCGCCCAGGTGTTTGTGGATATGTCATAGGCCTCAAATTCATTCCAGGTTGTTGCTCCGCCTGCCACGTAAATTTTATTATTCACAATTGTAGCCATATGTATATGTCTTGGTGTCGGCAGATTAGCTAATTTTTTCCAGCATGAATGTTTAATACTGAGACTCTTACTCGTCATATCGGATCCATCATCATTGTATGCTGTCAGCTGAACCGTATAATTTCCCTCTTCAGAATATGTATGAAAAGGATTTTCTTCAGTGGAAGTATGCCCATCTCCAAAATCCCAATCTAAAGTGTTGGCATACAGGCTGTTGTTCTTAAAATAAATTGTATCACCAGCTCCAGCATCGCTAGGACTAAAAAAGAATGATGCTACCGGAAGAATTTTATCATCCTCCTTACAGGATGAAATCAGAATAATAGTTAAGACCAGGAATACAGTAAGTATTTTTTTCATAACATCTAAGTTTGGGTTAGGACACTCAAATATACAAAAAAAAGAGGGAAAGTCAAGTGGTTAGAAACTTAATTGCACTTGCGGATTCAACCCCCAGGTGCAACAATTTAATCAAGAATTACTTTTTTAAACGTTTCAATAGTATAGGCATTGCTTACTTTATAGTCGCCAATTTGAGTTCTTCGAAGTGCTGTAAGGTATGCTCCGTTATTCAATGATTTTCCAAAATCACTGACCAGCGAACGAATATATGTGCCTTTGCTGCAACTTACTGCAAAATCAATATCAGGTATGTTTATATTAAGCAGGCTAAAATCATGTATCATCACTTTTCGTGATTTTATTTTTACATCTGTGTTCTTCCGGGCATAATCAAATGCACGTTTTCCTTCAATTTTTACAGCAGAATATTTAGGTGGAACCTGTTCAATTTCGCCTTTAAATTGTTTTTGTGCTTTCAGCAGATCATTTTTTGTAAGATGTCCAAATTCAAAATGCTTGTTAGCTTCGGTTTCTCTGTCAAAAGAAGGTGTAGTTGTTCCCAATTGCATACTGCCAATATAAACCTTGTCCATTCTCTGGTATGCTTCAATTTCTTTGGTTTTTTTCCCTGTGCATAAAATAAGCAATCCTGTGGCCAGCGGATCAAGTGTGCCTGCATGACCAACCTTTATCTTTTTCAGGCTGTATACCTTTCGGATTAATGACCTGATAAAGTTTACCACATCAAACGAAGTCCAGTTTAAGGGTTTATCGATTAACAGAACCTGACCATCCAGAAAATCATCTCCAGTAAAAGGCATGAAATCAAATAATTATATAAATTGTCACAGTGGCGCCCACTGCAAAACAATAATAAGCGAAGTATTTAAGTTTGGCCCGTTTAACCAGTGTTATCATCCATCGGCAGGCAAATAAGCCCGAAATAAAAGCAGCAACAAAACCTATTACAAGTGCAAAAATGCTGATATCCATTCCATCGCCACCTGTTTCATAAATTGTTTTTACATCAAGTATCATTTTACCAATGATCAATGGCAAAACCATTAAGAATGAAAAGCGTGCTGCTTTTTCGCGGTCAACACCCATAATTACGGAGGTTGAAATGGTAGCCCCCGAGCGGCTTATACCCGGCAAAATGGCAATGGCCTGTGCAACTCCTATCACGAAAGCTTCAACAGCATTAACTGACTTATGTGTTTTCTTTGCATAATCTGCCAGAAACAATAGCAAACTGGTAATAATCAGCATTACCCCGACCAATAAAACCTGTCCGTTAAAAAGCTGTGTTATTTGCTCCTCGA
The DNA here is from genome assembly GCA_030596395.1 of Chlorobiota bacterium. Taxonomy (GTDB): domain Bacteria; phylum Bacteroidota; class Bacteroidia; order Bacteroidales; family F082; genus JAADID01. Next base: position 12,029 of record JAUVKF010000033.1, on the reverse strand, counting down.
AAACAATACCGACAAATGCTGCCGGAATCATGGAAATGATGACATAAAAGATAAATTTCGTTTCGGGGTTCCATTTGAATTCGAAGAGGCCTTTAAAAATCTGTATGATATCTTTCCTGAACACGACAATTGTGCTCAATGCAGTACCCCCATGTACAATTACATCAAAGGTTATGCTATCGGTTGCTGCCAGGTGAAGATTAAACAGCGCCTTCCCCAGTTCAAGATGACCACTGCTACTGACAGGTAAAAATTCGGTAAGTCCCTGGACAATACCAAGGATCAATGCTTCAAGCCAGGTCATTAATAAATTTGATTAAGATTTGGATTTGGGTAATTTCATTATCGCAAAAATTTCGATAATGTAACCGGCAAGAATAAGAATAGGAGCAAGGGTAAGGCGTCGGAAATCAAATAATGAATCATTAAAAACATTTGGATCATCACTGCCACCTCCAATTAGCAACAAAAGCCCGATTCCTAAAACAACCAGGCCAATAATAACCAGCACATAATTCTGTTTATCAAAAGCGAACCTGGGTCCCTCTTCAGTTTTTTTCTGGGGTTTCTTCGTTGTCATTAATCAATAATTTTTGGCAAAATAAATATAAAAAGTCAAAGGGTTTAATATTTAACCTGTGTTAAGTGCTAACTTAACATCAATTAACACTATTTATCCGTATAATTTATCAGGCTTCAGCCTGAGGTATTTATTTACCACAGTGTAAGTTGAAACACCCGAAACAAGAAGGCCTAGCAGTACAACAAACACATATAGTATTAAAAGCATTTCCGGACTGGTAATAGCCTGCAATTCAGGTAAATTATTCCACAAAGCAGTGATGATTCCCGTAAGGATAACAAGCGCTAAAAGTGCACTTAATAAGCCCTGAAAAACACTTTTGTAAAGAAACGGTTTTCGGATAAACCCTCTTGTTGCACCAACCAGTTGCATGCTCCGTATGGTAAATCGTTTTGAATAAACCGATAACCTGATGGTATTATTTATCAAGGCAACAGTAATGATTAGAAGCAAAACACTAATGGCAAGCAATATAATACTAATCCTGCGTAAATTCCTGTTAATCAAATGAACGAGGGATTTTTGATAGTAAACCTCTTTCACTCCATCATGACCCATTACGTACTCCTGTATCATCGATAAGCTGTCGTTATTTGCCCAATCGGCATTAAACCGTACATCAATCGAAGGAAGCAGAGGGTTTTCATCGTCGCCCATAAACCCGGCAAAATCTTCACCCAGTGCATCGGAAAGGCGCCTTATCGCTTCTTCTTTTGTAATGTACTCTGTTGATTTTACATATGTCTGTGCGTCAAGCATTTTTTGCAAATAGATAATATCCGCTTCACGGGCATCCTGTTTCATGATGACTTCAAAACCAATATTCTCCTTAATGTATTTTGATAAACTACTGGCGTTGATCAGTATGAGGCCAAGAAAACCAAGTGTAAACAAAACAAGTGTAATGCTAATAACAGATGTTAGATAGGAGGTGTTTAACCTTCGTTTGTAATATTTTTCCTCACCTGAAACCATTTAGATCAGCTAAAATAGTGAAATTACATCACCACTTTGGTATTTATTTTTCAAGTTTTTCTTTTACTTTTTCAAGCATAACATCGCATATTCTGTCAAGGTCGAATTCTGCTTTTAACCCCCAGTCTTTTTGGGCAATATCATCATCTATACTTGCCGGCCAACTGTCGGCAATGGCCTGTCTGAAATCAGGTTTATAAGTTGCTGTAAAACCAGGAATTCTTTTTTTGATTGCCGTTGCCAACTCTTCCGCAGTAAACGAAATGCCTGCCATATTGTAACTCGACCTCAGGCTAAGCTGTTTGCTATCGGCGTTCATTAGTTTTATGGTGTTTTCGATTGCATCGTCCATAAACATCATGGGCAAAGCCGTACTTTCTTTAACAAAACACTCATAGCTCCCTTTTTTAATTGCCTCAAAGAAAATTTCTACAGCATAATCAGTTGTGCCGCCACCGGGTTCAGTTTTGTAACTGATCAATCCAGGGTATCTTACACTCCTGATGTCAACGTCGTACCTGTTGTTATAATATTCTCCCCATCTTTCCCCGGCCAGTTTGGAAATACCATATACAGTATTCGGTTCCATCACAGTTAACTGTGGCGTATTATGCCGTGGTGTGGTTGGGCCGAACACTGCAATTGAACTTGGCCAGAACAGTTTTTTTGCATCTGATTGACGCGCGGCTTCAAGTGTATTCATCAGTGCTTTCATATTGATATCCCAGGCTTGTAAAGGGATTTTTTCGGCGTTTCCTGACAAAACAGCGGCGAGGTTATAAACCTGGGTTATCTTATGCCGAACAATAAAATGGAGCAGGTTTTTATAATCCAATACATCAAGAATTTGAAATGGGCCTCCATTCCTGATTTCTTCTGTGGGATTTTTGATGTCGGTTGCAAAAACATTGCTGCTGCCATATGTTTTTCTCAGTGCCAGTACAAGCTCCGATCCAATTTGTCCTGAGCTGCCTATAACCAATATTCTTTCCATAAAGGTGTGTTTAAATTAAGCTTGCAAATTTATTAAAACGATGTGATAACAAACTGATTTATTTGTCATTTATTATAAGTTTGATGCAAAATCTTAACTTTGTCGCTCATTCTTGAAAACCCCGTCTATGATCCAAATAAAGGAGGTTGTTTCTGCCAGTGATATTAAAAATTTTGTCCATTTCCCTTTTGAACTTTATAAAAACCATGATTTCTGGATTCCGCCAATAAGAAAAGATGAATATAAACTGATCAATCCTAAAACTAATCCTGCTTATAAATTTTGTGATGCCAAATTCTGGACTGCCTGGAAGGACAGTAAATGTGTTGGAAGAATAGGCGCTATCATTAACCATGACTACAACAAGAAGATCGGTAAACAAATGGGTCGTATTTCAAGGGTAGAGTTTATTGATGATAAAGCTGTTTCTTCTATACTGTTCGAAACTGCTGAGAAATGGCTAAAAGAAAAAGGAATGAAGGCTGTGCATGGCCCTCTTGGATTTACCAATTTTGATAACCAGGGACTGTTAATAGACGGATTCGAATATCTGCCTTCTATTGCTTCAGTAATGCATTTTCAATACTACCAGGAGCATTTTGAAAACCTGGGCTATAAGAAGGAAGAGGATTGGGTTGAATTTCGTTTAAAAATTGAGGAAGTTCCTGAAAAGGCCCAGCGATTAGCAGAGATAATTAAACAGCGAAATAAACTGGAAGTTATTCACCTTTCGAAAAAAAGTGAACTTAAATTATATCTGAGCGAGATTTTTCAGTTGCTTAACAGTGCTTTTGCCGAATTGCCTTACGTAGCGCCTTTCTCTGCTGAAATGATATCATTTTCTTCAAAAAAATATTTGGATGTATTGCAGCCAAAATTTGTTGTTATTATCAAAAAAGAAGGGGAATTGGCAGCCTTCATTGTTGGACTGCCCAGCCTTTCTAAGGCCATGCAAAAAGCAAACGGTTCGATTTTCCCATTTGGCTTCCGTCATATCATGAAAGCATTAAAGCATCCCGAAGAATTGGATTTACTGTTAACAGGCGTTGATCCTCATTATCAAAAGCTGGGTCTTCCTGCAATCCTGATCAATGAATTACAAAAATCAATGATTGAAGCCGGTGTAAAATATGTTGAAACTACAGGGATGTTTGAAACCAACCTGAAAGGGGCAACACATTGGAAAAATTACGATCATATTCAACACAAACGACGACGGTGTTTTGTTAAGGATCTTTAGGCGCCTTTTCAATATAGTTTCCCGTTTAACGATTACCCTAATTTTTCTTTATTGGTCTGCTGGTAGATTTACTAATTTTGCCCATCAAATAATTACTCATGCAAAACGATCTTCACATCTATAATTCTTTAAACCGTAAAAAAGAAGAGTTCAAGTCGATTACTCCAAATTTTGTCGGCATGTATGTATGTGGTCCTACGGTTTACGGCGATGCACACCTTGGGCATGCAAGGCCGGCAATAACTTTCGATATCGTATACAGGTACCTAATGCACCTTGGATATAAAGTAAGGTATGTGCGAAATATTACTGATGTGGGACATCTTGAAAATGATGCAGATGAGGGCGAAGATAAGATTACAAAAAAAGCAAGGCTTGAAGAGTTAGAGCCCATGGAAGTGGCAAAATATTTTACCGATCGCTACCACCGGAATATGGATCAATTAAACGTTTTGCACCCAAGCATCGAACCAACGGCCTCAGGGCATATCCTTGAGCAAATTGAGATGGTTAAAGTTATCCTTGAAAAAGGCTTTGCTTATGAAAAAGATGGATCGGTGTATTTTGATGTTGAAAAGTATAATAATGATTTTGACTACGGCAAATTGTCGGGAAGGAAAATAGAAGATTTGTTGCAATTTACCCGCAAGCTTACTGGCAGAGAGGATAAAAAGAACAGTTTTGATTTTGCCCTCTGGAAAAAAGCCGATACCAACCATATCATGCGTTGGGCTTCACCCTGGAGTGATGGGTTCCCGGGATGGCATCTCGAATGTTCTGTAATGGGAGCTAAATACCTTGGCGAAAGGTTTGATATTCATGGTGGTGGTATGGATTTGCTGTTCCCCCATCATGAATGTGAAATTGCACAATCAAATGCAGTAACCGGACACGATCAGGTTAATTACTGGATGCATAATAACATGGTAACTGTCAATGGCCAGAAAATGGGCAAGTCATTAAACAATTTCATCACTTTGGATGAATTCTTCAGTGGTGATCATGAGACGCTTGACAGTGCTTACAATCCGATGGCTATCCGGTTTTTCATGCTGCAGGCACATTATCGCAGCACGCTGGATTTTTCGAATGATGCCCTGAATGCTGCGGAAAAAGGTATGAATAAGCTTTTTGAAACTTTTAATATGATAGATGATCTCACCCCTGCCAATGAATCATCAGTAGAGGTAAGCAAGTTTGAGCAGCTTTGTACCGATGCCATGAACGATGATTTAAATACGCCCATTGTATTGGCTCATTTGTTTGACCTTTCAAGAATATTGAACCAGGTAAACGATGGAAAAGAAAAACTGACAAAAGAAGATATCGAATTTTCAAAATCACTGCTTCAGAAATACCTGTTTGATTTGCTTGGTTTAAAGGATGACAAAGATAAGGATGATGCTCAACTTATAAATTACCTGATGGATACAATTTTAAATATCCGTAAGAAAGCAAAAGAAAATAAAGATTATCAAACATCTGACCAGATCAGGGATGAGTTGGAGAAACTAAATATTCAAATCAAAGACACAAAAGATGGAGCAAAATGGGGGTTTAAGTAAACTGCTAATGATTAATTACAATCTTTCGCTCATTTGTCATTCCATTTGCACTTAACCTTAAAAAGTAAATTCCGGGTGTCAGGCTCGAAGTTTGAATAGTGTTTTTAGTTACTCCGCTATACAAGTTTAAAATTTTCGAGATGACAATCTTACCCTGCAAATTAACAATATCCATGCTAATTTCTTTATCGTTTTTCGCATTGATCTCAAACGAAAAATGATTTGAGGCTGGATTAGGATATGGTTGGCTAATAAAATTATCTTCCATGTCTTCCGAATCAGGGAATATCAGGTAAACAGCATCAGTATTGATATAAATATCAACATCCTGAATTACAGGGATTAATTCAGTAAGTTCGATTATTTCTTTTGTGAGGTTAAATCCGGCTATTTCAGGATAAATCCAGTATGTACCCAATGCCATATTTTCAAAACAGAATGAACTGTTCTCATCAGTGTACTGACAGCTCATTGGGTTATTTAGCGCATCGAGTATATAAATGGCAACACCAACAGAAGAATATGCATTTCCATCCCTGTCGCCGTTTGTAAAGGTTACTTTTCCGGCAATTTTTCCATTTCCTGTTGGAATACCCGACCCTGCTACCAAATTTATATGATATTCAAAATCAGTATGGTTATTGATTATCCTTGTGGCCTTGTTCCAATATTCTGTATCTCCGTAATAAGTGGGCATCATGGTCCCATAAAATTCGGATGAAATATCTGGCTGCGTTTTTACACAGTATATCCCTTCAGGAACCTGATAGAAATAATAATAACCAAGTGTATCATTTAAAGCAACAGTATCAAAAGGAATTAAAACATCGTCCTCATCAATACGATAAAGACAGGCATAACCTTTATCAATCGGGAATTGATTTACCAAACAATGACCACCGATATGATAATAACTTATACGGGGTATAAAAACATATTTGGAAATGGTACTCATTTCTTCAATACCATCTATTTCGGCTAACACTGTAAGATTTACTTTGTACATACCATACTTGGTAAAGAGATGTTCAGGATTTGGTAAGGATGAGTTAGTGCCATCACCAAACTCCCAAAACCAGTTTTTTATATTTTCATGCTGGGTTTCATCAACAAATTTAAACCTGAATTTATCTCCGGTTATCTTTTTAATAAACTTAAACCTGGCCTGAAGGACCGGTGTTTGCAAGGGCATGAAAACATGAAAATTAACAAGAAATGTATTGTTGTTTGAAATATCCATAAACCTGAAATGCAAAATTTCTGATGACTTATTTCCTTCATAGTCAAAGGTGTAAACCTCAAAAGAACCATACTCAATGTTCGTTGAGATTGTGTCATAAAAGAAACCATCTTCATTGGTTTCTAATACCTTGAAATAGTAACTCGTGCTAAATGTAAGTTGTTCGCTTTCGATATAAACGGTATGTTCTTCCAATGGATTCCCATGTTCCGTATTTGTGATCTGCCCGGTAATAATAACATAGTTATCTCCAGTACTGTTTGTGGCTTTGGCCGAAGATGTTGTTATCAATAAAAGAATCAATACCAACAGCGATTTAATTTTAAGTAGTCGTACATATTTTTTCATACTCTTCCTTTTTTATTGAATAGTATAGATCAGGCCAACCCTTAACGAAAATCCTGATAAACCGGATTTACTGTAAGGTGGCTCTTTGAAAACATTGTTAAAGTAATATCTGTAACTGGGTTCAAATGCAATACCCAGGTTTTTGCCTGCTTTGTATTCGATACCGGCTCCAATCCACAATTGGAAATAATAGGGTGAACGTTCGGGCAGTACCTTTGTTAAATCAAGTATCTCAACATATTCAACACCAACCAGGGGTTGATCAATTTGCTTGCTAACCATTAAATTGAAAGCAGGACCACCATAAAAATACCATTTGAAATTAGAGGTTGTATTGTAATAGCCAAACAATAATGGTGTTTGAAGATAAACGTACTGGTTGGTTAGTGAGCTTATTTCAAGATGCCTGACCGTATCCCATACTTCCGCAGTTTTTGTATGATATGTGGGTAAAACCTCACCATCAATACTATCAAAAGTTATATCATACACATAATCGTAAGTGCCTAATAAGTCGTTGCTCAGATAATCCAGTTTGGCAAAACCACGGTCGCGGGAATAAGATGCGCCGAGGCCAAACCTGATAAATAAATGATCGTTGATAAAATAGGTAGGTTCCACACCCAAAGAATAATTAGCAAGAATCTCAATCGAATCAAAATTATTCAACATCATTTCAGGAGAAAAATACAAGCCAAAAGACCATTTGCTTTTTTTGTCCTTAATGGCAGGGTCAATAAGCGAGGCTTCATCAATTGATGGTGGTATTGGTTGAGCCTGGTAATCGCTATAAATATTGAATCCAGCTTTTTCACTTGTAGTCATGGTGTTAATGGTTCTTGTATTCGGATCAACCTCACCATCTTTTTGCTGTACTCCCTGATCAGAAGAAACAATTACACCTATAGCAATACCTTCCTGGGTGCTGGATTCAGGATATTGGCCATTACCAGATTCATCATTTATTTTATCGTAACCACTGTTATCAACAATCTTTTGCTCCTGATCGCCTGAGGGATTTTCGCTATCAATATTATTATCTGACAGGGCCTGCTCAGTATTCAAACCAGCATTATTGATGGATTCATTCACAATGATATCAGAACCCTCTATTTCAGTTTGATTTTCCTCCTGCTCCAGGCTACCGATCTCTTTGCTTCCCGCATCGGGTTCAACAATTAAAACGGATTTTTCAGTGTCGTAAACATCAGGCTCTGTACCAGGTGTTAGAAACAAAATACCAGCCGCAACCAACACAACAACTACAGCTGCAGCAGCTATACCTTTCCAGTATAAAGCAAAGAATGAAGGTGCTGCAATTCCGGCCTGAACACCACTCCAAACATACTCTGGAGGTGCCACAGCAAAGTTTTCAAACTTTTGTTGGAATAGTTTGTCTGTATTTGTTTGGGCTTTACTCAATGTTCTTTTTATTTTCCCTGTTTTTCAGGTTCCTTATCTTTTTTTGGAGAGATACCCGAGCCCTTGAAAGTTGGGATTTAGAAGTATTTTCTGAAATGCCGAGCATTTCTCCAATTTCTTTGTGCGAATATCCTTCTATCACATTCAGGTTAAAAACAGTTCGGTAACCATCCGGAAGCTGCCGGATTACTTCAAGCAGTTCCTTTGCTGCCATCTGTTCAATAATGTAACTTTCATCTTCAACTCTTTCCCTAACGTTTTCCAGCTCTGTTGTTATCCCTTGTTTTATTCTTTTTTTGTAAAAATTTATCGCCGTATTTACAATTGTCCGCCTAACCCAACCTTCTAAAGCCCCTTCTCCTCTAAAATCTTTAATATGATTGAATATCCTGATGAATCCTTCCTGGAGCATATCATCAGCCTCTGCCGTATTTTTAGAAAATCGAAGACAAATGCCGTACATTTTAGGAGCAAACTTTTGATAGAAAGCTTTTTGCGCCTTATCATCACCAGACTTCAATCGCTTTATGAAGGATTTATCAATATGCATGCGGGGTAGTTGGGCCGGCCAACTGAATACTTAAAAATATTTCCCTGCAAGATATAAAATTACCTTCAAACTTATAAATGAATGACATCAGGCATTAAAGAAAGGTTGCACATTGCCAGATGATAATTTACAGAGTATGTTAATATTTACGTTTTTTCATCAGGCAAACCCAAACATTTGCCGGATTTTTCTGGTCATTGCCAAATACGCTTGTTTGCATAAATTGTATTTCAAAATAGGGTTCAACTGCATTCACAATGTTTTTTGCTGATCGCATTGGTGGCCCGGTTTCGCGGGGAGGGCTGTCGCAACTTCCAATCAGGGATAACCACATTCCTTCATCGGACAGGTAGTCTGCAATTTTTTTGGCTATTTTTTTTCGCCTTAGGTTGGTTTTAAACGAATGGAAATATCCCCTGTCGAAAACAAAATCAAAAGGTACATTCTCCAGCCTGTCATTTAAAAAGTCTTTTACCATGAATTGAGATGTTACACCGGATTTACCCGCATTTTCTTTCGCCATTTCTATGGCAAGCGGTGAAACATCGATGGCTGTAATTTCAAAACCCTGTTCAGCCAGCCATATGGCATCAGTTCCGGTACCGCAACCAATCTCCAGGGTTTTACAGGGCTTAATTCTCCAATCTTTTACCGTTTCAATAAGGTTAAAATCAGGTTTTGAATGTACCCAGGGCATATATCCCTTTTCATAATGTTTTATAAATCTTTCTTTTGCTTTCACTAAAATATTTTAAAGCATAAGTTCAACCAGTTTTTTTCGATCCTCATCGTTTAATTTATGGTACATACCTGAAACCAAATTACTGTTCATCTGGTCAATAATTTTTTGTTTTTGATCTTCACCAATCCCAACTTCTGATAAACTGACAGGAGAGTCAGTTTTACTAAAGAAAGATGACAACCTATCAATAATTTCATCAACTGAGGTTTCACCAAAAAGAGATGCCCCCAATTTTTTAATCCGATCCGGGATCCGATCCTGCTGGATTTTAAGCCAGGCAATATAAGCAATACTCAATGTAGCACCATGAGGAAGGTCGTACAATAACGACAATTCGTGCCCGATGGCATGCACACCCCAATCGCCTCCTTTTTTACCGTATTGGGTTAATCCGTTAAGGGCTAATGTTGCATCAAGCATGATGTTAGCGCGCAATTGTATATTATTTAAATCATTGAGAAGCTGTGGCCCCCATTCCATTGCATCTTTTATTATTTCAAAAGTAATCCGGTCAGTCAGCGAGGGTTCACCTTCTCCAAAATAGGCCTCCAGGGCGTGTGCGATCAGGTCAACAATTCCGTAGGCAGTATAATTTTTTGGGACAGAAAGTGTAAATGCCGGATCAAGAAATGATTCTTTTGGGAAGCTAAGTGAATTTACAAAGCCAAGTTTTTCACCAGTTTCATGGTTTTGCATAACTGCTGCTGCATTCATTTCGGTACCTGTTGCTGCCAGTGTTAGTACACATATCAACGAAATGGCATGACCAGGTTTTTCGTTTCCTTTTACAATTTGCCAGCCATCTATTGCCGAACCTGCAGCCAATGAAACCACTTTTGCTGTGTCGATAACGCTGCCACCACCCAGGGCCACAATCACATCAACCTGTTCTTTTTGAGCCAGTTCAACTGCTTTGTTAACATCTTCAATTACCGGATTTGGCTTGATGCCTGAATATTCAACAACTGACATTCCTGATGATTCAAGCTGGCTAACAACCTGATTGTAATAACCATACTTTTTTACTGAGCCCTTTCCATAGATTAGTAATACCTTATTTCCATATTTACTAACGCTTTTTCCAAGCTTGTTGATTATGCCAACACCAAAGTGAAGACGGGTTGGATTGTAAGCAGTGAAATTTTCAATTGACATAATTCAGAAATTTAATGCTTTAAAAATAGACAAAACAAATCAGATTAATAATTTGTATCTATCAGCATTATCATCCTTCTTACAAGCATCAAAAGTAATTCGCACTCGCCAAAGTAAACGTCATGCAAGTCCTGATAAATTGCTTATTTATCGGTTTCAGCAATGTTGCAAAATGGCTCCGTGTTTAATTGTATGGGTGCTTACAAGGTTGATTAAATCGTTAAAATTTATTTAATTTTGCCTAATAGTTACCAAAGTGTAGTCCACGGGGTGTGGCGCAGTCTAGATGAGAAATTGTAATAAATTATATATCAGCATTTTAACAAAATATAATTAAAACAATATTATTTTTCTTAAAACATTTGTCCAAAATTTACCATTTTAAATCAAATGAATACACACTAGTAATGAATGAGTTAGTTTATTGATTGAAGAAGAACCTCCTATAAAGGTCAGCAAGTAAGCTATCATCTGGTATAAGTGGGCGAACGTATTCTGTGTCATGAAAAATTTGATCCAAAATCTCAGGTGTTTCTAAACTGATTTGTCTCTGTCTTGTGAATAAGTAACTGAGTGATGGATCCATATCTCCAAATTTAAGAATTATAACATTAAGATGCTCGAATTTAGATTCATAATCAAGATAAAATTCATTGAAATTATAATAAGTTGAAAGGTGAAAATTTTGAGCGATTTCTATTAGATTATCATCCCCTGGAAATATTCCATCTTTTATCTTGTCTAAAGTTCCACGATATATTCGCCTTCTGAAATTGTGATCATTGAAAATATTATGATTTATCTGTTCAACAAATAAATCTGTTTCAATGTTCATAATTTCGTTATTATTTACTTCATAAAAGAAATTTACATGTATTAGTTCTTCTTCTTCATACTCAGGATCCTCTTCCTCAAAAGTATCATCAACAATAAAATCATCATTCATTTTTGTTGTTTTAATCAGGATATTTAATCAGAAATTTCCTATAGGAGTAAAGATATCTATTTTCCATCAACTTTCTTTCTTTCAACCTCAACTCCTTCTTTTTTAGTTCTATTTCATTTTTCTTGATATTTGTTAAAGTTCTGTTTTTCTGTTGTTTTAAGAGTTCCTTTTTCTTTTTTAACCTCTCCTTTTCCTGTTTTATTACTTGTGGATTCATTGCGTTTTATTCTTATATATTATTTCCAAAGAGGCAGCTTTACCTCAACATA